>JBOGYJ010000050.1:0-4567 GCA_050696795.1 Solirubrobacteraceae bacterium | reverse complement strand
TCGCGCAGAAGCACGAGTGGGACGCCACCAGCTCACTGCCCTGGGAGCTGCTGGAGGCGCCCGAGCACGCGGGCGTGCAGGCGCTGGTGCGCGACCTCAACCGCGCCTATCGCGAGCAGCCGGCGCTGTGGGCGCTCGACTTCGAGCCCGACGGCTTCTTCTGGCTCGAGTCGGGCGACGCCGACGCCAATCTCGTCGCCTTCGCACGGCAGTCGGAGGGCGGCCGCGACGTCCTCGTGTTCGTGGGCAACTTCTCCCCGGTGCTGCGCTCGAGCTATCGCGTCGGCCTGCCCCGCGCCGGTCGCTGGCGTGAGGCGCTCAACACCGACTCGCGCTTCTACGGCGGCAGCGACCAGGGCAACTTCGGCGGGATCGCGGCCGAGCCTGTTCCATGGCACGGACAGCCGTACTCGGCGGAGCTCACGATCCCGCCCCTGGCGGCGCTGTGGCTGGTCCCGGACGATTGAGCGATTACCCCTGGGAGCGCCCGTTCGGCGCCCGTCCGCGGGAGGACGGGGGCACCGAGTTCCGCGTCTGGGCGCCCCGCAGCGAGCCGAAGCTGGTCCTCGACCCGGGACGTCCCGGCAACTGGTCGAGTCGTTCTGTCTCCGGCGCGCTCCCGCTGGAGCACGCCGGATATGGGATCTATGAGGTCGCCGTGCCGGCCCCACCGGGCACCGACTACTGCTACCTGATCGGCAACCGCCGGTTGCCGGACCCCGCCAGCCGCTGGCAGCCCCTCGGGCTGCGCGGCCCCTCGCGCGTCTACGCGCCCACGCCGCCCCGCCCCGTCGCCCCCCGGCGGTTCACGCCACGGCCCCTTGATCAACAGGTGATATATGAGCTGCACGTCGGCACCTTCAGCGCGGAGGGGACGTTCGCGGGCGCGATCCCGCACCTGCCGGCGCTGGCGCAGTTGGGCATCACGGCGATCGAGATCATGCCCGTGGCCGAGTTCCCCGGCGAGCGCGGCTGGGGCTACGACGGTGTTTACCTGAGTGCGGCTCAGTCATCCTACGGTGGGCCGCCGGGGCTGCAGCAGCTGATCGACGCCGCCCACGACCATGGACTGGCGGTGATCCTCGACGTGGTCTTCAACCACGTCGGCGCGTCCGGGAACGCGGCCCTGGACGCGTTTGGGCCGTACTTCACCGACAAGTACGAGACCTTCTGGGGGCGCGCCATCAACTACGACGACGGCGACTGCGACCCGGTGCGCGAGTGGGTGCTGCAGTCGGCCGAGGGCTGGATCCGCGACTTCGGCTGCGACGGGCTGCGCCTCGACGCGATCCACGCGATCTTCGATTCGAGCGTCGAGCACATCGTCGAAGCGGTCGCCCGCAGGGTCCACGCGCTCGGGCGGCGCAAGTTCGTGATCGCCGAGAGCGGCCTCAACGACCCGCGGGTGATGCGTCCGTCCGGCCGGGGTGGCTATGGTTGCGACGCGGCCTGGGCCGATGATTTTCACCATGTGCTGCGAACCCTCATCACCGACGAACACGATGCCTACTACGCCGAGTTCGGCCAGGTCGGGCAGCTGGTCAAGGCCTTCCATCGCCCGCACGTGCACGACGGCGGCTACTCCGAGTTCCGCCAACGCCGCTTCGGTGCGCCCGCCGAGGATGTGCCGCCAAGGCGGTTTGTCGTCTTCGGCCAGAACCACGACCAGGTCGGCAACCGTGCTTTCGGCGACCGGCTGCCGGCGGCGGCGCGTCCGCTCGCGGCCTTCTGCGTGCTGCTTTCGCCGTTCACGCCGATGCTGTTCATGGGCGAGGAGTACGGCGAGGACGCTCCCTTCCAGTTCTTCTGCGACCACATCGACAAGCGCATCGCCGATGCCACCCGCAAGGGCAGGCGGGCGGAGTTCGCGGCCTTCGCGTCGTTCGGGCACGAGGTCCCAGACCCGCAGGACCCGGCCACGTTCGAGGCGTCGAAGCTGTCGCGCCGTGTCGATCCGGCGCTCGCGTCGCTGTACGCGGCGCTGCTGCGCGCGCGCCCCCGGCTTACCTCAGAGGGTGTGGGCGAGATCAGCTTCGATGAGGGCGCGCGGTGGCTGCGGGTGCGACGAGGGGTATACGAACTTGTATGCAACTTCGGCAGCGACGAGCGTCAACTCCCGAGTCAGGGAACGCGCGTGATCCTGGGCACGCATCAGGCGGTCACGCTGCGCCGCGGCCGGCTGACCCTGCCCCCGCTGAGCGGCGCACTGCTCGAGCCCCGGGAGCAGAGGACCTGATGGACGTCTGGCCCGGCCGCCCATTCCCACTCGGAGCAACCTGGGCCGGCGGCGGCACCAACTTCTCGCTGTTCTCCGAGCACGCCGAGTCCATCGAGCTCTGCCTGTTCGACGACGACGACAACGAGCAGCGCATCCCGGTCACCAACCGCCGGGCGCAGAACTGGCACTGCTACCTGCCGGGCGTCGGTCCGGGGCAGCGCTACGGCTACCGCGTCCACGGCCCCTACGAGCCCGGCGCCGGTCACCGCTTCAACCCGACCAAGCTGCTGATCGATCCCTACGCGAAGTCGATCGAGGGCCTCGTCGACTTCACCACCGACGGCAACGTGCTGCCCTACGTGCCCAGCGGCGGCAGCGATGACGACGACTTCGAGTTCGACGACGAGGACGACGCCGCCTCGATCCCCAAGTCGGTCGTGGTCGACGGCGGCTTCGACTGGCAGGGCGACCAGCCGCTGCGGATCCCGTTTGCGGACACGGTGATCTACGAGACCCACGTGCGCGGCTTCACGATGACGCACCCGGAGGTCCGCGAGGACCTACGCGGAACCTACGCGGGCCTCGCATCGGAGCCGGCGCTCGAGTACATCAAGGACCTGGGTGTCACGGCCGTCGAGCTGCTGCCGATCCACCACATCTCGGATGAGTCATTCCTGGTGGAGCGCGGCCTTTCGAACTACTGGGGCTACAGCACGATCGGATACCTCGCGCCGCATTCCGAGTACGCCGCCACCGGGCGTCGCGGCGAGCAGGTGCGCGAGTTCAAGGGCATGGTCAAGGCGCTTCACAGCGCCGGCATCGAGGTGATCCTCGACGTCGTCTACAACCACACGGCCGAGGGCAACCATCTCGGCCCGATGCTCTCCTTCAAGGGCGTCGACAACATGGCCTATTACCGGCTCGTGCCCGACGACCTGCACCACTACATGGACTTCACGGGCACCGGCAACTCGCTGAATCCGCTGCATCCGAGCGTGCTGCGCCTGATCATGGATTCACTGCGCTACTGGGCGATCGAATGCCACGTCGACGGTTTTCGCTTCGACCTGGCGGCGGCGCTGGCGCGCGAGTTCTGGGATGTCGACCGGCTGTCGTCGTTCTTCGACATCATCCACCAGGATCCGGTGCTCTCGCAGGTCAAGCTGATCGCGGAGCCCTGGGACGTCGGTCCCGGCGGCTACCAGGTCGGCAACTTTCCGGTGCTGTGGTCCGAATGGAACGGCATGTACCGCGACACCATGCGCGACTTCTGGCGCGGAGAGGCCAACTGCGGCGACTTTGCCTCGCGACTCTCCGGCTCCTCCGACCTCTATCAACGCGACGGACGCGACCCGTTCGCGTCGATCAACTTCGTCACGGCTCACGACGGTTTCACGCTGGCCGACCTCGTCTCCTACAACGACAAGCACAACGAGGCCAACGGTGAGGACAACCAGGACGGAACCGACGACAACCGTGCCTGGAACTGCGGCGCGGAGGGGCCGACCGACGACGCCGGGATCCGCGAGTTCCGCGCTCGGCAGCAGCGGAATTTCCTCGCGACGCTGCTGCTCTCGCAGGGCACGCCGATGCTGCTCGGTGGCGACGAGCACGGCCGCACCCAGGGCGGTAACAACAACGCCTGGTGCCAGGACAATGAGATCTCGTGGTATGACTGGGCCAGCCACGACAACGTATTGCACGGCTTCACCAAGCGGCTGATCGTGCTGCGCCGTAAGCACCCTGTCTTCCGTCGCGAGAGCTTCCTCGAGGGCGCGGTCGACGGTGAGGCGCTGCCCGACGCCTGGTGGTTCCGCGCCGACGGCCACAAGATGACCAAGAAGGACTGGGCCGATGGCGAACCGGTGCTCGGCCTGTTCCTCAACGGCGACACGATCCCCAATCTCGGGCCGCAGGGGCAGCAGATCACCGACCACTCGTTCCTGCTGCTGTTCAACGCCTCCGGCGAGGAACGCGAGTTCATGCTGCCGCGGCGCTACATGGCGGCGGGCTGGCTGTTCGAGCTCTACACCTCGGACCCGACCGCGGAGCCCGGCAGCGCCCGCCACGATGCGCATACCGCCGTGACGGTGGCGGCGCGCTCGCTGCTCGTCCTCAAGCGCGACACATGAGCGCCGAGCTGCGCGCCACCTACCGGCTGCAGCTCACGCCGGAGTTCGGGTTCGCCGCCGCTGCCGAGCTGGTCCCCTACCTGCGGGACCTTGGCATATCCCACCTCTACCTGAGTCCCTCGCTGCAGGCGCGCGCGGGCTCCACCCACGGCTACGACGTGGTCGACCCCACGCGCATCTCCGAGTGGCTGGGGGGCGAGCGCGCGTTCCGCGCGCT
>JBOGYJ010000049.1:0-9991 GCA_050696795.1 Solirubrobacteraceae bacterium | reverse complement strand
AGGCCGACGGCGACGCCGACCAGCATCGTCAGGCGCGTCTCCTCGGCAAACAGCGTGCGTATCGCGACCAGGCGATCGTGCGGATCGCTGGTGTTGACCGCTTCCTTGACGGCTTGGTCGTGGGCGGTGTCGAACCAACCGCCCTCGTGCAGAGCGCTGGCGAGCACGCGCTCGAGACTCGGCGCGGCGCGGCTGACCAACTCCTGCGCGGCGGTGAGCCGGCCAGGCTCTGAGAGCGCCGCGATCGCGGCGTCGATGTCGGCGTCCGAGAAGCTCACTGATCTTGCAGGTTCGCAGATCCGTGGACTCGGAGCGCCGGGGCGCGGGTTCTAACTGTGGATGCGGCGCAGCAGCTGGCCCAGCGCGAGCCCGGCGACGACGCCGACGCCGTCGGCCACCCAGCTGGCGGCGGGCTCCGCCAGCGGCATCAGTGCGATCACCGCGGCCAGCACGGCGGTGCCGAGCAGGTCGCCGTCAAAGTCGTGCTTGCGCAGCAGCAACGTCAGGTCCGGCGCCGCCCAGGCGCACAGCAGCGCCAGCGCGGCACCGTTGCCGCCCATGTAGGCCCCGGTCTTGCTGGCGACCGCGGCCAGGGCGAGGCCGCCGGCGCCGCCGATCAGCGCCAGCGCGATCACCAAGCCCGGCCCGTGGCGGCGCTCCATCAGCCAGCCGTATATGGCGATCACGAGCAGCGTGAGGACCGCGTAGCCGGTGTTGTCGTAGATGAACGGCGCCGTGAAGACCCGCCACCACTGATGCCCCGGGCTGCCCATGATGATCAGGTTGAATTTGGTGAGCAGGCTGGTGCGCCAGATCAGCGTGCCGGCCACGCCGAGCAGCACCAGCAGCCCGGTCGCGTAAGGGTGCGCCTCGTGGCGGATGCCGGGAATCTCACCGCGACGCAAGCGGCTGAGCGAGGGCGTCACCGGCCGGCGGCTGACGCGCTCGGCGATGCGACCGTTGCGGTCGAGCTTCGGCGCGCGCTTGCGCAGCCTGGTTCCGCAGTATGGGCACTCCGTTATGTACGGGCTGACCTCTGATCCACAGTTCTTGCAGACGACGAAGAGATCTGGCCCACCTGTACTCACGATCTCAAAGTGTAAAGGCGAATGCGCGACCCTCGGTTGCAGCGTTAGCGCCCGAACCGGGCAGCTCTAGACTCGAGGCCAGACAGGTTTCAAAACGACATCTGACACGAAGGCGGGCGACATGGCTCTTGGCTACGACGGAAAGCTCTACATCCTGGCGTTCGACCACCGCGGCTCCTTCCAGACAAAGCTGCTCGGGATCGACGGCGTGCCGAGCCCCGCGCAGGCCGAGACGATGTCCGACGCCAAGCGCCTGATCTTCGAGGGCATGCTCGAGGCCGTCCACCGCGGCGCGGAGGCGGGCGCAAGCGGAGTGCTCGTCGACGAGCAGTTTGGCTCTGATATCCCGGAGCGAGCGCGCGAGCGTGGCCTGAAGCTGGCGATGCCGGTGGAGAAGTCCGGCCAGAACGAGTTCGATTTCGAGTACGGCGATGACTTCGCGGCGCACATCGAGCGCTTCGATCCGGACTTCTGCAAGGTGCTCGTGCGCTTCAACCCCGACGATCCAGATGCCGAGATGAACCAGCGCCAGCTGGAGCGGCTGAAGCGCCTCTCGGACTGGCTGCACGGGCATGATCGCAAGCTACTGTTCGAGCTGCTGGTGCCGGCTACCGATGCGCAGCTCAGGTCCGTTGGCGGGAGCGCGGATCGCTACGACCTGGAGTTGCGTCCCGAGCTGATGCGGCGGACGATCGAGGCGATCCAGAACGCCGGTGCCGAAGTGGACATCTGGAAGATCGAGGGTGTCGACGCGCAGTCGGATGCGGACATGCTCGCCCGGCAGGCGCGCACGGGGCCCGGGCGTGAGGGCGTCACCTGCGTGCTCCTCGGTCGCGGCGCGTCGACCGAGCAGGTCGAGGAGTGGCTCGAGATGGCCGCCCCGGTCGAGGGCTTCATCGGCTTCGCGATCGGACGCTCGATCTGGTGGGACGCTCTGAAGGGCTACCTCGACAAGACGCTCGAGCGCGAGGATGCGGCCGCCACGGTGGCCGACAACTACCTGCACTTCGTGACGATTTACCAGGGCAAGCTGGTTCATTGAGTCGATCGGCTCGTCCGCGTCTGCTGCGCTCCTGGATGCACCTTCACCGAGCGTCGTCAGCCCTTGTCTGCACAGCCACTCCATTGACGGCAGGGTTGAGCTTTTCCCGCTAGGGTTAGCACGCGATGTCCGCGATGAAGATGCGCCAGAGCCTCGCGCAACTCGAGGAGCAGTTCCGCGAGCACAGCGAGATCGAGGAACAGCGCCGCCAGCACATGCAGCGCACCGCGGCGGCTCGCTCGCGCCAGCGCTGGCATGCGCGCGAACGCAAGCGCGGCTCGATGCGCTTCTACGTGCTCGCGATGACGCTCGTCGCGACCGCCGTGCTGGTGACCGTGGCGATGTTCGCCACTCTCTACCTGCTGCTGACCTAGCTCGCGGACGAGGGCCCGCTCGGTTGGCCCCGACGGTAGCTAGCTCGCGGACGAGGGGCCGCTCGGCTGGCCCCGACGGTAGCTTGGTCGGGCCCGACCGCTAATCAGCGGTCGGCTCGCCCAGCTCCTGCAGCGCCGCTTCTACCTCGGCGACGACCTCATGCGGCTTCCCGCTCTCGCGGTGCTCGTCCTGGATCTCCAGGTAGACCTCCTTGCGGAAGACGGGCACGTCACGAGGGGCCTGAATACCGATGCGGACCTTCTCACCCACGATCGCGAGGACCGACACCTCGATGTCATCCCCGATCATGATGCTCTGGTTGGACTTCCGCGTTAGTACAAGCATCCTTCTTCTCCCCGCCTGAGAGGGTTGCGTAGAGTGCCTCAGCCCAGGCGGACCTTCCCGGCCCCGGGCGGCCGGACAACCCCACTGGTGAGCATACCCGGGCGCGTGCTGCGCTTTCAACTATTTCCGAACAATCCGGTGAACTATTTGCAGGCGTCTTTCTAAAGGGTTGTAAAGACCGCGTTCATGGCTGGCAGGCACGACGGGCCGCATCGACCTGCCGCTGTATGCTCAGCCTCTCTATGCCAAGACGATCTTTGCGACCCGAGTTGAACCGAATCCGCGGCTGGGTGCGTCAGGGACGCACCGACGCGTGGATCGCTCATCAGCTCGAGGTCACCGTTCAACAGGTCCAAGCCTTCAAGCGCGAACAGGCGCTGGAGCCAGAAGCCGATCCGGACACTTCCGTCGCCATCTCTGACTTTGACGACGAGATCGACCTGCGTGCCGAGGATGACGCGCTGATCGCTGCTGAACTCGACGCTGAGGCGGCAGCCGCCGCCGAGCAGCCCGAGCCCGAACAGGAAGAGGAAGACAGTGACAAGCCCAAGCGTCGGCGGGGCCGGCGTGGCGGACGCACCGTGCGCACCAAGCCCAAGGCCGGCGGCCCCTGGGAAGCCTCATTTGACCACGGCGAAGAGGGCATCGGGCTGTGGCTCGACCCGGCCGTGCAGGACGACCCGGTCTACGCCGAGTCGTGGGCGGGCCATCGCCCGGTCGAGGTCACGGTCGAGGAGGACCAGATCGTGATCCGTCGCGCCGGCGCCGAGGAGTCCGAAGACGCCGAGGAGTCCGAAGGCTCGGAAGGGTCCGAGGAGTCGGCAGACTGATCTTCTCCCCGGCTGCGCAGGACGGTCGCTCTGCCCACAGCCGCACCGGACTCACTCGTCCGCTCCGCGCCGGACTCCCCCACCCCAGTCGATCGCACGCCGGGCGTAGCGTGCGAATGCGGCGCCGGCGAGCACGCCCGTGTCCCACGCCTCGGGCGTGCTGGGGGCCGAGGTGTAGGCGACCTCAAAGCACCAGTCCGTGCCCTCGCGCAGGTAGAACTCGGCGAGCTCATCGGTCGTGAACCTGCCGCCCAGGCGACGGCGCAGCTCCAGGTAGATGTCGTCGGTCACACGCTCGAGCACGCGCCGCTCGGCAGGCTCGCAGGCAGCTATCCGCCGCGTTCCATCCTCCCATAGTCCCATCAGCACATCGAAGTCATCCGCCATCTAGACGGACCGTAGCTGACCGAGGAGTCGTGGCTCAGTGCCGCGAGTTGACGATCACGTACGAGCGCTCGCCCGCAGCGACCATCCCCAGATGGCGCGCATCGCGCATGATCGTGGCCTTCTGATGCAGCGCCTTCTCCTGGACCACCAGCTGGCGGTGCTGCTTCTGTAGCGAGGTCACGAGGCTCGTCTCTCGAGCGGCTTGGGCACGCGCGGCGAGCAGCGCCAGACCAGCCTTCACACCGAGCAGGCAGACCATTCCGACGATCACGAGCATCACGATCCGGAACTTTCGGTCCCAACCGATCTTCGACATCGGCAGACGTTGCGTGACGTGTCTCGGACGGGCGCGTTCTGGTTGCGAGGGCGATGTGCGCGCATTCCGTGCGGCAGCTGTGTGACTTCTGGGCGGCATCCCTTTCGGCGTTCATTCGCCGCCCCGAGACTCCTTCCTGCTGCAACGCTTCGTCCAGCCGCTGCAACGCTTCGTCCAGCCGCTGCCACGCGCCTCCCGCGGACCACAGCGGCGAGACGGGGCCAGAGTCGCCGGCTACTGGCTGGCTGCGCGGAAGGCCTTGCGACCGGGGTACTCGGCGTCGGAGCCGAGCGCCTCCTCGATCCGCAGCAGCTGGTTGTACTTGGCCACGCGATCGGTGCGCGACGGCGCGCCCGTCTTGATCTGCCCGCAGCCGGTGGCCACGGCGAGGTCGGCGATCGTGACGTCCTCGGTCTCGCCGGAGCGGTGCGAGATCACCGCCGTATAGCCGGCCTCGCGCGCCATGCGGATCGCGGCGAGCGTCTCGGTGAGCGTGCCGATCTGGTTGACCTTGATCAGGATCGAGTTGCCGACCTTCGCGTCGATGCCGCGCTTGAACCGCTCGGTGTTGGTGACGAAGATGTCGTCGCCGACCAGCTGCACACGCTCGCCGAGGGCCTTGGTGAGGGTGGCCCAGCCGTCCCAGTCCTCCTCGGCCATGCCGTCTTCGAGTGAGATCACCGGGTAGCGGTTGACGATGTCGGTCCAGTAGCCGGTCAGCTCATCCGCGCTGAGCGTGCGGTCCTCGTGCTCGAGCTTGTAGGCGCCGTCCTCGAAGAGCTCCGAGGTGGCGGGGTCGAGCGCGATCGCGACCTGCTCGCCGGGGATGTAGCCGGCGGCGCGGATGCCGGCCATCAGCACCTCGAGCGCCTCCTCGTTGGAGGCGAGGTTCGGGGCGAAGCCTCCCTCGTCACCGACGGTCGTCGAGAGGCCGCGGTCGTGCAGCGCCTTCTTGAGATTGTGGAAGACCTCGGCGCCCATGCGCAGGCCCTCGCTGAAGGAGCGGGCGCCGACCGGGACGACCATGAACTCCTGGAAGTCGACACTGTTGTCGGCGTGAGCGCCGCCGTTGAGCACGTTCATCATCGGCACCGGCAGCACGTGCGCGGTATCGCCGCCGAGGTACTTCCAGAGCGGCTGGCGCGCCTCGGCGGCGGCGGCGTGCGCGGCCGCGAGCGATACGGCGAGGATCGCGTTGGCGCCGAGTCGCGACTTGTTGGCGGTGCCATCGAGGCTGATCAGCGTGCGATCGAGCGCCGCCTGCGCCGAGGCATCCATCCCGCGGACCGCACCCGCGATCTCCTTGTTGACGTTGTCGACGGCCTTGGTGACGCCCTTGCCCATCCAGGCGGCGCCGCCGTCACGCAGCTCGGTGGCCTCGAACTCACCGGTCGATGCACCAGAGGGGACGACCGCCCGACCCCAGGCGCCGGACTTCACACTCAGCTCCACCTCGACCGTGGGGTTGCCACGGCTGTCAAGGACCTGGCGGGCGTGGACGTGCTCGATCTGGCTCATCTGTGCGTTGCTCTCCTCGGTGTGGGTGCCGCTATTCGGTCAGTCGTGCCTGCGCGTAGAAGGCGAGCTGCTCGTCAGCGGAGAGATCGTTCCAGTTTCTGCCATGTGATGCAGCCAGATCAACCCCCGCCTGCACGCGGCCGCGGAAGCGGTCAGCCGAGGCACGCAGGGCCAGCTCGGGATCGAGCTTCAGCTTGCGGGCCACGTTGACCGCGGCAAACAGCACATCACCGAGCTCGTGGAAGCGTTGCTCGTCGGTCTGGGCCGCAATCAGCTCGTCGAGCTCGTCACGCACCGATTGCAGCGGCAGCTCGACGCCGTCGAAGTCAAAGCCGCTCGAGGCCGCGCGGCGCTGCACCTTGCGCGCGTACAGCGGAGCGGGCAGGTTCTCCGGCACCTCGCCGAAGACGCCGGCCTCGCGTCCGGTCTCGGTCGCCTTGATCGCGTCCCAGTTGCGCAATACCTCAGCCGAGGTCCCGGCCTCGCCCTCGCCGAATACGTGTGGGTGGCGGCGGATCAGCTTCTCGCTGGCGTGCGCTGCCACCTGCGCCAGGTCGCCGGCGTCGCGCTCCTCGAGCAGCAGCGCCAGGAAGTGCACCTGGAACAGCACGTCGCCAAGCTCGTCCAGCAGCTTGGCGTCGTCCTGGCGGTTGGCGGCGTCGGCGAGCTCGTATGCCTCCTCGACCGTGTGCGGGACGATCGAGCGCTCGTCCTGCTCACGGTCCCAGGGGCACTCGCGCCGCAAGCGGCGCGTGATCTCGTCCAGAGCACCGAGCGCGGCGGCGATCTCCGGGTCGCCGGAGCTCACCGCGCTACTTGGTCGAGGTGGTCGTCGTGTTGCTCGCCGTCGTCGTACCGGCGCTCGGCGTGGTCGCCGTGCTCGGCGGAGTCGACGTGGCCGTCGTCGTGGTCTTCGGCTTGACGTAGTTCGAGCAGTAGCTGGTCGTGTAGTTCGGGCTGCGGCACTTGGTCTGGTTAGTCCAGGCCTTCTGCGCGGCCTTGAGCACGTCCTGCTCCGCCGACTGCGACCCGGTCGAATTCAGCTGCGACTTGATCGCGGGCGTGGCCTTGGCCAACGACTCCTGCGTGGCCGGGGTGATCTTGCTCACCTCGAGCACGTAGTAGCCGAAGAGGCCCTTGACCGGACCGGTCAGCTGGTTCAGCGGGGCGCTGAAGATCGCCTTGCTGGCGGCGCTCTCCTCCTCGCCCGAGGTGGCGTTGCTCAGGCTGCCGCCGTTGGCCTTGGCGGAGGCGTCGGCCGCGTAGTGCTTGGCGACCGTATCCCAGCTCTGACCACCCTTGAGCGCGTTGTACGCCGCCTGGGCCGAGCTTTGAGTCTTGGTGCGAATCAGGTGCAGGTCGCGTGTCTCGGCGCTGCCGAAGGTGCTCTTGTGCGCCGCGTAGTAGGCGGCGATCGCCTTGCTCGTCACCGGCTTCTTCGCGCGCTTGATCAGCTTTTCCAGCAGCGACTGGACGCGGTAGGTGAAGACCATGTCGGCCTTGGTCTGCCCCGAGGACTTCAGCGCCGCGGCCAGATACGCGTTGACCTTCGCCTTGGTCGGGTACTGCTTGCTGAGCGCCTTGTCGAACTTGGCGGAGAGGTTGGAGCCGTTGATGCCCGCCTTGTGCGCCGCCGCCTGGATCCAGTAGCTCTGGATCAGGAAGTTCATGACCTCGGTCTCAGTCGAGCTGTAGACCTGCTTGCAGTCTGACTTGAGCGTGGCGTCGGCGGCGGTGCGCAGCGTCGGAATGCCGGCACGGATCGCCTTCATGCAGCTCGCGAAGTTCGTCGGGTTGCTGGAGACGATCGGCGGCAGCGCCTCGCCCTCTCGGGCGGCCTGGGCGGCCTGCTCCTTGGCGGCCACGTAGGCCCAGTGGTTGAACGCCTGCAGGGTGATCGGATTACCGGCGACGGTGGCCACGGAGTTCCCGGGGATCGAGCTACCACAGCCAGCAACAGCGGCCCCGATCACAAAAAAGGCGGCAACCGCCGCGAGCTTCCTAGAGATTCGCATCGGCGCCGATGGTAGCGGCCCGGCAGCCCAGGGGCGGCGCGGTGGCAGGCGTCTCTTACGAAGTTCTTTACGAAGTCCGCGACCGGGCGTGGCGCTGGGGGAGTTCTGCCGCGTAGGACGGCAAAACTCCCCCCAAGCGCGACACGCCGTCGGTCTCAGGCCGCCGCCGGCTCGGCCTCGGCGGCCTGCAGCACCGATAGCAGCAGGTCGGCCGCGCGCACCACGGCCTCGAACTGGACGTGCGGCTCGCCGGCGACGCGCAGCGACAACTGCGACTTCCCCGACTCATACAGGGCCTCGGGCATCTCCGCGCGCAGCGCCTTCACGCGCCTGGAGTCGAGCTCGATCGGCGTGACCGCCAGGCGCCCGCCCTTGAAGGACACCGCGGTGGCACCGGCCTGGCCGAGCTTGATGCGCGCGATCTGCAGCAGCAGCAGGTTCTCGAGCGGCTCGGGGATCTCGCCGAAGCGGTCCACCAACTCCTCCCGCAGCAGCCCGATCTCGGCGACCTCGCGCGCGCCGGCGATGCGGCGGTGCACGTCGACCTTGGCCTGCTCGTAGGGGATGTACTCGGGCGGCACGTAGGCGTCGACGCCGACCTCGAGCCGCACCGGCTCCCACTCCTCCTCGGCCTCGAGCCCGCTGCCGGAGACCGCCGCCTGCGCGGCCTGCACCGCCTCGTCGAGCATCTGCATGTAGAGCTCGAAGCCGAGCGCCGCGACGTGTCCCGACTGCTCATCGCCGAGCAGGTTGCCGGCGCCGCGGATCTCGAGGTCGCGCATCGCGACCTTGAAGCCGGCCCCGAGCTCGGTGTAGTCGCTCAGGGCCGAGAGCCGCTGGGCCGCATCGGAGGTCAGCGCCGCCGAGGACGGATACAGCAGATAGGCGTACGCCCGCTCACGCGAGCGCCCCACCCGCCCCCTGATCTGGTACAGCTGCGAGAGCCCGAACATGTCGGCGCGCTCGATGATCAGCGTGTTGGCCTGCGGGATGTCGATGCCCGACTCGATGATCGATGTCGCGACCAGCACGTCGGCATCACCGCGCAGGAAGGCCAGCATCCGCTTCTCGAGCGTGGCGTCGTCCATCTGCCCGTGGGCGACCTCGAAGCGCATCTGCGGCACCAGGCCGCGCAGCCGCTCGGCCGTCTCGTCGATCGACTCGACGCGGTTGTGCAGGAAGAACGCCTGTCCCCCGCGGGCGTGCTCGCGCAGCAGCGCCGCCTTGACGAGTTCCTCGTCGTACTCGCCGACGAAGGTCTTGACCGGGCGCCGACCCTCGGGCGGGGTCTCGATCACGCTGATGTCGCGGATCCCGGCCAGCGACATCTGCAGCGTGCGCGGGATCGGCGTGGCGCTCATCGCCAGCACGTCTACGCGCAGCTTCATCTGTTTGAGCAGCTCCTTCTGCTTGACGCCGAAGCGCTGCTCCTCGTCGATGATCAACAGCCCGAGATCCTTGGCGCGCACGTCGCGCGAGAGCAGCCGGTGGGTGCCGATCAGGATGTCCGCCTGGCCGCGCCTGAAGGCGGCGATCGCCTGCTTCTGCTCGGCCGGCGGGCGGAAGCGCGAGACCTGCTCGATCCGCACCGGGTAGTCCTTGAGCCGCTCGCTGAACGTGCCGTAGTGCTGCTGGGCGAGGATCGTGGTCGGCACCAGCACCATCACCTGCTTGCCGTCCTGGGCGGACTTGAAGGCGGCACGCAGCGCGACCTCGGTCTTGCCGTAGCCGACGTCGCCGCAGATCAGGCGGTCCATCGGCCGCGGCGCCTCCATGTCGGCCTTGACGAACTCGATGGCGTCGCGCTGGTCGGGCGTCTCGGTGTAGGGGAAGGCGTCCTCGAACTCGCGCTGCCAGTCCGTGTCCACCGGGAAGGGGTGGCCCTCGCGGCGCTTGCGCTCGGCGTAGAGGTTGAGTAGCTCGCCGGCCAGCTCCTGAGCGGCGCGGCGCGCGCGGGATTTGATCGTCTCCCAGCGGGTGCCGCCGAGCTTGGACAACGGCGGATGGGCCCCGCCGGCGCCGACGTAGCGGCTGATCTTGGCCAGCTGGTCGACGGGCACGAACACCCGGTCAGA
>JBOGYJ010000048.1:0-34580 GCA_050696795.1 Solirubrobacteraceae bacterium | reverse complement strand
GTGTGAGTAGGTGATCATCGTGTGCCATTCGGGGTTGATGTCGTACTCCATCCCGCGAACCGCCCCAATGTGCTGAAGGATCTGAGCCAGCGAGATCACCGTCGCCTCGGACGCGACGACGAACATCACGTTGCCGTGGGCGTCGACACCGACGGCGGTTCGCGGGGTGAAGGTGACCCCACCGAGGGTGTAGCCCCACTGGACGCTGTTGGGGTCGGTGTCCAGCAACGGGTTGAGTTTGCCGTCCCACAGAATCGGGGTCAGGCTCTGCCGCGCCCACGCGACATTGGCGGGCGCGTTCGGGCCGCCGGCCCATTTGACGATGTTCACCGCTCCGTTGCGGTACCCGACGAGCGTGGCGTTGCCATCGGTCAGCGGCTCGTTGGTGTGACCGTTGACCGCCGAACCGTTATTGGTATCGACGTGCGTGAAGCCCGAGTTGAACGTGGCGAGCAGCCGGTAGCGTTGGTCGACGGGAACCATCATCGGGCCACGGTCTACGGCGCTCGGCGGCTCGTAGCGGCCCGGGTAGTAGGCCAGGTCGGTGCGGGTGTGATCGATCCACAGGACGTAGGCGACGATCGAGGGATACGCGGTGCTAGGCCGGTAAGTGGTCACGAGCACCGGCGGCCCGCCGTTGACCGACGGACCCGTGCGGTGCCAGACACCTTCGCCGGGCAGTGGCGTTGCGAACACCGGTCTGATCGGCGGCGGCTTATAGCTGGCGCGCTTGATCAGACCCGTTACTGCGCCGAGCCCGACGCTGCGCAGACGCTTGAGTCCGGGACCGCCCTTGCGAGGAGCGCTGTAGGTGTAGTGCTCGGCCGTGTCGATCATCCAGTTGCCGAACGGCACGTCACCCCGCACCCACTCCGCGGAGCGCTCAGCGAACGTCATGCTCGTCGGCTTGAGCATGTAGCCCGCGTAGGAAACCCCAAAGTAAAGGGACACCAGCACCGAGAGAATCAGCGTCCCGAAGACGATCCGGCGGCGGCGAATCATGCGCCTCCGCTGCTCAGCTTGCCGTCGCCGCGCGATCAGCTGGCGACGGCCCAGCAGCGGCCGTGCGGATGGCTGAACGCTCTGTGATGGCCGGCTGGCTCTCGTATCTCGGTCTGGAATCGCCACGGTGACTGAACTCCAACAAATTGATACGGCATCGAGATAAACCGGCCTGCCGATAGCGGATGAGAATCCGCTCACGAGGCGCACACGCGACGAGCTGGGGCGACAATAACTTCCGCCGGCGCGGGAACTGCCTCGAGCGCAAAGGCGACACAAGCCAAGGTCTGATGTGGGACAGCTTGTGATGGCGTATCGTCGGCCCCTCGGTCGTGTTCAAATGGGCGCCTCGCTTAGGTCGTGTTGTCGCATCAGCGCTGGTGCTCGCAGGCGCGGTCGCGGTTCTCGGCGATGGCAGCTCCCCTGCGCTTCGAGCCGCACTCTCCGCAGACGGCCGTACGGCGGGCCTGAGCCACGGTGCGCGCGGGCCATTCGCGGTCGGGAAGATCCTCGTCCGCTTCATCGACACCCGCCGGCTTGTGCATTTCCCTGGGCGACGGCCCCAGCCACGCCCGCTGGTAACGGTGATTCGCTACCCAGCCATCGGCGACCCGTCACGCGTGCACGCTCGCGCCCGCCGGCCGGCGAGGTCATCGGGCCCATTTCCGCTCGTCGTGTTCGGCCACGGCTTCAACGCGACCCCGCGCATCTACGCGCGATTGCTCCAGGCATGGGCACGCGCCGGCTACGTGGTCGCTGCACCGGTCTTTCCACTGAGCAATGAGGACGCACCGGGTGGGGCTGACGAGGCAGACATCGTCAATCAGCCTGCCGATATGAGCTTCGTGATCACGCAGATATTGGCTGCCGCAGCCGCTGACCACGGGATTCTCTCAGGCCTCGTCGATTGGCGCGAGGTGGCCGTCTCCGGACAGTCCGACGGCGGCGCGACCGCACTCGCGACCGCCTACGACACGCGCTATCTCGACCGACGGGTTGACGCCGCCATCATCCTCTCAGGCGCAGAGATAATGCCCGGCGATTACTTTCGTAGCAGGAACCCACCGCTCCTCGCGTCGCAGGGAACTGCCGACGTGGTCAACCTCCCGCGCTACACCTACGACTTCTTCCGCGCCGCGCACACGCCTAAGTTCCTCCTGAGGTTGCTCGGATCGCGCCACCTCGGTCCGTACACGAAGGAGCAACCCCAGCTAGGAGTGGTGGAACGGGTGACCGTTGCATTCCTGAACCGATACCTCAAACGGCTGCCGGGGAGCCGTAGCCAGCTTTGGTTAGCCGGGAACACGCCCCGGGTGGCAACGCTTAGCAACGGAGGCTGAGCACCCGCCCACATCGCTCAGCGCGATGCGGTAGCGAATCGGGGCAGGCTCGAAGAAACCTGATGGACGAACGCAGATAGGCAGCCTGGGCAAGCCCTGTCGTGCGTGGGCGTGCCTATGCTTGCGGTGGTGGCGAGTTACACCGAAACGGCGAAGTGTGAAAGCCGGCCTGCCGCTGTCACGGTGACTGGGACGCGTCCCGAGGGTTTGGCCTCGGTTGCTCTGAGTGAGGCTCGACGGTTCGCGCCTGTGCGAGTGTCCACCGCTGAATCCAATCGCACCCGTCGCGCGCTGTTCTTGGTGGAGTTGGCCGTCTCGGCGCTCGTGTTCATCGGCGTGGGAGCTGCGCCGGGGGCTGCGGTCGCGCGCGCCGCAGGGGCTACGCGGGTCCCGATCCTGACCGGAGCTGACCGCACGCCGGGAAGCGCCGGCTTCGGCCAGGTCCGGCCGAGCGAGATCTATCTCGGCGGCGACGAGTCGGGCCTCGTCTGTCACATCCACTGGGACACCTGGGGTGGACGCTTCGCGCTCGGAATCGGCACCGCCTGGTATCTGGCACCACGACGGCAGACGGCGGACGGTCACTGGGCCCCGGCGGTGGTGGTCCTGTACCGCCTCGGCGGCTGGCGGCACCGGCGCGCGTACACGCGCTACCGCTGGTACTTCCCGGAGGGCGGGAGCCTGAGCGGAGGCGGCGCCGACGACTGCCTGGTCTGAGATGCCGAAACGCGAAACGGGTTTCGCGTGGCGGAATCGACAACGTCATCAACGGCGTTGGCGGCTCCTCGACGGTAGCCAACCCGGACGTGGCGGTCGACGTTCCCAACTACCCGTAGGGGATGCGGGAGCCGGGGATGCGGGAGCCCGATGCTGCGTCTGTCGCGGCAGGATCAGAGCGGCTGGACCATCGCCTCCACGACCTGCTGCGTGACAGCGCCGTGGTCGAAGCCCGGAGTGTCGTGCATGCGGGCGATCATGGCGCGCCGGCTGGTGGTCTCCGACGATGACCCGGTCTTCCAGCACGGTCTGCAGGATGTGATCCGCGGGGCCGCCCGGTTCGAGCGAGCGATCCGTACGAGTGGTCGCGAGGTCACGCACTCAGACCCACAGGCGGCGGTCGAGTTCGCCTACCGGCTGATCGTCGCCACGGCCCACCGCTGGGCCGCCCGGGAGATCGAGGTCATGGCGCCCGAGCCGATGAGTTGGGAGGCGATGCTCGCCAATCTCAGCGAGACGGTCGCGCGCTACCTGTTCGGCGAACCGCTCAGCTCGCGGGGGAGGTGAGGTACTCGACGACCATGTCGCCGAGCATCTTGCGGTAGTGATCACGCCGCTTGGGGTCGGCCATGTCGCGCCCGAAGCTGGCCTCGAACGTGTGGCGGTTGGCGATGCGGAAGACGCAGAACGAGCTGATCAGCATGTGCACGTCGAGTGCGTCCACGTCACGCCGGAAGCGGCCCTCCTCCTGGCCGCGCCGCAGGATGTGATCGATCAGGTCACGGATCGGGCTGTTGAGGTCCGTGAATGCCCCTGCCTTGACGAGATGCTCGCCGCGGTTGATGTTCTCGATGCTGACCAGGCGGATGAAGTCGGGTGCCGATTCATGGTGATCGAAGGTGAACTCCGCGAGCAGGCGGATCGCCGAGATCGGCTCCTCGCCGTCGATGTTGAGCGCCGCCTCGGCGTTGCGGATCCGTGCGTAGGCGCGCGTCAGGACCTCGACATAGAGCTCTTCCTTGCCCTGGAAGTAGTAGTAGATCATCCGCTTCGTCGTGTGCGTCTTGGCGGCGATCTCATCCACCCGCGTACCGGCGTACCCGCGCTCGGAGAACTCGCGCGTGGCCACGTCGAGGATCTCGTTCTTGGTTCGCTCCGCATCGCGAACGCGCTGCGGCCGAGCTGCGTGCTGGGCGGTACGTGGCAAGGGTCTGCTTGCTCCTTGACGGTCGAGCGGAGCGCAGACCGCGATCTTAGAGAGGTGACTCGCGCTTGACAACTAACGAACTAGATCGTACATTAGCTTCCGTGAGAGAGGAGCTCACTGAGCGTCGGCGTTTTGTTGCTGGGCTGATCGGCGGCGGGATCGCCACGTCGTTCACGCCGGCTCTGCACGAGCGTGAGGCGGACGCGCTGGGACTGAGCTACAGCTACCAGCTGATCGACATCGACGTGCTCGGGCTGGGAGCCGCTGACGCGGGGCGTCTGCTGGGGGAGGCGCAGCGGATGGGCTTCAGCGGCGTCAATGTCACGCATCCCTGCAAGCAGGTGGTGATCCCGTACCTCGACGAGCTGGCGCCCGCAGCGGCCGCGCTTGGAGCCGTGAACACCGTCGTGTTCGCGGACGGGCGCTCGGTCGGCTACAACACCGACCAGCCGGCCTTCAAGGAGAGCCTCGTCGTCGGACTGCCCGGCGAAGACAGATATGATGTCGTCGTGCTCGGTGCGGGCGGTGCCGGCGCCGCAGTGGCCAATGCGGCATTGGAGCTCGGCAGCGCGCAGCTGTCGATCGTCGACATCGAGCGCGGCCGCGCTCTGCGTCTGGCGGAGTCGCTTTCGGCGCGCTTCCCGCAAGCGATCGTCCGCGGTCTCGGGCCGGCGGGGCTGGCCGATGCGCTCGACGGCGCGGACGGACTGATCCATGCCACGCCCACGGGCATGGCCAACCATCCTGGGATCCCGCTGGACCCGGAGACGCTGCAGGAGCGCACCTGGGTCGCCGACATCGTGTACCGCCCGCTCAACACCGAGCTGCTCAGGGTTGCGCGCCAGCGCGGCTGCAAGACGGTCGACGGCAGTGGCATGGCCGTGATCCAAGCGGCGTTGTCGTTCGCGCTGTTCACCGGGATCGCGCCCGATCGCGAGCGCATGTTCGGCGAGTTCGCGACGCTGGCGCTGGCCGAGGTCGAGGCCGAGGCGGGGATCGACGGCAAATCGCCGACCGGAAGGGCCCTCTAGGTGCGCCGCGCGATCGCAACCGTCTGCCTGAGCGGCACGATCGAGGAGAAGCTGCGCGCGGCCGCGGCGGCCGGCTTCGACGCGATCGAGCTGTTCGAGCCTGATTTCCTCGGCACCAGGTTGCATCCGCGCGAGCTGCGGCGCTATGCGGCCGACCTCGGTCTGGCAATCGACCTCTACCAGCCGTTCCGGGACCTCGAGGGTGTCAGCGGCGAGCGGCTGGCGCGCAACCTCGAGCGCGCCGAGCGCAAGTTCGAGCTGATGGAGGCGCTCGGGGTCGAGCTGATGCTGGTGTGCTCGAACGTCTCGCCGGCGGCGATCGACGACGACGAGCTCGCCGCCGCGCAGCTGCACGAACTGGCCGAGCGCGCGGCGCGGCGCGGTCTCCGGGTTGCCTACGAGGCGCTCGCCTGGGGAACCAATGTCCACGATTACCGGCACGCATGGTCGATCGTCGAACGAGCGGGTCATCCCGCGCTGGGTACGTGCCTCGACAGCTTCCACATCTTTGCCCGCGGAAGCGATCTCGACGGTCTGGCCCAGATCGATGGCGAGAAGATCTTCTTCCTGCAACTGGCGGATGCACCCTACCTGCAGCTCGATGTTCTCCAGTGGAGCCGTCACTACCGCTGCTTCCCCGGCCAGGGATCATTCGACGTCGCCGGGCTCGTGCAGCGTGTGCTGCGTGCCGGCTACCGAGGCCCGCTCTCGCTCGAGGTCTTCAACGACGTATTCCGGCAGTCCGAGCCGGAGCGCACGGCCCTAGACGCGATGCGCTCGCTGCTCCTGCTCGAGGACCAGCTGGCGGCATCGGCCGCGGGAGCCGCGGCGCGGCAGCTGCCGGCCTCGTCACGACTGACCGGCTACGCCTTCGCCGAGCTGGCCGTCGATTTCCGTGACGCTCCGCAGCTCGACCGGCTGCTGAGCGCGGCCGGGTTTGCGCGGACGGGCGAGCACCGCTCAAAGCCGGTTGAGCTCTGGGAGCAGGACGCGGTGCGACTCGTGGTCAACCGCGGCGCCCAGCACGACGAGCCCGCCGCGATCGTTGCGACGGCGCTCGAGAGTGACGACCCGCTGCAATCGCTGGCGCGAGCAGAGGCACTGCTCGCGCGCCGCATCACGCTCGATCACCAGCCCTCCGAGACCGACATCTCGACGGTTGCGGCACCGGATGGCACGCAGATCTTCTTCTGCAATACGAGTACCTCTGACCCGCGGAGCTGGCTCGGTGACTTCACCGCCCGCGCCGAGAGCTTGCCGCCGGGACTGGGCCTGCTGCGGATCGACCACGTCGCCCTCTCCCAGCGGCTCGACTCCTTCGATGAGGCGGCGCTGTTCTACCGCTCGGTGCTCGGCCTGGCGGCGCGCGACCGGGAGGAGGTCGCATCGCCCGACGGTCTGATCCGCAGCCGCGCCTTCACCGGCGAGCACTCGGCGCTCCGCTTCGTGCTGAACTCGCCCGTGATCGGCCGCGCCGGCATGGCGCCGCACCTGCGCCGCGACCAGCACATCGCCTTCGCCTGCGCCGATCTCTTGGCGCTTGCCCGCGCCTTCGTCGACCGCGATGTGCCGGTGGTTCAGATCTCGGACAACTACTACGACGACCTGGCCGCGAGGCTCGACCTGGACGAACAACTGCTCGCCGAGATACGCGAGCTGAGTGTGCTCTACGACAGCGACGGCCACGGCGAGTTCCTGCACCTGTACGTCGACATCCCGGGGGCGCGGGCCTTCCTGGAGTTCGTGCAGCGCCGCAGCGGCTACGACGGCTACGGTGCGGTCAACTCGCCTGTGCGGATGGCCGCCCAGGCTGCCCCGGCTCTGGTTGGAGGGGCGGTATGAGCGACACCGCACCGGCGCTGGTCGCCGAACGGATCTCGATGCACTACGGCGGCCTGCAGGCGCTGCGCGAGGTGACGATCGAAGCTCACGCCGGTCAGGTCCTGGGACTCGTGGGTGACAACGGCGCCGGCAAGTCGACGCTGCTGAAGATCCTCGCCGGCGCGCAGTCGCCGAGCGGTGGCCGGCTGCTGGTCGACGGCGAGCCGTGCAGCTTCGCCAACCCGATGGAGGCGGTCGAGGCAGGGATCACGACCGTCTACCAGGACCTTGCGCTGGCGATGCAGCGCACGGTCGTCGACAACTTCTTCCTGGGCCGCGAGCGGCTCGTCGATCACCCGCTGGGGCGCAGGCTGGGGTGGTTGGACCGCGCCAGCATGACGCAGACGACCAAGGAGGAGCTGGCGCGGCTGCGCACGCGCATCCCCAACGTCAACGCGATGGCCAAGGAGCTTTCGGGCGGCCAGCGCCAGGCGCTCGCGATCGCCCGTGCCGCGGCCTGGTGCCGCAGCGTGCTGCTGCTGGACGAGCCCACTAGCGCGCTCGGCGTGGAGCAGCAGCACGAGGTGCTCGAGCTGGTCGGCCGGATCCGTGACAGCGGTGTCGCCGTGATCCTCGTCAGTCACCAGATGCCCGACGTGATGCGGGTCTGCGACCGCGCGACGGTTCTGCGTCAGGGACGCGTCGCCGCGCAGCTGAGCAGGGACGAGCTCACCGAGAGCAACCTGGTCGGCTACATCACGGGCGCTCGCGCGGACCGCGAGGGGGCGCAGCGATGAACGGCCACCCCGAGGTCGACGATCCGCCGCACGCCGAGAGCGCCGACGTGCCATCCCGGGAAGTGCCCGCGACACGGGCCGGCGGCCTGCTCCGGTGGGCCCGCGCGAACTGGATCTTCGCGGTACTGATCGCGATCATCGCCGCTTTCTCGATCGACTCGCCCTACTTCCTGACCAAGGCGAACTGGATCACCACCTCGACGACGGCGACCGAGGTGCTGCTGCTCGCGATCGGCGAGACCTTCGTGATCGTCTCCGGCGGCATCGACCTGTCGGTCGGAGCGGCGCTGGGGCTCTCCGGAATGACCGGCGGCTGGACGATGATGCACTTCTTCTCGAGCCCGGCGACCCCGGCGGCGATCGTGATCGCGATCGGGTTCATCGTCACGATCCTGACCGGGCTCCTGATCGGCCTGCTCAACGGCCTGCTGGTATCGCACCTGAACATCCCGTCGTTCGTCGTGACGCTGGGAACGCTCGGGATCTGCACCGGGCTGGGTGACCTGATCTACGGCGGTCAGGAGATCTCGACGTTGCCGCCGGCGCTCGCGAGCATCGGCAACACCAACCTCGGCAGTTGGGTGCCCGTTGTCGTGCTGGTCGCGGTCGTGCTCGCCGTCGTCTTTGGCCTGGTGCTCGCCAAGACCAGATTCGGGAACTACACCTACGCGATCGGCGACAGCTGCGAGGCGGCCAGCCGCGCCGGCGTGAACCACCGCCGGCACCTGGTCAAGGTCTACATGCTCGCCGGCGTGATGGCGGGCGTCGCGGGCGTTACCGTGATGGTCAGGCTGGGCGTCGCGTCACCCACCTCGGGATCGAGCGACAACCTCAATGCGATCGCCGCCGCGGTGATCGGCGGGACCAGCCTGTTCGGTGGCCGCGGGACGATCGCCGGGGCCGTGATTGGGACGGCGATCATCTCGGTGCTGCTCACCGGGCTGATCATCGTCAACGTGCCGCCGTTCTGGCAGCTCGTCGCGGTCGGGATCGTGCTGATCGCGGCCGTCTACGTCGACCAACTTGGCACGCAGCTGCGTACCAGAGGCAGACGGAGCCTCTGGTGAGCGCCGCGGGCCACAAGCCCTTGGCCGGCGCCCGTTGCGCGACGCCGGCCAGTGATTCACCTACTGCGCAAAACCAACGAGGGAGAAGGTAAATAATGGGACAAAGGCGCAAGCGTAAGGCGTTCCTGGCGCTTACCGCTGCAGCTCTCACAACCGCCGCCGTGGGTGTGGCCACGGCAGCGGACGCGTCCGCCTCACCCGCAAGGGCGGCGAGCCAGTACTCGGTAGCGTTCATTCCCGGAGCCACCGGCGTCGGGTTCTACATCGCGATGGCAGACGGGATCAAGGCCGAGGCCAAGAAGCTCGGTATGAGCTACACCACCCAGGGCTCGCCGAACTTCGACCCGTCCGACCAGACTCCGGTGGTGCAGGCCGTGTGCTCGCGCAAGCCGAGCCTGCTGCTGATTGCACCCACCGATCCGGCCGCGATGCGCCCGGCGATCCAGACCTGCATGAACGATGGCGTGAAGGTGGTGACGGTCGACACCGGCCTGACCAACACCTCCGGGCTCATCAGTGCGGTCACATCGAACAACATCCAGGGTGGCGAGCAGGCCGGGAAGTTGATCGGCCAGAAGCTGCACGGCAAGGGCGAGGTGGCGTTCCTCAGTCTCAGCGCGACCGCCACCACCCAGGTGCAACGCATCAAGGGGGCCCAGGAGGAGCTGAAGAAGCACTACCGGGGCATCAGGCAGCTGAAGGTGCAATACACCCAGCAGGCCGAGTCCTCGTCGGAGACCGCGGCCGAGTCGATCCTCAACGCGAATCCCGGAGTCAAGGCGTTCTTCGGCTCGGCCGAACCCAACGCCGAGGGCGCGGCCGCGGCTGAGAAATCGACCCGCAAGAAGCTGACGATCGTCGGCTACGACGCCGATCCGTCGTCAGTCAAGCTGCTCAAGTCCGGTGCGCTTGCCGGCCTGGTCGTGCAGCAGCCGGCGCTCGAGGGCAAGACAGCCGTCGACTACGGCCACGACGCGCTCACGGGCAAGAGCTCGAAGATCAAGAAGAGCGTGATCCTGCCCAACGTGCTGGTCACGAGCAGGGACGCCAAGAACCCGAAGTACAAGAAGTACTACTACCCCGGCTGATCGAGGGAGCTGACAGCGCAGGCCGGCTCGGCGCAAGCCGGGCCGGCCTGCTGCCCGGCGGCTCGCTCAGCGCATGATGCCCGTGTGGCCGAGCGAGTAGTGCCCCGGCTGCGGCCACACACACAGCCCATGCGGGCCGGCACCCACCGGAATCGTGGCGCGCAGCTTGCCGGTGAGCGTGTTGATCGCGTAAACGACGCTGTTGTAGCGGCCGCTCAGCCACAGCGTCCTGCCATCGGCCGAGACGCCTCCCATGTCGGGGCTCGCCGGCAGCGGCAGCTGCCAGGTCTCGACGACGCGGTTGGTCGCGAAGCTGATCACCGAGACCGACCCGGCCTGGCGGTTTGAGACGTACAGGAACTTCGCGTTCCGGCTCGGGTACAGCCCATGCGCGCCGGCGCCCGTCTGCGTGAAGCCGATCACCTTGAACGTACGCGGGCTGATCTCCCAGACTCCGCCGTTGTCCATGTCGGCGACGTACAGCGTGCGTCCGTTGGGGGAGAGCTTGACGTCCTGGGGCGCGGAGGAGCCGCCGTGCAGTGTGAGCGTGCGAATCACGCTCATCGTCTTCAGGTCCACCTCGATCATGTTGCCGCCGAACTCGCAGCTTGCGTACATGAGGCGACCGTTCGCGGAGAAGTCGGCGTGGTCGACACCGGCACAATCGGGCACGTTCAGCGTGTGGATCAGCGCCATCGTGTCGGGGTTGCGGAAGTCGAGTTGCTTGAGGCGCTCGGCCACCACGATCGCGTACTTGCCGTTCGGCGTGAAGTAGAGGTTGTAGGGATCCGCGACCGGGATCGGCTTACCGGGCCTACCGGTGCGCGGGTTGATCGGCGTCAGGCTGTTACCCGCGTCGTTGTCGACGTACAGGGTCTTCAGGTTCCAGGCCGGCGTCACGTGCTGGGGCAGCGCGCCCGTGTCGAACTGCCTGATCACCTTGAAGGTCGCCTGGCTGATCACATCGACGGTGTTGCTCTCGCTGTTGGGCACGTAGACGAGCGCCGGATCGCCGCGCACAACCGGACTGAGGTCGCCCGAGGCGTCGGCCGCGTAGACGTTCAGCGGCCCACTCCGGCGTCCGCCGGCGGGCTTGGACCTCACCGGCGTCTGCGGCTTTGCCACCTGCATCGTGGTCACGTGTGATGGCGAGCCACCGCCGCAGCCGGCCACCAATGCCGACACGGCGACGAGCCCCGCGGCGAGGATCGACTTGCGCACAGGGCGAGCCTGCCTGCCGGAGATCAGCGACGGATAACGCAACCCTGAAGATCCTCTTAACCGGTGCGCTGCGGGCGCGGACGCCCGTTACCGTCTCTGTCCATGCGTTCGAAGGCTCCTCACGTGGTGTCGCTGGGGCTGGCGCTGGTCCTCGCCGGCTGTGGTGGCTCGGGGACCGCCGCCGGCGGCGTCGCCGGCCGCGAGAAGTCCGCTACCCACGAGCGCCGGACATTACGAACGCCACCAGCGCCACGAGCAGCAACCCTCAGCTACCGCCACCTGTACACGCTGCCGGCGCCGCTGCGCGACCCCGCCTACGCAGCGCTCAGCCCCGGCCACTTCGTGCTGATCGGCGGGCTCTCGGCGGCCGACACCTCGACCAGCGAGGTCTACGTCGGCGACCTCGAGCATGTCAGGCAGGTGGCGACGCTCGGGACCGCGCAGCACGACGCGCAGGCGGCCACGCTGGCCGGCAGGGTGTACGTCTTCGGTGGTGGCTCGTTCTCGGAGCTCGACCACATCTTCAGCTTCGACCCGACCGGTTCGGCGCTCGCCACGGTCGGCGCCCTGCCATCCGCGCAGTCCGACGTGGCGGTCACCTCGATCGGCCAAACTGCCTATGTCGTCGGCGGCTACGACGGCGTGAACTGGAAGAACACGATCCTCTCCTACCGTCCGCGCGCGAGCAGCACCAAGCTCGCGGCCACGATTCCGGTCGGCCTGCGCTACGCCGCGGTGACCGCGATCGACGGCCGTGTGCTGATCGCCGGCGGCTCGACCCCGATGGCGGCCAGCCGCGCGATCCTCAGCTTCGACCCGCAGACCGGCAAGGTCACGCGCATCGGCACGCTTCCATCACCGGTGACACATGGCGAACTGGCCCCGCTTGGCCAGTTCGCCTACCTGGTCGGTGGTAGGGGGAACGGGACGACCTCGCAGACGGCGCGGATCTTCGCCATCGACGCCAAGACCGGCAGGGTGACACCGGCCGGGCGGCTGCCGACGGGCCTCTCCGACGCCGCGCTGTTGCCGGACGGGGGCTCGCTGCTGTTGATCGGAGGGCTCGAGTCCTCCGGCGGCGTCTCCGACGCGGTCGGGCAGCTGACGCCAGCGCGCTGAGCTCAGTGCCTGCGCTCCACCGACTGCAGGTAGCTGGCCACCGCGCGTATCTCCACGGCGGTGAGGCGGCCGTTCACCGCCGGCATCTCGGCCGCGTACTGGACGAGGTCGTTGCGCGGCAGTCGCGGGCCACGCAGGTCGCCGCCCTGCTGCTCGGGGGACGAGCTTCCGGAGATCGAGTGGCAGACCTCGCAATGGTTGGCAAAGACCGTCCGCCCCGAGACGGCAGCGCCTCCGCAGCCGCTGATCCCGGCCGCCAGCAGCACAGCGGTCCCCGCGATGGCGATGCCTGGTCTGCGCAACGCAGACCCGAAGCTCATCGCCGCGCGCGCTCGTCCGCCTGGCGGACGACGAGCAGGGCGCCGGCGCCGGTGGGGGCGAGCGCCTCGCTGACGCGCTCATCGGCGCCGACCAGCGCGCGAAACTCGGCGACCTCGGAGGCATGCGAGAGCACGTTGTCGACCGCGAGCACTCCCCGCGGGCGCAGCGTCCGCACCAGATCCGGCCAGTAGCCCATGTAGGCCGGTCGCTCGGCGTCGAGGAAGATCATGTCCCACTCGCCGTCGTCGGACTGCCTCAGGGCGTCGGCGGCGTCCTGGATCCGCAGGTCCACGACCGCCCGCAGGCCGGCCTTCTCGAGGTTTTGAGCGGCCTGTGTGGTGCGCTCCGGATCGAGCTCGACGCTGGTGAGGCTGCCCTCGTTGGAGGCCACGGCATCGGCCAGCCAGACGGTCGAGTAGCCATTGGAGGTTCCCAGCTCGAGCACGCGACGTGCCCCGGTGGCGCGCACCAGCAACGCCAGCAGCGCGGCTGTCTCGGGTTCGAGGTTGCGCAGCCGCTGCAGGCGGTCCGGCTTGTCGGCATCGTGCTCGATGCCGTGGCGGTGCAGATCGTCGAGCAGGCTGCTGAGGCGCGCGTCCATTGCCTGAAGTCAACCACGTGGGCGCCACGCCGGGTAGGGGGCGGCTCGAGCCGGGTAGGTCCCTGGAGAGACCGAAGGAGGCGTGATGACCAAAGACCACGGCCCAAGCATCAAGAACGACAAGCAGTACGAGGGCCTGCGTGAGAAGGGCATGAGCAAGTCGCGGGCCGCGGCGATCGCCAACTCGGAGGGCTCCTCCAGCCGTGGCGGCCAGAGCAGCGGCTCGAGCCGCAGCCGTAAGAGCAGCGGTCCGGGGAGCGGCGGCAACCACGCGCAGAAGGTTGCGGCGGGCCGCAAGGGCGGCAAGGCAGCCGCCAGCTCCTGACAGCCCGCTGCCGAAGATGGCGATCACCGGTGAGCAGAAGTGCGCCCTCTGCCGAGCGCTCAGGCGACTGCGTGCAGCCGCCGCTTCCAGCGCGAGAGGCCGTCGGGGTCGACCGGTGGCCTCTCGGCCACCGGCACGCTCACCAGCACGCCGTCCTCCCACGGCCGCAGGTAGCGCCCGCCGGCGGCCCCGGTGGTCTCGGGCCGGCGGCTCTCGACTGCGGCCAGCACGGCGTATGCCATCTCGCCGAGGGCACGCAGCGGCTGGTGGCGGTTCTGGCGTGTTCCCAGGTGGCACTCGGCCAGTGCCTCCAGGCCGCAGCTGCGCAGCGCGTCGATCAGCATCGCGACCTCGACGCCGTAGCCGACCGGGAAGGGGATCGCCTCGAGCAGCTCGCGCCGCACCGCGACCTCGCCCGCCAGCGGCTGCGAGAATCCCGCGAGCAGCGGCTCGTGCATGTTCAGCAGCGGGCGCGCCATCAGCTCGGTGACGCGGCCACCAGCGTTGGGGAGCTTCTCCGTACCGGTGTCGAGTGGCCGGTCGAACGCGCCCTTGACCAGCGCGATCGCGTCGTCGGTGAGGATCGGGCCGAGCAACCCGAGCAGATGATCGCTCTGCGGGTCGCAGGTGTCGGCATCGAGGAAGCAGACAACTTCCCCCCGCGCCTGCTGGAAGGCGCGCCACATCGCGTCGCCCTTGCCCAGCGCCGGCCCGAGCTCGGGCTCGAGCTCGTCCTGTTGGAGCACCCGCGCTCCGCAGGCTGCGGCGACCGCGGCGGTGCCGTCCCCGGATCCGGCGTCGACCACGATCACCTCGTCGACCAGGCCGGCGTCGAACAGCGGCCGGACCGTGTAATGCAGCACGCCGGCGATCGTCAGCGCGCACTCCTTGGCCGGCACGATCACGGACACGTACGCGCCGTTCTTGTGGGTCAGCAGCTGCTCGATGGTGAAGTCCGCGGCGCGATAGCGGCGGCGCTCCAGCCAGCTGGCGACGGCCAAATCGATCGACAGGCCCCTGGCGACCCGGCCCGCGGCACGCGCCGAGGTCCACACGCGCACATCGACCGGACGCAGCAGCGGCACATGATGGCGAGCCAGGCGCGCGACGAAGCCCGCATCCTCGAGCGCGGGCAGCGGCTCGATCCCGCCCACCTCGCGGTAGGCCTCGGCGGTCACCGAGAGCGACGCGCCGGCGGAGTGATGGTGGGCGGCGCCGCGGTCCTGGGAGCGCACCTGCCGCAGCCGGCTCTCGGCATCGCGCGCGCGCCGGCGCAGGACACCGGGTGGCAGCTCGCGAGCCTCGTGCTCGTCGAGCTCGATCAGCCCGGCGATCGCCCTGGCCCCGGCGTCGACGTGCTCGAGCTGACGCTGCAGCCAGTCGGGCGCGGGGCGCGAGTCGGCGTCCGTGCAGGCGATCAGCCCGCGCGGGTGACCAGCGCTCAGAAACCGCCCGCAGGCGGCGTCCATGCCGACTCGCCGGGCCGCCCCGGCGCCGGCGCCGGGACCGTCCAGCACCGTGATCTGCAGGCCCAGCTCGCCCATGACGTCCGAGATCACCTGTGCGGTCGCGTCCCGGCAGCGGTCGAGCACGACGATCGTCCGGAAGCGCTCGCGGGGGAGGGTCTGCGCGGCGAGCGCCCGCAGACAGTCGGCGATCCGGGCCTCCTCGTCGCGGGCGGGGACCACGACCACGGCATCTACTGCCATGCGCCTGCCTCGGCGATCAGCTGCCGGCCGCGCTCGTAGTCCTCGTCGGTCCCATGCGTGAGCACGCCGACGATCCGTCCCGCGCGGCCGTACCAGGCGCTGAAGGCACCCCCGGCGTGGCGCTCGAAGCGGGTCTCGTCATAGCCGTCGCCCCAGGCCGCGTACTTGAGCGTGCGGTCGCCGATCGTCGACCAGAAGCCTGGCACCTGGTCCCAGGTGACGCTCGTGCCGGCGGCGCTGCGTCCGGCCAGCTCACCCTGGGTGAGCGCGTCGCCCCAGTGTTCGACCCGCAGCGGGCGGCCCGCGGCCACGTTGTCCGCCATGCAGACATCACCGGCGGCCAGCACACCGGCGATCGCCGTGCGCATCGAAGAGTCGGTCGGCACGGCCCCGTGGACCAGGCGCGTGCCCGAGGGAGCGAGCAGTTCGCCGCGGGGCGCGACCCCGGTCGCCATCACCGCGATGTCGGCAGTCACGCTCGTCGCGCCGGTGTTCACGTGCAGCCGGCGGTCGCGGCGTTCCAGCGACTGCACTGCAGTGCCGAGCTCGAGGCGGACGCCGTCATCGCGCAACCACGCGGCGATCTCGGCCGCGGCGGAGGAACCGAGTCGAGCCGCGTTCGGACTCGGCTCGTCGGAGATCAGCGTCACCTGAGCGCCGCGTCGGCGCAGCGAGCTGGCGATCTCACAACCGATGAAGCCGGACCCGATCACGGCCACGGTGCCGCCGCCGTCAGGCAGGCGCGCCAGCAGCTCGCGTACGTGCTCGAGTGCGCGCACGACCAGCACCGCCGGGTCATCGGCTCCCGGCACGGGCAGGCGCGTGGGTTCGGCTCCGGTCGCGAGCACGCACTGCACGTAGGAGAGCTCGCGGCCACCCGAGAGCACGACCGTCTGCGCGGGCGGATCGAGCGCAACGGCGCGACCCGAGACCAGCGAGACCTGGTGCTCGACGAGCCAGTCGTCCGCTTCGAGTGCGAGCTCGTCCTCGCTGAGCTCGCCGCGCAGCAGGCCCTTGGTCAGCGGTGGGCGCCGGTAGGGCATGCGGTGCTCGTCGGTGATCAGCGCCACCGCTCCCCGTCCGCCGGCCGCGCGGTAGCCGCGGGCCGCCGAGAGCCCGGCCGGCCCCCCGCCGATCACGAGCAGCTCGAACTCGTCGCTCACCGGCGCTCCAGCACGTCGAGCAGGTAGCCGGGCGCCTGCTCCCCGCGCACGGAGGTCAGCCATGGGTCATCGCGCAACCGCGCGTGCACCTCGCCTCCTGTGAACGGGCGCTCGGGGCCGCCGGGGCGCCAGTGCACCGCGACCAGCCTGCCACCCGGAACGAGCCGCGCCCTGATCATCGCGAGCGTTCGCTCGAAGCCGTCCCCGCTGAGGTAGTAGAGGATCTCCGACGCGACCACGAGCTCGTAGTCGCGCTCCGGGACATCGTCGGGGATCACGCCGCGCAGCACCTCGACTCCGGGGAAATCGGCCAAACGGCGGCGTGCCATGGCGGCTGCCGTGCGGGCCACGTCGATCGTCGTGAGCCGCTCGCAGCGCGGGGCCAGGAGCTCGGTGAACACGCCGATCGAGCCGCCCAGCTCGAGTGCGCTGCTGAACGGGCCGGGCCCGCAGGCCTCGAGCGTCGCCGCGTATTTGGCCTGCTCATAGGGGCTGTCCTCATACGACCAGGGGTCCGAGTCATCGCGGTAGCGCTGCTCGAAGTCATCCGCGCTCATGCGATGGCTCATCAGCCCCCACCTGTGATCGCGCTGTGCTCCGCCAGCTCGTCGAGCACCCGCGCGCCCTCGCGCGCCAACAACGGGTCGAGCCGGTGCGCAAGCAGGAAGAGCTCGAGGTCGCGGCGCGCGCGATCGAGCGCTTGAGCACGCGCGAACGGCCCCGAGCCGCAGGCTCGCGCGGCCTCGGCCAGCAGCTCGCGGCAGCCGGCGGCGATCGCCGCGCGGGCGTGGAGGGCGACCTGAGCGAGGTCGGCCGGCGCCCGGTCCATGGCCGCGGCCGCAGTGGTCAGCCACGCGTCGATCGTGCGCTGCGCCGTGAGGATGCGCCCCGCGGCAAGCGCCTCGAGCTCGCTGCGTGCCGGTCGCCGCGCCAGCGTCCCAAGCGCCGCACCGGTAGCGGTGTCGGCCATGCCCGCCCAGCTGGCGGCGGTGCGCAGCGCGTCGCGCCCGAACCACGGTTGTGCCGCGATCGCTCCCGGCTCTCCCAGTCGCATCAATACCGGAGCGTCGTGGAAGACCACGCGATGTGAGACGGAGGCGACCAGCCCGCGCGCTCGGTACCAGCCGGTATCGAGCTCGACATGGCTGCGGTCGGCGACATCGATCCAGACCAGCAGTGGCGGGCCGCCGTGCTCCGCGCGTCCCAGCACCGCCGCGCGGTCCAGGCCACCGGCGCCAGAGCAGAACGTCTTGACCCCGCGCAGCACCTCGCCGCCGCCGGCCTGGCGCACGATGGTCGCGGGCTCGCCCTCGTCGCCGGTCGGATCGCCGCCCCAGACCCCGGCGAGCAGCGAGTCGCCGTGTACTGCCTCGAGCTCGCGCTCACGCAAAGCCGCCGGGGCCTGCACCGCCAGTCGCTCGACGGCATTGAGGTGCCCGTCGAAGATCCGGCCGACGGAGCCGTCGGCTGCCGCGACCTGCCGGACCAGCGCCAGCTCCAGTGCGGCCGGCGGACGCGCCTCGCCGGCGATGGCGTTGAATCGCAGCGCCCCGCAGCGCCGCAGCGCGCGGAAGGCGTCGGTGGGGAACTCGGGCTGGTGTGCCGCGTCGCGCTGCTCGGCCCCGGCGGCGAGTTCCGCCAGGGCGGCCTCGAGCCCAGGTGTGGACGCTTCAGCGCTGCCTGCGGCCAGCGGGCCGCTGGCAGCGAGACCAGCATCATCGACATTTCTCAAGCGAGCGCCTCCAGCGTGAGCTCGTTCGCCGCCGCGTGGCGTACGAACAGATCGATGTAGGCCACGGTCTCGGCGGCGCCGTCGCGTCGGGCGCCTGGACCGATGCCGTCGTGTGCCAGCACCACCGCGCCGGGCTCGAGCTGCTCCCGCGTGGCAGCGAACATCTGCGCCGCGCTGTCGCCGCGCCAGTCATGCGTGTCGACGCTCCAGCGGATCAGCCGCAAGCCGTGCCGCTGAGCGACCTGGGCGGTCCATGGCGCCGTGTCTCCCCATGGCGTGCGCCACAGCGTGGGGGTGATGCCCAGCTCCCGCAAGCGCCCGAGCGCACGCTGCGTGTCGGCCTCGAGCCACCGCTGGTCGCGATCGCAGTGACGCACGTGCCGGCCGCAGTGCAGTCCCACGCTGTGCCCGTGCGCGAGCGCGCGCTCGACCAGCTGCGGATGGCGGGCCGCACGCGCGGCGATCACGAAGAACGTGGCGTGCGCGTGATGGGTGGCGAGCCTATCCAGCACGAGCGGGGTCCAGTGCTCGTCGGGGCCGTCATCGAAGGTGATTGCCACACCTGCCATCCGCTGTGCCTACCCGTTGCACGGGTTTCCTCACCAGCGGCGGCCTTGCGGAGGGTCGGTCTACATGTCGGTGCTGGACCGAGCGCGGCGGGGGCTGAGAGCAGGCGCGCAGCCACGCCGATCAGCGCCCCGGCACGTCTGCGCCAGGCGAGGGCATCTGGCTCAGTGATGCGCAGATCCGCGTTTTCGCGCGGGAGTGTCAAACAGCCAGAACGCTTGTGATCTGTGGAACGAACGCTTGTGATCTGTGGAACGAGCGCTGGTGTCGGTAGCCTGAAGTAATGCCAGAGCTCAGGTCCAACACCGTCACCCGCGGGCGCAACATGGCGGGTGCTCGCGCGCTGCTGCGCGCCGCCGGCGTCGCGCGCGAGGATTTCGGCAAGCCGATCATCGCGGTCGCCAACTCCTACACGCAGTTCGTGCCCGGCCACACGCACCTGGCGCCGGTTGGTGTGCTCGTCTGCGAGGCGATCCAGCAGGCGGGCGGGATAGCACGTGAGTTCAACACGATCGCCGTCGATGACGGAATCGCGATGGGGCATGGCGGCATGCTCTACTCGCTGCCCTCGCGCGAGCTGATCGCCGACAGCGTCGAGTACATGGCAAACGCGCATTGCGCCGATGCGCTGGTCTGCATCTCCAACTGCGACAAGATCACGCCGGGGATGCTGAACGCCGCGCTGCGGCTGAACATCCCGGCCGTGTTCGTGTCCGGTGGGCCGATGGAGGGCGGCTCCGCGGTGCTGGTCGACGGCACCGTGCGCAAGGGGCTCAACCTGATCACCGCGATCGCAGACGCCGTCGACGACGAGGTCTCCGACGAGGACATCGCGCGCATCGAGGAGCAGGCCTGCCCGACCTGTGGCTCCTGCTCGGGCATGTTCACGGCGAACTCGATGAACTGTCTGACCGAGGCGCTCGGCCTGTCGCTGCCCGGCAACGGCTCGACGCTGGCGACGCACACCGCCCGTCGCGCCCTGTACGAGGACGCGGGGCGGGTAGTGGTGCAGCTCTGCCAGCGCTACTACGGTGAGGGCGACGAGAGCGTGCTTCCGCGCTCGGTCGCGACGCGCGCGGCCTTCGAGAACGCGATGGCGCTCGACATCACCATGGGCGGCTCGACCAACACGGTGTTGCACATCCTCGCCGCCGCCCAGGAGGCCGGCCTCGACTTCACGATGAAGGACATCGACGAGATCTCCAAGCGCGTGCCCTGCATCTGCAAGGTGGCGCCAAGCTCGACCTACCTGATGGAGGACGTGCATCGGGCCGGCGGGATCCCGGCGATCCTCGGCGAGCTCTGGCGTGCCGGCCTGCTCAACGACGACGTGCACACGGTGCACGCGGCCGGTGTGGCGGACTGGCTCGAGAGCTGGGACATCCGCAGCGAGCGCCCGAGCGAGCGCGCCGTCGAGCTGTTCCACGCGGCCCCGGGCTGCCGGCGCTCCGCACAGGCGTTCTCGCAGTCGGAGCGGTGGGACACGCTCGACACCGACGCCTCCGACGGCTGCATCCATGACGTCGAGCACGCCTACTCCACCGACGGCGGGCTCGCGATCCTGTACGGGAACCTCGCCCCGCGCGGCGCGGTCGTCAAGACCGCGGGCGTCGACGAGTCGATCTGGCGGTTCAGCGGCCCGGCGGTGGTCGTCGAGTCGCAGGAGGCGGCGGTCGACGCGATCCTGGGCGGTGGGGTGAAGGAGGGTGACGTGGTCGTCATCCGCTACGAGGGGCCGCGCGGCGGTCCCGGCATGCAGGAGATGCTCTATCCGACCTCCTACCTCAAGGCCAAAGGGCTCGGCAAGGCCTGCGCGCTGATCACCGACGGGCGCTTCTCGGGAGGAACCTCGGGTCTCTCGATCGGCCATGTCTCGCCGGAGGCGGCGTCCGGTGGCGCGATCGCGCTGGTCGAGACCGGCGACACGGTCGCCATCGACATCCCCGCGCGCAGGCTCACGCTGGAGGTCTCCGAGGAGGAACTGGCGGAGCGTCGCGAGCGGCTCGAGTCGGGCGCGGGCTACGTCCCGAACCTGCGGGCGCGGAGCGTCTCGCCGGCGCTGCGTGCCTACGCGGCGATGGCGACCTCGGCCGACACCGGGGCGGTGCGGGACGTCAACGCGGTCGAGCGTGCGGTGATCGCCGCCGCAGCGTCCAAGCCGATCAGTGCCTGATTTGTCGCCGCGGCCAAAGCGCGCCCGACGGTAGGCGGCGGCCTGCTTCTATGGGCATGTGGCCAGTAACTACGGGACTGTCATCGCGAGACCGGGCGCGCTGCGCCTGCTCAGCACCGCGTTGGTCGGACGCATGCCGCAGGGCATGTCGTCGCTGGCGGTGCTGCTGCTCGTCCGCGCGGCCACACATTCCTACGCCGCGGCCGGGGCGGCCGTGGGGGCCGGGGCGCTGGCCGGCGCCATCTGCGGCCCGCTGCTCGGGCGCCTGATCGACCGCGTCGGGCGGCGCATGGTGGTCGGGCCCGCCTCGGCCACCCAGGCGTGTGCCTACCTGGTGCTCGCGCTGGCGGCCAGGGCCCACGCGCCCGCGCTCGTGCTGATCCTGTGCGCGGCGATCGCCGGTGGGCTCACGCCGCCGATCGCGCCGGTCGTGCGCACGTTGCTGCGCGACCTCTACGACGACCACGCGGTGCGCGAGACCGCCTATTCGATGGAGGCGATCGCGCAGGAGACGATCTGGATCGTCGGGCCGTTGGCCACGACGGTCATCGTCACGGTTGCCTCTCCCGCCTTTGCGGTGGCAATCCTCGGGGCCATCGGCCTCAGCGGGACGCTGCTGTTCATGCGGTCGCCGCTGCTCGATCGTCCGCTCGCGCGCGAGCAGGGCGATGCGCACCGCGGCTCGGCGCTGATCAGCGTCGACCTGCGCTGGCTGTTGGTCCCGATCGCGCTGATGGGCTTCGCGTTGGGGGCTGTCGAGGTGGGGATCCCGGCGCTGGCGCTACACGACGGCTCGCGCCCGGCGTCTGGCTTCCTGCTCGCGCTCTGGAGCCTGGGCAGCATGGCCGGTGGGATCCACTACAGCTCCACGCGCTGGGGCTCGGCGCTCGGCTCGCGCTATGCGCTGCTGCTGGCGGTCAACTGTCTGGTCACCGCACCGCTGCTGTTCGCCGGCTCGATCGCACTCGCTGCCCTCTTCAGCTTCGTCGCCGGGCTGGCGGTTGCGCCCACGTTCTCGTGTGTGTATTCGCTCGTTGGCCACGTCGTGATTCCGGGCAGTGAGCACGAGGCCTTCGGTTGGACGCTGTCCGGGCTGATCGCCGGCGTCGCCGCCGGGTCAGCGCTCGCCGGCATTGTGATCGGGCCGCTCGGCATCCGCGGGCCGTTCCTGCTGGCGGTCGGCGGCGCCGCGCTTGCCGCCGCCGGGGCGGTGCGCTTCCGGGGGCGCTTCGGCGCTGAGGTAGCGCTCGCCTGATCCAGCACGCCCGCCCGATCCACCAAGGGCGGGCGGTCCAGCAGGGGGCGGGTGGTCCAGCGGGACCGCCCGCGGCTCAGAACTGCGTGAGCGCGAGGGCGGCGTCGGGTGACATCTCGGCTGCCGTGGCAAACGCCTCGGTGGCGTTCGCCGTCATCGATCCAACCAGCGTCGAGAGCATCGACTGCACCGAGATGACGCTGTCGGGCACGTCGTCCATCCGCTCGGTGTTGAACCAGTTCTGCGCAGCCGCGGTGAAATCCACCAGTGCGTCGTCGCCGAGCTCGGCTGGGCTCTCATGCAGCGGATCAGCCTGAGCGCTCTCACCGGTGAGCTCGCCGCCGAGCACGTTCGCGCCGACGCGCGCCTCCCCGAGCAGGTCCTGCGGCGAGGGCGCGATCTCGAACAGACTGGGGTCGACCGCGGTCATTGCTCCGTTTATCGGCAATCCGGCCTCGCTATTTGAGCGCTCTGGACGCCACCAGGCCTGCAAGCGCGTCTCCCGCTACAGTGCGCGCTGCCTTGGTTTCACACTCCTTTCACATGGGCATCGGCGTGCGGCTGGGTGGCGAATTGCTCGCCTCGTCACACGGGTAGGCGAATCCCGTGGCTGAAAACAGGCGCCTGACGGCCAGCGGGGCGCTGGCCTTCGTGGAGCGGGTGCTGCGCGGCGGTCACAACATCTTCTTCGAGCTGCTCGAGCAGGCGGCGGACAATGTCGTCACCGCCACCGAGCTTCTGCAGGAGCTGCTGGCGCAGTTTCCCGAGGACGGGGATCAGGCGGCAGCGATCAACGCCTGCGAGCACAAGGGCGACCACATAGCCCACGAGCTGATCCAGCGACTCAACCGCGAGCTCTCGACGCCGATCGAGCACGCGGACCTGCTCGCGCTGATCTCGGCGCTGGACGACATCGTCGACCTCGTCGATGAGGTTGCGGCCTTCCTCAACCTGTACGCCGTCGAGGCGCCGATGACGCAGGCCGAGGCGCTGGCGCTGGTGCTGCGTGACGCCGCGGGCGAGCTCTGCCGGGCGGTGCACAAGGTCGGGCGCTTCGAGGACATCTCCGCGCACGTGGTCGAGGTGCATCGGCTCGAGAACGAGGGCGACCGGATCGTGCGTGGCGCCATCGCCTCGCTGTTCGAGGACGGCATCGACCCGATGGTCGTGATCCGCTGGAAGGACATCTTCGAGCGACTCGAGGATGCGATCGACTCGACCGAGCGCGCCGCCTACGTGCTCGAGGGCGTCGTCATCAAGAACACATGAGCGTCGACGTAATCCTCGTCATCGTCGTCGTCACGGCGCTCGCCTTCGACTTCACCAACGGCTTTCACGACACCGCCAACGTCGTCGCCACCTCGATCTCGACGCGCGCGATCGGTCCGCGCCGCGCGATCGCGATCGCCTCGGTCCTGAACTTCGTCGGAGCGTTCATCTCGCTGAAGGTGGCCGACACCGTGGGCAAGGGCTTCGTCGAGGTGCATGCCGTGACGAGCACGGTCGTCTACGCCGGACTGCTCGGCGCGATCACCTGGAATCTGATGACCTGGTATGTGGGGCTGCCGTCGAGCTCCTCGCACGCGCTGATCGGCGGCCTGGTCGGCTCCGTGATCGCCGCCAGGGGCTGGAGTGCCGCCAGCGGCAGCGGCATCCTCGACAAGCTCGTGATTCCGGCGGTCGTCTCGCCGTTGGTGGCGTTCGGGGCGGCCTGGCTCGCGGTCGTGTGCGTCTATCGCATCGTGCGCTCGGTCAGGCCCGGTGGCGTCAGCCGTGGCTTCAAGCTCGGCCAGGTGGTCACCGGCGCGATGCTGGCGCTCTCGCACGGGACCAATGACGCGCAGAAGACGATGGGCCTGATCACGCTCGCGCTGGTGGTCAGCGGCAAGCTCAGCGCGTCGAAGTTCCATGTGCCGATCTGGGTCGTGATCGCCGCCGCGAGCGCGATCTCGGCCGGCACCTTCACGGGCGGCTGGCGGATCATCAAGACGATGGGGACGAAGATCATCAGCATGGATCCGGCCCAGGGGTTCGTCGCGCAGACCGCCGGGGCAGCCGTGATCCTGGCGGCCTCCAGTGGTGGCTATCCGCTCTCGACCACGCAGGTGATCTCGGGCGGGATTGCCGGCGCGGGCGCCGGCAAGCGCCTGTCGGCGGTGCGCTGGGGCGTCGCCGGCGAGATCGTGATCGCCTGGCTGCTGACGCTGCCGTGTGCTGCCGCGGTCGCCGCCGTCGTGTACGCGGTCGTGCAGCTGTTCGGTCGGGGTGACGCCGGACCGATCGTGCTCAGCATCGTGCTCGTGATCGCACTCACGCTGGTCTTCCTGAAGGCCCGCGGCGCGCGCGCTCACGGCCCGGTCCCGACCACCGTGGACCCGTCGCTGGGGAAGGCCACCGAGGCATGACGCTGCTCGCCGGCGGTACCGCCGCGAACCTGCTGCGCGTGGTCTGGTCCTCGATCCTGGCCAGTGTGGTCGTGTCGGTGCTGTTCGCGGGGGCCGTCGCCGGCCTGATCCGGGCCAGCGAGTTGCGACGCACCAGTCGTGGCCCCGCCGCGCTCGCATACACCGCCGCGGCGCTGGTGGCGCTCATGATCTGCCTGGCTGCGGTGGCGTACGGGATCGTCCTGGTCGGCCAGAAGAGCTGAGTGAGTCTGAGCCTCTGTGGCTCCGATTCTTATGCGTTTCGTCCGAAGCGCTGACCAAACTAACCAGCGATGCTGCGCAAGCGCGTGGACGCTGATTTGCGGGCGAGCCGGTCCCGCGGTACTCGCAGGGTTGCTCCTGCGCCGCTGCGCGTTGCTCTGATCGCGGCGCTCGTCGGGGTGCTCGCCGGCGCGATCGGGGCCCCCGGCGGCTTCTGGGTCGGGCTGCCGGGAGTGATGTTGGCCGCCTCGATCGGCTCGAACGGCCTGGGCATGCTTGCCTGCGCGGCGCCGGTGCTGATCGCCGACATCGTGGTCGCGTCCGCGGTCCCGGGGAGCTCGATCCCTCCGCTGTGGCTGGTGGTGCTGGTTCCCGCCGGCTCCGTGGCGATCCTGCACGAGATGGGCCGCAGGCTGCGCCGAGAGCGCGACGCGATGGAGCACGCCGCATACAGCGATCCGCTCACGGGCCTGGCCAACCGGCGCCTGCTGATGTCGGTGGCCGAGCATGAGGTCGCGCGTCATCTGCGCGCGGACGAGCGCTTCACGGTGGTGATGCTCGACCTCGATGGCTTCAAGCTCGTCAACGACCGCTTCGGCCACGCGGCCGGTGACGAGATGCTCTGCGACGTTGCCACGGGCGTGACCCAGGCGCTGCGCTCACAGGATACGGTCGCGCGCCTCGGTGGCGACGAGTTCTGTGTGATCGCCCCCGCGACCGCCAACCCGCGCCCGCTGGCGGACAAGATCACCGCTGCCGTGGCCCACGCTTCACGCGGCCACGAGGAGCTGCACACCAGCATCGGGGTCGCCGTGTTCCCCGAGGACGGCAGCACCATCGAGCTGCTGCTGCGCACGGCGGACGAGCGCCTGCTGTCGGCCAAGCGCCGGCTCCACGGCACGGGCCAGCGCCGTGCTGCGTAGGGGGCCATGCGGCAGCCGGTAGGCTCCGGCATCATCGTGTCGACCGGCAACGAAGAGCTCTCGGACTGGTACGCGTCAGCGGCGCTGCACTGGCCCGCGACCGTCGCCAACATCGAGGAGAAACGCGCGGTCGCCGAGCGGATCGCCGCGCGGGCCGCGGATGGCGCGATGATCGGGATCGGATCGGGATCGGCGACCTACATGGCGCTCTGGGCGATCGGTCAGCGCGTCCGGCGGGAGTCGCTCTCGATCCGGATCGTGACCACCTCCTATGAGACGCAGACGGCCGCCTACACGCTCGGCATCCCGACGGTGCCGTTGGGCTCGGTGCAGCCTGAGTGGGGGGTGGACGGCGCCGATGAGGTGGATCCGCAGGGGCGGTTGCTCAAGGGCCGCGGCGGCGCCATGTTCATGGAGAAGCTGCTCTGGACGACCTGCCGCAAGATGTACCTCGCGATCGATCCGACCAAGCACGTCGAGCGCCTGGGGCAGGGCTTCCCGATCCCGATCGAGGTCGACCGCCACGCCGTCGACCTGGTGGGGCGTGCGCTCGACGAGCACGGCTGTGCCCGCTGGGGTCTGCGGCTGGCGGCCGGCAAGGACGGTCCGGTCGTGACCGAGTGGGGCAACCTCGTGATCGATGCCTGGTTCGATCAGATCCCGCACGGCCTGCACGCGCGGCTCAAGGCGCTGCCGGGCGTGATCGAAACCGGCCTGTTCGAAGGCTTCAGCTTCGAGATCATCTGAGAACGTGTGACTTTTTCGTCACAGGTTCCAAGCCCCCAACCAGGGGGATAGCAGACGCTCTACTCGGATTGACGTCCGAGGCTCGCGAGGAAGCGATCGATTCGCCGCCGCTCCTCGTCGTCGAGCGCGCCGCTGGCCTCGCTCAACAGCGTCATCGGCCCACGCTCGTGCGCCCAGCGCTGCACCGCGTCGCTGAAGTCAGGCGCCACCCAGACCAGCGGCAGCATGTCCGCGTATGCCATCACCGTCGCGTCCTGCTGTTCGCGGCTGGCCTCGGCCCGCACCAGCGCTATCGTGATCTGCTCGAGTTCGTGCGCGACCTGATTGATGGTTTCGAGCCCATCTGAGGAGAGCAGCGCGACCTCGCCCTCCTCGAGCATGTCGCGCGCCCAGCCCGCCGGAGCGCCGGCGAGGGCGGAGGGGACAGAGACGAAGCGGAAGCGCGGTTCTGGCACCTGCGGAAAGCTAGCGGTTGTCCGACGGCAGCGCACTCCAGGGGGTTCAGGGCGTGCGGAGTCCACCGCGAGGGCGTCGCACGGCAGTGCTCGGGGGTAACACCCTAAAGTCGAGCGAATTACGAAACCCAATCGAGTTTGTGTAGTATGATTCCCGGGCAGAATCCACAGGGACCTGTAGCCGCATGCACATCGATCCGTACATCGTTCTCGGAAGCGCCATCGTCGGGCTGCTGGTCGGCATGACCGGCGCCGGTGGCGGCGCGCTGATGACCCCGATGCTGATCCTCCTGTTCGGCGTGTCGCCGGCCGCGGCGATCTCCAGCGACCTGGTTGCCTCGGTCGTGATGCGGCCGATCGGAGCGGGGGTGCATCTGCGGGCGGGCACCGTCAACCGCAAGCTCGTGCTGCTGATGGCGTCGGGCTCCGTGCCCGCTGCGCTCATCGGGTCCTACCTGCTTCACCTGATGGGGGACTCCAAGAGCGATGTCAAGAACATCGAGCTGATCCTCGGTGCGGCGCTGCTGCTCGGGGCTGCCGCGATGGCGCTGCGCTATCTGCTCGATCGCCGTTCCGGTGAGGCTCGTAGCGATCAGATCCACGAACTCGTGCCACGGCCGCTGGTCACGGTGCTGATCGGCATCGTCGGCGGCATCATCGTCGGCATGACCTCCGTGGGAGCGGGCTCGCTGATGATCGTGCTGCTGCTGTTCGTGTATCCGTCGATCAGCGCCAAGCAGCTCGTGGGCACCGATCTCACGCAGGCGGTACCGCTGACACTCGCCGCGGCGGTGGGAGCTCTGATCTTCGGCAGGGTCGAATTCGGTCTGACCGCGTCGCTGATCATCGGCTCGGTACCCGCGGTGTTCATCGGTTCGCTGCTCTCATCGAGCGTGCCGGATCGTTACATCCGCCCGCTGATCGCCTTCGTGATCCTCGCCTCGGGACTCAAGTACGTCGGGCTGAGCACCACGATGCTCGGATGGACGCTCTCGGCCGTGCTGCTCGCGGGAGCTGCTTTCGCCGCCTACCAGCTGCGCGGCAGCCGCCAACGACCTCCTGCCTTTTCGTCCAGCGCGCTTGAGTAGCCGCGCTCGCGGGGCGATACTCGCGGCATGAGCGTACAGCCCATCAGCGGATCGGTCGACCTCTCCGCCGTGGCCGCACTGGCGGTGCTCCAGGGGACCCAGTCCGGAACCGCTGCGGTCCAGGCTGCTCTGGCGCAGACGGCGGGCGGCTCTGCCGCACCGGTGCTCAGTTCGAGCGTCACTGCTCCGGGATCGCTCGAAATCTTCGCTTAGGCGAGGCCTGGCTTGGTCGACGGCTTCGCCCAGGCGCGACCGTCTCGGTCGCAGGCGATCGTAGCGCCGGCGCTCGGACCCATGCGTACGCTCACCCCGGCGTAGCGCCAGACAGCCCGCGGCGTATGCGTTGGCAATGCTGTTGCGCAGGGGAGCGGAGGCCGACGACGACGATGACGTCTTCTCGCTGGTCTCGAACACGGCGATCAGGCTGCTAGGGCCGACCTTGCAGGGTTGGCCTCGCACACCCCGCACAGGGGATCGGCCTGGTGCAGAGTCGTAAGGAATTCCCGTTCTTCGCGGCCGAGGCGATTCGCCGCTGCCGCAGCGATCGGACTCGGCGCCGAGCAGGTTGGACGCCCGCTTGCTGAGAAGCTCCCTGAGGAGCCCGAGCTGTTGCGTGTGGCGGAGGCGTCTGCGCGTGATCAGGGTCCTTGAATACGCTCAATTGCTGTCGCGAACATCGAGTCGCGCCGCGATCACCAGCGCCGCGCGCTCCTGGGCGGAGTAGGCATCGCGCAGCGCCGCGACCGGATCCGTGGTGCTCTCGCGACCGTCGGCCGTCGGCAGCGGATGGTCGATCAGCAACCCGTTGATCCCCTGCACCAACTCCTTGTCACCGATCGTCTCGGCGAGTGTCACCAGCGCGTCGGCTCGCACGCGGGCGCCCTCCACGAACGCGCCGATCACCGTCTCGGCGGCCAGCGGCGCCGCGCCGAACACGCGCGCGTGCAGCACCGCCGGATTCACTGCGTGAGGACGCACGAACTGGCGGCGTTCCGACGCAGAGAGCCCCGCTGCGGAGGCGATGTGGTCGATCGCGCGCGTGATCCCCTGGGCGTCAACCGGGAGCGATGCGCTGACATCTGGGGGCGCGGCCAGCAGCAGTGCGCGGTGCGCTGCTTGCGCTTCGGTCAACAGCGCTTCCACGCGAGCGCGGTGCGAGGCAACCATGTCATGAAGGTAGCGGCGTCGACGGAGCGGACCTCTCCAAATCGCGATTGCGGGCGATATCGCCGAGATATGGGATCAGATCCGCGTGCCGGAGCACGTAACCTCGGTCGTCATGGATGCGCGACCCAAGGCCTGGATGAGCTGGTCCTCCGGCAAGGACAGCGCGCTCGCGCTCCACGAGGTGCTGCGTGCAGGCGACGTCGAGGTAGTAGGTCTGCTGACCACGGTGAACGCCGAGTTTGGGCGGGTCGCGATGCATGGCGTGCGTCGCGAACTGCTCGAGGCGCAGGCGGCGGCTCTGGAGCTGCCGCTGCACGTCGTGGAGTTGCCGTGGCCGTGCAGCAACGAGGTCTACGAACAGCTGATGGGCGTAGCTGTCGCGAGCGCGCTATCAGCAGGGGTCGAGGTGGTTGTCTTCGGTGACCTGTTCCTGGAGGACGTGCGCCGCTACCGCGAGCAGATGCTCGAGTGCAGTAGGCTGCGTCCTCTCTTCCCGCTCTGGGAACGACCCACAGCCAAGCTTGCGCGGGAGCTGGTCGAGGCAGGGGTGAGGGCCGTTGTCACCTGCGTCGACGGTGCGCAGGCACCGCGCGAGCTGGCAGGACATTGGTACGACGAGGACTTCCTTGCCGGGCTTCCCGCCGCGGTGGATCGGTGCGGCGAGAACGGCGAGTTCCACACGCTGGTCGTCTCGAGCCCCGACTTCAGCGCGCCGCTATCGGTGGTGATCGGAGAGACCGTGGAGCGCGATGGCTTCATCTTCACCGACGTGATCCTGTCGGCGCCCGGGTCTCAAGCCGCCGAGCGCTGAACCGCCGATCCGGCGAGCACTTCGAGCGCGCGCTCGACATCCTCGTCGCTGTTGTAGAGATGGCAGCTGAGACGGACGCGACCTGCACGGACCGACGCCTTCACGCCTGCCGCTGCGAGCCGCTCGGCAGCAGTGGGACCCGCGTCGAGCGAGACGATCGCCGAGCGGCCCGGTTCGAGCCCGAGCCCCGCCCGCAGGCGCTCTGCCAGCGCCACGTCGTGCTCGTGAATCTGCTCAACCCCGAGCTGCTGGAAGGCCTCGAGCGTGGTGGCCGCCACGTGCCAGTTGAACCATGCGGGCGAGACATCGAAGCGGCGGGCATCGCTGGCGAGGCGCAGCGGCGTTCCATAACAGCTCTCCCATGGCTGCTCGGCTGCGTACCAGCCGGCTGCGAGCGGAACCAGGCGATCACGAAGCTCGGGGGTGATCGTCATGAACGCTGTACCGCGCGGATGGCACAGCCACTTGTAGCCGCCGGCGACGAGCGCGGAGAAGCGTCCGGCGTCGAGTGGGAGCCAACCGCACGCCTGCGTGCCGTCCACCAGTGTCATCACGCCATGGTGGCTCGCAGCGCTCGCGATGCCGTCGAGATCGGCCAAACGACCGTTCGCCGACTGGACGGCGGAGACGGCGACCAGATCCGTGCCGGCGTCGATCGCCTCCGCGAGTTGCTCGAGCGCCACGGTCGTCAGCTCGCAGCCTGCGGCCAGAAATGGGAAGAGCAGGCTCGTGAAATCGCCCTCGGCCGCGAGCACCCGCGCTCCGCGCGGCAGCGACGCGGCAACCACGCCGACGAAGGGAGAGACCTGATGCCCGATCGCGACATCGGCGGCGGCGACGCCGTGCATCCGCGCAAACGCGCCACGCGCACGGGCGATGGCTTCGTCGCAGTCGGTCGGGTCGTAGGTTCCGGCCGCCCAGGCGGCGGTGAGCGCCGCCAACTCCTCGAGCGCGGAGGCGAGCGGCAGCCCGTATGTGGCCGAGTCGAGGAAACAGCACTCTGGACGGAACTCGTGGCGCAGCAACATCGAAGCAAGCATCACCCACGCGCGGCATTAGCGCAATCATGATTTTTTGGCAGAGCCATAGATCTGCTTGATAGGTTCGGGAGATGCTGGACCTGCGACGGCTGACCGTGCTGCGCGCAGTAGCGCGCGAGGGCTCGTTCTCGGCGGCCGCCAGAGCGCTTAACTACACGCAGCCCGCGGTCAGCCATCACGTCGCCCGGCTCGAGGAGGAGGTCGGCACTGCGCTGTTGCACCGCACGCCGCGCGGAGTCAGGCTGACGGAGGCCGGAGAGGCTCTGGTTCAGCACGCCGATGCCGTGCTCGCCCGGCTTGCCGTTGCTCAGGACGAGGTCGCGGAGATCGCCGGGCTGCGCAGCGGGCGGGTGCGGGTGGCGGCCTTCCCGAGCGGTAGCGCCACGCTGTTTCCGGCAGCTACGCGCTCACTCAGGGACTCCCATCCCGGTATCCGGGTATCGCTTATCGAAGCCGAGCCGCCGGATGCGCTCGAGCTGCTGCGGACGGGCCATGTGGACCTGGCCCTGACCTTCAGCTACCCCGAGACTGGCACGGCCAGCAGTCGCGACTTCAAGTTCGAGTGCTTGTTCGAGGACGAACTCCTGCTGGTGGCGGGCGCGATGGGCCGCGCGCGCCGCTTGAAGCTCGTCGATTTCAAGGATGATGCATGGATCGCGGGGTGCGAGCGCTGTCGTGCACACCTGCTGCATCTCACGGCCGAGGCCGGCTTCGAGCCCAAGATCGTGTACGCGACAGATGACTACGTCACGGTGCAGAGCCTGGTGGCCGCCGGGCTCGGGGTGACGGTGCTGCCGTCGCTCGCGTTGCGCGCTCATCGACGCCCTGACGTTCGCGTGATTCCCCTGGCCTCGCACGCGACCCGCCAGATCTCAGCGGTTGTCCTCCCGGGGCCGCGTCGGCCGCCGGCCGTTGAGGCGATGATCCAAGCCATGCGGCTGGCTGTCGAACAGATCGAGCCCGTCGAGTCGCAGCGCCCGTAGGCTACGACGCCAGCGCTGCCACAGCCGGCGTGGGATCCACGGAGGCCTCGCGCCCGAGGAAGCGCAGAGCGAGTATCGCGACGTCGTCCGGGTGGCGGCCGAGTGGGTGACGCGCGAGACGTTCCAGTGTCGAAGCAAGCTCATCGGATGCGTTCCCGTCCGCTCGCGCAGGGCCTGCTCGGGCGACCGCGAGGCCGGGTTTCAGCGTTACGGTCATGCACGCGGGCCGTGATGGCGCGGTGGTCTTCGGGGTGGGCGAGCCAACGTCGCTCGCGGCTCACCACTCCGCCTTGCGAGTCGGTACCTCCTGTTCGAAATGGCCGGCCGCGTGGTTGGCAGCCCGAGGTCGCACGACGTCTAATCGTCTAATCGGTTAGTGCTGTGGGCAGGCCGGTCCAGGCCACCAGGCGCGCGTCGAACGTGGTCGTCTCGGCGATCTGATCGCCATCGGCCCGCAGTACGTCTACTTTGAAGGGACGGAAGGCGGTATCACCGGGCCGCTTCAGATAGGAGACTGCTGCGGGCATGCGGTTCACCCATGCGGGGATCAGCCGCCACTCGCCCATCTCGCGCGCGTGCCCGAACAGCTCGCGCATCTGTACCCGCCCCTCGTAGAGCATTGGGTTGGGCGGCATCGTGATCCGGATGTCCTCCCTGACCATCGCCAGAGATGCCTCGGCGTCCATCCGCTCGTGAGCGTCGATGAACCCCGCCAGCAGTGCCTGCTCATATGGGCTTGGCGGCGTGGCCGGCGGCCGCTTATCCGCGATCGTCGCACGGGCCCGCTGAAGCGCGCTGGTGACCGCCGGGACTGTCATCGCCAAGCCCTCGGCCGTCTGTCCTGCAGACCACTCGAGCACGTCGCGGAGGACCAGGACTGCGCGCTGACGCGCCGGTAGCAGTTGGATGACCGCCAGGAAGGCCAGCTCGATCGTTTCCCGCGCGACGATCAGCTCGCCGGGCTCATCCAGCAGCGCGTCCGGATAGGGCTGTAGCCACGGAACCTCCGCGTAGCTGCGGTCGAGCGTCTTGACCTGGCGCATCCGGTCCAGGCAGATGTTGGTCGCGATCCGGTACAGCCAGGCGCGGGCGTTGCCCTCGGCGCCGAAGCTGTCGCGCGCCTGCCAGGCCTTCGTCAGCGTCTCCTGGACGGCGTCCTCGGCCTCCTCGAAGTTGGCCAGCAGCCGGTAGCAGTGGATATGCAGCTCACGCCGGTACGTTGCCAGCACGGTCTCGTCGATCGTCATGGCCGTCATCAGAACACGACGCCGGCGGTGACGTTGAGGATCGCGCCGGTGGTGCCGGAGGCGAGATCCGAGGCGAGGAACACCGCAGCGTTGGCGACCTCCTCGAGCCGCGGGCCACGGCCCATCACAGAGAATCGCGACATGACCTCGTGACGCTCGACTCCCGGACTCCAGATCCCGCAGACCCGCAGGCCGCTTGCGCCGTGGTCTTTGGCGAGCTGGCGCATGTAGTTGTCGATGGCCGCGTCGGCCGGTCCGGTGCCGCCCATCCCGGGTCCGGCCCCGTTGCCCGAAGCGCTGTTGAGCCACAGGATCATCCCGGACCCCTGCGCAGCCATCCGGCGGGCGGCCGCCTGGGCCGTCACGAAGGCTGAGCGAAGTCCGATCAGGGGCGCCATCAGGTCCTCGACCGGCATCTCTGTCAGCGGGAGGCCGTGAACATCGCCGCGGCTCGTCAGGTTGAACGAGATATCGATCCGAGGCAGCGAATCAAGGTGCCGCTCGACCGCGTCCTGGTCAGCGGCATCGAGCACGGCGTAGTCGGCGCCGATCTTTCCTGCGAGTTCCGCCAGGGTCGAGTCGGTCCGCCCGATCAGGTGCACGCGCGCGCCCTGCCCGGCATAGGCGGCAGCGATGCCGTGCCCGATCCGGCCAGCGCCGCCATAGATCACTGCATGCTTGTCTTTGAGAAGTGGTGTTGACATGCCCGTGTAACGAACCGCCCGACAGAAACTAATCGGTCGATCGATCATCCCTTACCTCAGCGCAGACTCGTTTGAGGACGACCAGCAGGGGCTCGTCAGCTCCTTTATGTCTCGCTCACGCGCTCGCCGCCGCTTCTTGCTGCGGATCCTCACGACAGGCGTTCCCGAAATCGCCCAGCATCTCGCCCTGATCTGATGCGCCCAACGAGGAAGACGTCGGCTCGGCCAAATGCTCCGCGCCAGGCGGAATCGTTGCGTTCGATCCCGCTACACTCGGCTTCCTTGCGGCTGTAGCTCAGTTGGCTAGAGCGGCTGCTTGCCATGCAGCAGGTCGAGGGTTCGAGTCCCTTCAGCCGCTTGAGAAGGCCCGCATTTGCGGGCCTTCTCGTAAGCGTTCAGTCCCTTGGTTCTGCGGGCTGGTTCAGAGCAGGACTGGGAGCGCGCCGCTGGTCTGGTGGGCGAGGTGGAGATCGTGGAGGTAGGCCAGTAGCGAGCGGTGTTGTAGTCGGCAGGT
>JBOGYJ010000047.1:0-5189 GCA_050696795.1 Solirubrobacteraceae bacterium | reverse complement strand
GAGCCTGAGATGACAACACCCGATCCGGAGGCCAACCCGCCCGACCGGCGGATGACCCGGCGCCGATTCCTGCAGACGGCGGCCGGCGGTGCCGTCGTGCTCGGTGGTGCCGGCTTCGGCGTATCGCAGCTAGTCGGCTCCTCGCCAACGCAGTCCGCCTTCCGCAAGCTCCACTTCCGGTCGCGGCCCGACCTCTCGCCGCCGCCGACCAAGATCCTCGTTCCCGCGCAGGGAACCGAACCTGGACTGGTGATGCTGAGCGCCGCCAGGACGGATCACTACCAGAACGGTCCGATGATCGTCGACAACAACGGCGAACTGGTGTGGTTCCACCCCCAGGCGCAAGGATCGACGAACCTGTGCGTCCAGCGCTTCGAGGGGCGAGCGGTCCTGACCTGGTGGGAGGGTCGGATCGTGCTGCCAGGCGGATACGGGGCCGGAGAGTACGTCATCGCGGGCAGCGACTACAGCTCGATCACCCGGGTTCGCGCCGGCAATGGGCTATCCGGCGACCTGCATGACTTCGTGATCACGCCCGCGGGCACCGCGCTGTTCACCGTCTACCGACGGCGGCCTGCGGATCTGCGTGCGATCGGCGGCCCGCGTGACGGCAAGCTGCTGGACTCGCTCTTCCAGGAGGTCGACATCAGGACCGGGAAGCTGATCTCACAGTGGAGCGCAGCGGCGCACGTCGCGCTCGAAGAGTCCTACCAGAGGCTGCCGACCAAGGTCGGCGATCCCTACGACTTCTTTCACATCAACTCGATCGCAATCGACGGCGACGGCGACCTGCTGATCTCGGGGCGCCACACCTGGACGGTCTACAAGGTCGATCGCTCGAGCGGCGCTGTGATCTGGCGGCTGGGCGGCAAGCGCAGCGACTTCACGATCGAGGAGTCCGCCCGGTTCCAGTTCCAGCACGATGCCCACCCCTACCCCGGCGGACTCCTGACGCTGTTCGACAACGGCGCCGGCGACTTCGCGGTGGAGCGCTACTCGCGCGCTTTGAAGCTCGGCGTGGACCTCGCCGCCAGGCACGTGCGGCTGCTCGACCAATACCTGCCCGATCCGCTGGTGCTGGCGAAGAGCCAGGGCAGCATCCGCCTCCTGGCTGACGGCAACGCCTTTGTCGGCTGGGGCGCTGAGCCCTACTTTGCTGAGTACGGTCCGGACGCGAACCTCCGGTTCGACGCGCAGATGCTCGGCGGAACCAACTCCTACCGCGCCTTTCGCTCGGCCTGGATTGGCACTCCCGCCAAACCTCCGGACCTGGCGGTCGAGGGACTCGGCCACCACCGGTTCGCGCTCCACGCCAGCTGGAACGGCGCCACAGAGGTGGCGCACTGGGAGGCGATCGCGGGTGATCGCCCCGCCGCGCTCACGCGTTCACTCGGCCGCGTCCCGCGTACGGGCTTTGAGACCGCACTGCACCTGACCACTACGCTGCCCTACCTGGCGGTCCAGGCACGCGATCGCAGCGGCCGGCCGCTCGGCCGATCGAAGCCAATCCGCGCTCCCCGCCCCGGTGCGGTCGGCAGATGATCACCGAATCGGCAGATGATCACCGAATCAGCAAATTGATCACCGAATCAGCAGATGATCATCGAGAGTGTGGCGTTCACCTCGCTGTGACCGTGCGCGTGTGTCCAAGCACCCGTCCGTGAGCGTCGAGGGCTGCCGCCTGGATGTAGCTGCCTGCGCCGGCGGGAAGCCGGATGGCGGTCTCGAACCCGGTTCTGCGCGCCGTCCGCACGCTTCTCAGTGCGGTGGCCGAAGGTCCCCCACTGAGCCTCCAGTGGGCCACATCGGTTGCACCGTTCCAGCTCACGTACGCGGTCCGCGCCCCGGAGGCCCCCTCGTGACGTACCGCGAGCGCAAGCTCGCTCTGCGGCGGGTCTCCCCTCCACGGGAACGCGAAGACGCGGTAGCTCTGCGCGCCTGTCGGGAAGCGTCCGTCGAGGACCAGGTGAGCCCCGAGCTCACCGGCGACTGACGGTGGATAGATGCTGAAGAACGGCTCTGAGCCCCACCCGACGACGTGCCCGCCGCCCGGGAGCGGCTCGAAGCTTCCCTGGTTCGCCGCTCTGAGCAACCCATCGGTGTGCGCGCAGAGGTGACGTAGCGTCGCGTTCCTGTCACGCTGGTTGAGTTCCAGAATCTTGCCTGCCGCATAGGCCTCGGGGGCAGGATCACTCGCGTCGTCGAACAGGCTCACCCCGGAGCCATCAGGCAACGCGCGCGCGTCGTGCTGGTACCAGAACCGGCTGCCGGACCCCAGCCGGAAGCTGCTGCGCTTGCCGCCCAGCTGCCACACGATCCGCTTCGTCTCCTGGTTGACCAGGTAGATCGCGCAGGTGTTCCGAGCCGAGATCAGCAGATTACGTCCCGGCCCGGGCCAGCGGTCGATCGAGTTGACGTGGAAGTAGTCGAAGAACGCTGCCTCTGGTCCGACGTACGAGTCGCCGAAGCCGACCGCCGGGTAGCTGGACCAGTCGAACAGCAGCCTGTTGGTGGCCACGTCCACCTCCTGAACATGCCCGATCAGCACAGGCGTTCCCTTGAAGCGCACAGCGGAGCTGTCCTCGTAGGCGGTGTGCAGCGCGGTCCCCTGTGGCGTGAGGATGAACTCGTGCAGGTCGCACGGAAAGTTGGTGGCCAAGACCTGACCGACCTGCCGATAGCTGCTGTCAGCCAGCACGTAGTGGCCACTCACCCCGTGGCCAGCGCCGCTATGTCCCTGGAACCAGGTCAGCGTCGCCCTGCCTTCGTAGGACTGCACCTTGAAGTCGAACGGGCGATCGTCAGCGCTCGGCAGGGGCTTGAACCACACCAGCTCGCCAGCGGTATCGAGGATCATCAATCCGGGGGTCGCGCCCCGCGGGAACGGCTGCTGCGCCGCCTTCGGCGCGCAGAAGATGTAGAGCGGCTGGGCTCCAAGCCCCAGCGGGCCCGGCGCCGACCGCACGCTGACACCGATCGGCCTCAGGTCCGGGCGGCTGACGTAACGGGTGAACCGCGGCGGCTCGGGCGGCTCGGCCCTCACAGCACCGGTACGGGCGCTGGCCATCGTCGCGGCTGCCGCCCCCGCCGGCCCGCCGAACGTCAGCGCAAGCGCACTCGCCGTGCCAGCCCTGGTTGCGCCGAGCAGAAAAGCGCGCCGGCTGAGCCGCTCCCGTTCGTCCAACTCTCCGCCTTTCGTCTCATGGCCAGCCTCCGCCCGCCTCTGGTGCTGAATGATGGCGCCAGCATCAAGCGATGCAAACCCCGGGGATGGCCGCATCGCGCACCTGCCTCTAGAAAAGCGTCCGCTGGGCCGGTTCGGGTATCTCCCTGCGTACCGGCGATGCTGCGCGCGCACTGGAGCCCCACCGGCGGCCCGAGCGCTCGCGCGCCGACCGCGACGGGCCGTGCAATAGCTGCGCTAGCCGACGGCGCTCGTCGGCCGCCATGTAGGCGCCACGTCGATAGAGCTGCTCGTATCGCGGCAACAACTCGGGGCGATACTCGGCGAGCCACTCCATGAACACCTCGCGCACGCCGCGCCGCAGGTGCAGCGCGATGCCGGTGATGTAGTCGGCACCGGCCGCGGTCGCCTCACGCACGATTTCACGCACCTGCTCGGGTGAGTCGTTGATGCCGGGCATCAGCGGCGCGATCAGCACGCCCGCCCGGATGCCGGCACTCGTCAGATCCGCGAGTGCCTCCAGCCGCGCTCGTGGGTTCGGGCTGCGCGGCTCCGACGCTCGCCATGCCGCCTGGTCGAGCGTCGGGATCGATAGCGCCGCGCTGAAGTCGGTGACCGCATCGAGCTCACGCATCAGATCCAGATCACGCAGCAGCAACGGAGACTTCGTCAACACCGAGCACGGGTTACGGGCGTCGCGCAGCGCCTCCCAGATCCCGCGCATCAGCTCGTAGCGCCCCTCGACCCATTGGTAGGGATCGGTGTTGGTGCCGAGCGCCACGTGCTCGTGCGCCCAGCGCGGGCGGCGCAACTCGGCTCGCAGCAGTTCGGGCGCGTTGACCTTGACCACGATCTCGCGCTCGAAGTCGCGCCCCGCATTCAGATCCAGATACTCGTGGGTCGGGCGGGCGAAGCAGTAGCAGCAGGCGTGCGTGCATCCACGGTACGGATTGATCGTCCAGCGGAACGGCATCTGGCTGGAGGGGGGCACCTGGTTGAGGATCGACTTGGCCTCGACCTCGTAGAAGCGGGTGTCGACCGCCTCCGGCGCGTCGAAGTGCCGGACCGTCACATCCCGGTATCCGGGTAGCCTCGCCCCCGCCTCGTGTTCAACCGTCTGCTGCTCCCAACGCACGAACGTATGTTCGCATACGGCTCAGACGGCCAACAGATCTCTCGGCTCAGCGCGTCGCTTTCTTGGCGCTGCTGCGGGCGCGACCCGCGGCATTGGTCGCTTTGCCCTTCAGCTCCTCGGCAGCGCCCTCGGCCTCCGTACCCGGTCGCCCGCTTGCTGCACCGGCGCCGCGCTTGCTGGCGCCCTTCAGCTCCTCGATCTTGCCCTTCATCCTCTGTGTGCGATCACCCATTTGGTGCTCCCTCCTGTTCGGACATCAGGTGACCAGCTACCCCGATCCGAACGCGAGCACCCGCCGGGGCCGCCCCGCTGCGGAGAGCACCCGCTGGCGTGAGCTCCGCTACTGATCGTGCCGGCCGCCGGGCTTCTTCGACTGCCCCGGAGGCAGCCCGTCAGCGTGCGGCCCGCCACCGTGCGGCCCGCCAGGGTGCTGCCCGCCGCTGTGCGGCCCGCCCGGCGTGTGACCGGACGGAACCAGCGCCGGCGGCGTCTGCCGCCGAGGCGTGCCACCGGGATCGGGAGTGGTCGTCGCCACGGAGGGCGTCGTCGTCACGGAGGGGTCCGTCGTCACCGCCGAGGTGACCGTCGCCGCATGCTTCCGTGCTGTCTGGGCACCGGACCGCCGGTGTTTGCTCGCCGCACGGCCGGGCGCCCCTGCGCCTGAGACGAACACCAGCAGCGCGATCGCCAGCGCGATCACGCACATGCCGGTGATGACCGCGTAGGCCTGCTTGCTCCATAGCGTCCCACGGGCCCGGGCCAGCATGACCCGTGTCGGATCGGCTGCCGCGCCGGCGCCGGCGAACGCGAGCGGGATCGTCGACGCAACGTCGGCGGCGGCCGGCTCAGCGGCCGCGGCCGGCTCAGCGG
>JBOGYJ010000046.1:0-14405 GCA_050696795.1 Solirubrobacteraceae bacterium | reverse complement strand
CCTCGCCACCGCGAGCACGATCCGCATCGAGGCTGACGGCACCGACCTGACCCTGCGCGTCGACGGCCGCACCTGGATCAACTCCAACGGGCGGCGCAACATGCCAAGCGGCGAGGTGTTCACCGGTCCGCTCGAGGACTCGGCCAACGGCACGATCCGCTTCACCGTTCCCTCGAGCCCGCGCGGGGTGCGGGTCGAGGACGTCACGCTCACGTTCGAGAACGGCGAGGTGAAGAGCGCGACCGCGGCCCAGGGGCAGAGCTATCTCGACGCCGCGCTCGCCAGCGACGCCGGCGCGCGGTTCCTGGGCGAGCTGGGGATCGGCACCAACACCGGCATCGACCGCGCCACCGGCTCGACGTTGCTCGATGAGAAGATGGCCGGCACCGTGCATCTCGCGCTCGGACGTTCGTATCCCGAGACCGGGGGCACCAACACCTCGGCCTTGCACTGGGATCTGATCTGCGACCTGCGCAAGGGCGGGCGCGTGAGCCTCGACGGCGAGCCGCTGATCGTGGACGGGGAGCTCGTCGGGTAGGGGGTGCTCGCCGACAGCCGACTTTTCAGTAGGGTGTTTTGCGTGTCGACGATCAAAACTCCGGAGCGTGATTCCTAAGATGCGCCGCACCAAGATCGTGGCCACCATCGGTCCCGCCTCGCGTGACCCTGAGGTGCTCCGCCGGATGGTCGAGGCGGGCCTCGACGTCGCCCGCCTGAATTTCTCGCACGGCAATCTCGAGCTGCATGCCGAGAACGCCGAGCACGTCCGTGCTGCCGCCAACGCGGCCGGCCGCCAGGTCGCAATCCTGCAGGACCTGCCCGGCCCCAAGCTGCGCGTCGGCGCGATCGAGAACGACGTTGCCGACCTGAAGCCCGGCGAGACGGTCGTGCTGATGTGCGGTTCCACCGCGGTCGGCAACGATCGGCAGCTGTCGGTCAGCTGGGCGGGCCTGGCCGGCGCGGTCGACCCCGGCGATGTCATCTACCTGGCGGACGGCAAGATCCGCCTGAGCGTCGGTGCCGTCCGCTCCGGAGACGGCGAGGTCGAGACGACCGTCGAGGTCGGTGGCGCCGTGGCCTCGCGTCAGGGTCTGAACATCCCCGGCTCCACGCGCGGCCTCGAGGCCGTTCCCGCCGAGGACCTCGAGATGCTGCGCTTCGGTGAGGAGCTCGGCGTCGATCTCGTCGCACTGTCGTTCGTGCGCGCGGCCGAGGACATCACGAGCGTGCGCCGCCACACGCGCCAGCCGCTGATCGCCAAGATCGAGAAACCGCAGGCGATGGAGGCCGCCGAGGACATCATCCGCGCGGCCGACTGCGTGATGGTCGCCCGCGGCGACCTCGGCATCGAGCTGCCGATCGAGGAGGTGCCAATGGCGCAGAAGCGGCTGCTGAAGCTCGCCGGCCAGCTCGCACGGCCTTCGATCACCGCCACGCAGATGCTCGACTCGATGGTCTCCTCGCCGCGTCCGACCCGGGCCGAGGCGACCGACGTGGCCAATGCGATCTTCGACGGCACCGACGCAGTGATGCTCTCACAGGAGACCGCCGTCGGCCAGTACCCGGTGGAGACGATCGCGATGATGGCCGCGATCGCCGAGCACACCGAGGCGGGCCTGCCCTACCGCGTCTGGAACGAGGAGCGGGTGCGGCGTGACGCGCGCGACCCCGCCTATACCGTCGCCTACAGCGCCTGCGCCGCCGCGCGTGAGCTGCACCTGGCGGCGATCGTCACGCCCACGCTCTCGGGACGTTCAGCGCGGCTTGTCGCCTCACACCGCCCCAACGTGCCGATCTACGCACTCTCCCCCGGCCGCGAGACCGTCAGGCGATGCGGCCTGATGTGGGGGGTGCGGGCGGCCTCGATCCGACGCCACGAGGTGACCGAGGCGCTGATCGCCGACTCGGCCCGGCGCGTGGTCGAGCTCGGCTGGGTCAAGCCGGGCCAGCGCGTCGCGATCACGGCCGGGCTGCCGAGCGGCCGGCCGGGCACCACCAGCCTGCTGCAGATCCAGCGCGTCTGAGGCGGCCGATTCGCTGCGTCTGGGGCTGCCGGTTTCGGCACGCGGGAAGCTGCCGCTCAGCCGGGCTGAGCGGCTTTTGGACACGAAGCCGGGGATCGGACATACGTCCGCTTTTTGGCCAGAGGCATCGTCTGCGGACCACGCTCATGGGTGCTATGTCGTCACTGGAGCTCTCGAGTCAGCTCGCTGTCAGCGCCCCGGGCGTCCTCGGGGTCGGCGTCGAGGCGGTCCGGCAGGGAGCGACTCCCTATGCCGCGTCGGCGGAGCAGGCTGCTGCGGCGCTCGTCCAAATCTCCGGCGCCTCCGGCATCACGGTGGAGCAGTACGAGGCGAGCATCCCCCCTAACCTGGCCGCCGCGGCGGCGCTCGTCGATCAGTTGGCGTCGGGCACCAATGTCAGCGAGGCGGCCATGGGCAGTCTCTACACGCTGATGGACTCGAGCGCGGCGCTGGCGCTGACCCGCGAGTAGCTCGGCTACGCCGGCCCCGCTGGGCCGGCCCAGACCCGGCTCAGGTCCGGCTGCCGTGGGCGGCGTAGAAGGACGCCTCCTGCGCACCCAGCTCGGTCGCGGGCGCGTCGCCGTAGTACCACTCGCGCGCGATCCGATGGAAGTTCCCACGGGCGTGCAGCTGTGCGATCACCGCCAGTGTCAGCACCTCCATGCGCCGCCCGAAGATGTGGTCCGGCGGGGCCGACTCGTGGCGCAGCTGCCCGAAGTACTCCGAGCGCGGATCGCTCATGTCGATCAGGACCTGCGTGGCGTACTCGGGCGTGACCTCGATCGGCTCATCGACGGTGTACCAGGAGGTCGCGGCGCGGAAATGCTCGAGCACGCGGTCGGGGTCGAAGTTGTCTGGCTCGGGGAAGAAGCCGACCTCGGTACCGAGCCGCATGATCATGTCCTTGTCGCCCTCTATCACCGCACGGGCGATCTCCATCTCGAGCTCGACGGCGCCGGCCGGCATGCGCTTGAACAACCCGAAGTCGAAGAAGGCCATGCGCCCGTCGCCGAGCAGCATCGAGTTACCGGGATGCGGGTCGCCCGAGAACTGGTGGTGGCGGTACATACAGCCGAAGTAGAAGCGGAAGAGGATCTCACCGACGCGGTCGCGCTGCTCCTGCGAGTAGCCCTTGATCTCCTCGAAGCCGATGCCCTCGACGAACTCGGTGACGAGCACCCGCTCGCGTGACAGCGAGGTGACCACGTCGGGTACGACGATGAAGGGGTGGTCGCGGTAGAGCCGCGCGAGCGTGCGCTGGTTCTGGGCCTCGAGCTCGTAGTCGAGCTCCTCCTCGATGCGGTGGCGGATCTCCTCGCCGACGGTCTTGGGATCCAGCCCCGGCGCGATCCGCTTGGCCAGCCTCAGGATCATCCCCAGGTTCTGGAGATCGGCGCGCACGGCCGCCGCGACCCCGGGGTACTGGACCTTGACGGCCACCTCACGGCCATCGTGCAGGAGTGCGCGGTAGACCTGGCCGATCGAGGCGGCCGCGATCGGCTCATCGTCGAACTCGGCAAATGACTCCTTGAAGGGGTCGTCGAGCTCCTGCTCGATCACCTTGCGCATCTCGTTGAAGGTCACGGTCGGCGCCGCGTCGCGCAGCCGCGCCAGCTTGCGCTGGAACTCGTCGCGGTGCTCGGGTGGGATCAGCCCGGTGTCCAGGAACGAGAGCACCTGCCCGACCTTCATGGCGGCGCCCTTCATCGTTCCGAGCGCCGTCACGATCTGCTCGGCGGCCTCCAGGTTGCGGCGTTCGAGCGCGGCGTCGCGACCCTCTCTGGTGCGCACCACGTTGGTCGCGACGGTGCCTGCCTGACGAATCGCCTGCCCTGCCGCGAGGCCGCCGATCTTCGCCGTCCTGCGGACCCTCGACTTGGGGATCTTGCTGCTGTCCGCCATCGCGCGCTCGTGGCCGGCCGGTGCCGCTAGCTGGCGTCGAGCTCGACGCGCGAGCCGGGAACGATGTCATCGCTCCCGTCGGGCCAGCGCACCCAGGCCTTGTGGCCGCCGTCGTAGTCGTCGCCGAGCAGGATCAGCGTCGCGGGCTCACCCAGCGCTCTGCAGGGACGATCATCCTCGGGATCCAGGCCGCGCCAGATCCGGACGAAGCGATTGGTCTCGAGCTCCTCGCCGACCACGGTCGGCTCGGTGTGACCGGGATGGATGCGCGTCTGCGCCGGCAGCGTCAGCAGCGTGTCCATGATCGAGGATCTGAGGTCCGCATAGGTCGTGTGGCCGGGCGCGCGTACGCCGCCGACGGAGCCCTTGAACAGGGTGTCGCCGGTGAACAGATCGGTGCCATTGATCAGCAGCGAGACCATGCCGGAGGTGTGGCCGGGGGTGTGCAACAGCCTGATCTCGAGCCCGCCGGACTCGAGCGTCTCGCCGGGATTGAGGTCGCCATCCGCGTCAGGCACCAGGCTGCGTTCGAGCGGATGGATCAGTACCCGCGCATCGGGGTGTGCGGTCATGACCAGTTCGAGCTCGGCCACATGGTCGTGGTGATGGTGGGTGAGCAGCACGTGCGAGAGCCGATACCCGTCACGCTCGATCGTGTCGAGCAACGGCGCCACGGGACCGCCGGCATCGATCATCACAGCGACGCCGCTGGCCGCATCCGCCACCAGATAGGTGTTGGACAGCCAGTCACTGCTCATTGAGCGCTCGACGATCACTACGTCAGAGCGTAACCACTTGGCTGCGTGGCACTTGCAGTTGCCGCCGGCTGGCGCTATGAAGCTCGGATGTCAGCACAAGGTGACGCCGCTCGGGGAGGGGCCGGTGGCGATTATTCGAGGGCGATCCTCGCCGCGGTCGGCGTCGGCTACCTCGTCAGTCGGGATCGGCGGATCATCGAGATCAACCAAACGCTCTGCCGAACCCTCGGCTTCGAGCGCGACGAGCTGATCAACCTCGAGATGCCGTGGCCCTTCACCCCGCCGGAAGGGGAGGACGTCAGTCACGCGATCGGGGGGCGGATGGCTGCGGAGGCACTGGCAGCCGGCTTCAGTGACCCAGTCGAGTTGCCGCTGATGCGCAAGGACGGCTCGCGCTTCATTGGCGAGGTCATCATCTCGTCCGCACGCTCAGATGATGGCGAGATCCTGGGCTGGGTGAGCACGATCCGTGATGTCTCCAAGCGCCACGACTACGAGATCGAGCTCGAGCGCCTGGCGACACACGATGCGCTGACTGGCCTTGCCAACCGGCGCCTGTTCGACGACCGCCTCGAGCGGGAGATGGCCGACGCGATCAGGTACACGCGCTCGCTGGCGGTGGCGATCCTGGACCTCGACCGCTTCAAGGACGTCAACGACCAGTTCGGGCACCCCGCCGGTGACCGCGCGCTGCGTGAGACCTCACAGCGGCTCCAGCGCGTGCAGCGCAGGGGCGATCTGCTGGCGCGGGTCGGCGGAGAGGAGTTCGCCTGGATCCTGCCCGAGGTGCATTCGCACGGTGCCTGGGCCGCGGTCGAGCGCGCCCGCCACGCGGTTGGCGACGAGCCCTTCGAGGGCATCGGCCGGATGACGATCTCGATCGGAGTGGCGTTGCGAGGCGACCTCGATGAGCCGGCGGAGCTCTACGCGCAAGCCGACGAGTCGCTTTATCGCGCCAAGCGCGAGGGCCGCGACCGCTGCATCATGTGGCGCCGGGTGTGAACGATCGCTTGCGACCGCGGCGACTGGTCGGGCTTTCCGCCGAGGTGGGGTAGGCTTAGCCCAAGAGATGGCGCAAGAGGGACGCAGCAAGATCGCTTATCTGCTCGAGCGGCTCGCCCAGGGTGTCGCAGCTCACGATCGCGAGAACCCCGGCCATCACAGCTGGGGCATCGGCATGACCCACTTCGACATCGAGCGGCTCCGCCTCGAGGAGGGCGAGCAGATCCTGCCGGGCATCGTCCTGCAGGCTGATGGTGGTGTCACGGGTGCGTTCCGCGTGCTGTGCGACGGCGATCACGACCGTGAGCAGGAAGAGGCCGAGGAAGAGGTCGTCGACGCGGTCGCCGAGGAGGCCCGCGAGCTCGAGATCGTACGTCCCGGCGGCGGTCGCGAGGGCGACCAGGATTACCCGCCGCCGCTACGCCCGCCCTTCTAGGTTCCTGCGCGGCGCGTCATGCGAGTCCTCGTCGTTGGTGGAAGCGGCCACATCGGCACCTTCCTGATCCCCAGGCTCGTGCGAGCTGGGCACGAGGTGGTGAACATCAGCCGCGGCAGCCGAGCCGCCTACGTCGAAGCGGCGGAATGGCAGCAGGTGCGATCGATCGCAGCGGATCGCGAGCGGGAGGATCAAGCCGGGGTCTTTGCCGATCGCGTGGCGGACCTGCGCCCGGAGGTGGTCGTCGACCTGATCTGCTTCACGGTCGAGTCGGCGGCGGCGCTCCTCGGGCGGCTGCGCGGCGAGGTGGGCCACCTGCTGCATTGCGGCTCGATCTGGCGCTACGGACCCAGCGAGAGGCTCCCGATCACGGAGGCCGCCGGCGGGACTCCCCCGATCGGCGAGTACGGAATCAACAAGCATCGCATCGCCCAGCTGCTCGAGCAGGAGTCCGCGACCGGTGGGCTGCCGACGACGTCCATCCACCCCGGGCACATCGTCGGGCCGGGTTGGCACCCGATCGGTCCGCTGGGCAACCTCGACCCGGCCGTCTGGTCCACGCTCTCGGCCGGCCGGCCGCTGCGGATCCCGGGCCTCGGCACGGAGTCGATGCACCACGTGCACGCCGACGACATCGCGCAGCTGTTCGAGCTGGCGATCGCGCAGCCGGAGGTCGCTGCCGGCGAGGACTTCAACGTCGTCGCCCCTGACTCCCTGAACGTGCGCGGCTTCGCTCGCCAGGCCGCAGGCTGGTTCGGTCAGGAGGCCCAGCTCGAGACCGTGAGCTGGGAGGAGTTCCGCCAGACCACGACGCCGGAGCACGCCGATGCGAGCTGGGAGCACCTGTTCCGCAGCCACTGCGTCTCGATCGAGAAGGCCAGGTCGCTGCTGGGGTATGTCCCTCGTTACGAGTCGGGCGCGGCGGTGTTCGAGGCGGTGCAATGGCTGGCCGGGAACGGCGAGCTCGAGCTCGCCCGCCCGCTCGCGGGCGTTTGATCTCGCGTACAAACGTTCACGCCTGGCCGGTCATCCGCGGAGCTGGCGGCTGAGTAGCGGGAACGCTCTGTCGCGGCGCGACGGCAGGATGTAGTTCGCCCGCCGGCGCACGTCGATGAAGGCGTTGATGCCGTTGTTGCGCGTAGCGGTGATCTTCGGGTTGATGTTGTGGGCGCCGGTCGCGTTCATCGCGCTGCGGGTGGCGACGAAGTCTTCGATCGAGCGCTGCAGTGAGACGAAGTGCACGCCGGCGCGGCCGCCGTCGACGGTGTCGAAGTCGCGGCGGATGATGATCGGGCGATTTCGGCGACGGGCCTGCGCAGCGGCCTGAGCATGACCGACGCTGCCGTAACGGGTGATCGCCTCGGTGATCCGTTTCGGCTCGCCGGAGGCGTCGGTGGTGAACCCGCGAGCGGCCGCGACGGTCGTCTGTGGTGAATACATGCGCGCGACGCGATCGGCCGCCGAGAGCCCGTCGTACCACTCGGCGAGCCGCAGCCGCATGTGACTGACCTGCATCGTCGTGCCTTCGGTGAAGGGGCCGCCGGCGATCGTCACGTCGTCCTCGGTGGCCTGGTTTCTGCGCAATCCCGACTTGAAGCCCATGAACAGTGGTGCGCCGGTCGGCACCGAACCGCCGGAGCGGAGCCCGGCGACCTGCTCGTGTCCATGCGGCAGCCCGCGCCCGGTGAAGCCGGCGCGCGTTTCGCGCCAGATCAGGATCGGGCCCAGCGACAACGCGCCGGCCATGCCCGTGAGCGGCCGCCCGCCAACCAGAGCCGCCTCGACGTCTGCCGTCCGCTGCTCGTCGTCGCAGGCGAGGTGCAGGCATAGGTGGTAGCTGTCGATTAACGGCGATTCGAAGCTCGAGAGACTGTTCGCATGCGGCAGCGGCGAGCGCACCCCCAACACCTGCTCGAAGTACTCGGGCCCGTAGCCAACCGTGAACAGCAGGCCCTCCGGCCCCCAACGGAATCTCCGCTCGAGTGCCCGCAGGCGCGACTCGAGCAGCTGCGCAAAATCGGCCGTGGGCCGGCCGTGCACGTCGAAGAACAGCAGCCGATCGAACCGCGGCGCCAGTGGGTTTCCGAACTGGTCGCGATGCAGTGTGTCCACCCAGGCATGCTGGCGCGCCGGCAGGCCCGCAGGCTGTGATCCGAGGACGGCTGGCGGACGCTCGCCGCCGGCGAGCGTCCGGTGTGCGGCGACGCCCGCGTACAGTCCGGCCGCGCCGAATGCGCCGGCGGCCAGGAACCGGCGGCGGGTCAGGGCGTCGCTATGGCTGGAGGGCTCGCGGCTCATGTCCGGTCGCGGGCTAAGCTACCGACCGCATGGAGGGAGGCAGAAGCAAGAGGACGTGCGTCGCTGCGCTGGCCGGCGCGATCTGCTTCCTCTTCGCCGCCTCCGGCGCCAGGGCGGGTGTGGCCAAGATCCGCGTGGGCAGCACGCTCGCCGGGACGGTGCTGACGGGCGGCGGCGGCTACGTGCTGATGATGTTTCCGAGGGAGGCCCGCAGCCTGGCGCGGTGCATCAGGACCACGCCGTGCATGAGCGACTGGCCGCCGCTGACGACCACCGGCCGCCCGCAGGCGGGTCCGGGTGTCGATCCCAAACTGCTGGGAACGATCCCCTACCGCGGAAAGCTGCGAGCGGTCACCTATGCAGGGTGGCCGCTCCACACGTATAAGTTCGCCTACAGCGCGCAGAGCTCCGTGATGAACATCGGGATCAAGCAGTTCGGCGGTAACTGGTATGCGCTCGCTCCGAGCGGAGCGGTCGTGAAGTAGCGCCGTTGGTGCAAGTAGGACTGGAGGAGGACAGATGCGCAGGCTAACGAGGTTCGGTGTCGTGGGCGCGACGCTCATCGGGGCGGCGCTCGCGTGCATGTCGGTGGCGGGCGCTGCGTCCGCCAAGGTGCTGCGAGTCGGTACCTACAAGGGCGTTCCGGGGCAGTACACGACGATCCAGGCTGCAGCCAACGCGGCCAGGTCGGGAGACTGGATCCTAATCGCGCCGGGCGACTACAAGACCAGCTCCTACCAGGCCCCCAAGGGTCACCCGGGTGTGCCGGCGGCGATCCTGCTGAAGAAGTCGTTCGTGTTCGTGCGTGGCATGAGCCGCAGCAAGGTGATCGTCGACGGCACCAAGCCGGGCACGACGACGTGCAGCAGCCGGCCCGCGGCTCAGAGCTACGGCCCGTCCTACAGCGGCGGCCACGCCGGCCTCAACGGCATCGAGGTCTGGGAGGCAAACAACGTCTGGGTCCAGAACCTGACCACCTGCAACTTCACCGGCGGCACCGGCGAGACCGGCAATGAGGTCTGGTGGAACGGCGGAGCCGGCGGCGGCGTCATCCACGGCAAGGACTTCGTCGGCTCGTACCTGAGCGCGACCTCGACCTTCTTCAAGGGCGAGAAGACGGCCGCCACCTACGGGATCTTCTCGAGCGACTTCTCAGGCGGCGTGTTCGACCACGACTACGCCTCCAACTTCAACGACTCGGGGTTCTACATCGGTGCCTGCAACACGCGGTGCAACCAGACGCTGGAGAACAGTCAGTCCGAGAACAACGCGATCGGCTACTCGGGCACGAACTCGGGCGGCTCGATGCTGATCGAGCACAACGTCTTTGACGACAACCAGGACGGCTTCGACACCAACGCCCAGAACAACAGCGACTGGCCCTCGCCCCAGGACGGCGCCTGCCCGGCCGGCGTGCAACCGCAGATCGCCGGCGCGCCGACCTGCTGGATCCTCTACGACAACGTCTTCAAGAACAACGACAACCCCAACGTGCCGGCGCAGGGCTCGGCGGCGGCCGGGCCGGTCGGCACCGGCGCCTCGCTCGAGGGCCGTGACGACACGGTGATGGACAACACCTTCGCGCACAACGGTGCCTGGGGCGTGGTCTTCCAGCCCTATCCCGACTTCGGCACCCCGCCCGCGAACGTGATCGCGGCCGGCATGGACTGCCACGGCGGCACGATGAACTACAACCTGCTCGGCTTCCAGACCGTTCGCTGTCTCTACGACGACTGGGGCAACGCGCTGATCGGCAACACCTTCACCAACAACGGTTATTACGGCAACCCGAGCAACGGCGACGCCGCCGAGCTCACGCTGCTCGGTGGTGGGCCGATCAACTGCTACGCGAACAACACGGACACTGGTGGGACTTTCACCACCTCGCCGGCGAACCTCGAGCAGACCAACGGCCAGTGCGGCCAGGTCACCGCGTCGGGCTCGACCGGCGACGGCAACATCACCTTCCTGCTGCAGGCCGCGTGCGACACCGAGGCGCTCGGTGCGGACGTCGGCTGCCAGTCGGGGGCGCCGGGCTACCCGCGCGTGAGGAAGGTGCGGATGAAGCCGCTGCCGCGCAACCTGCCGAGCATGTCCAACCCCTGCAAGGGCGTGCCCAAGAATCCCTGGTGTCCGGTGCGCCGGCGCAAGGCATAGCGGGCTACCGTTCGGGCCGTGGCCCATTACGCCGAGATCCTCGCCAGAGGCCCGTGGGCGCCAAGCGACATCCAGATCGCCTGGCGCCCTGAGCCGTTCGAGCCCGACGCCGCCGCTGCCGCGGAGGCCGACCGGCTGCTCGACAAGCTGCGCGAGCGCGGTTCGCCGAGCCATGACGGCCTGGCGGCGCGCATGGTCAGCTTCGAGCAGACGCCGGCCGGGCTGGCGCTCGAACTGCAGCCGATCCGCTGGGCTCTGCGGCTGCTGACCGACGGTGCCGACGGCAGCATCTCGGCACTCTGCATCGTGCGCGACGCCGCCGGCAGCTGGCTGGCGGGACGGCGCGCGGGCTGGGTGGCCAGCTGGGCCGGCCGCTGGGCGCTGGGCGCGGGGGGCTCGGTCGAGGTCGACGAGAACCCGGCCGACACGCTCGTCCGCGAGCTCGCGGAGGAGTGGGGGGTGCGGCCCGAGCGCCTGCTGGTGGAGGCGCTGATCCGCCTGGACAACGGCACGGTGATGTTCGTCGGCCAGGCGTGGCTGCCGCACGGCGCCAACGTCAGTCCTGACGACGAACACGACGAGTTCGCCTGGTGGCCGCCGGAGGTCGATCGCTGGCCCGACGAGGCCGACTCGCCGCTGCGCAGCATCGCCGCCCTGCTGGGCGGCGTCTGAGCCGGGAAATAACACCTCGCGGACAAACAATGTTCACACGCATCGTCACCTTCCGGCGCCTGGAGGCGGTCTCGCTCTTCCACTCATGTGTCTATCTGTCCCTGCTGGTCTGCGCATTCGCGCTCGGCAACCCGGAACCCGCCACATTCATCCTCGGCCTCTCACACGGACTGCTGTGGATCGCGATGTCGTTGGTTTGCATCGCCGCCGTCCGCTGGCGTGTTATTCCTTTCTGGCTGGCGGCGACCGTGGCGGTGCTCGGCGGCCTCGGGCCGTTCTTCGGAAGCGTCGGATTCATCTATGAAACGCGTCGGCGGGCTCGGGAATCGCCGACTGGCTAACCTACGAGGACAGAAGCTTCAATGGCCGTTGAGACAGGCATGTATCAGGTTGTGATGCCGGCGATGGGTGACTCCATCGTCGAAGGCACCATCCTCGAGTGGCACAAGCAGGAGGGCGACCGCATCGAGGTTGACGAGACCCTCGTCGAGATCTCGACCGACAAGGTCGACGCCGAGGTGCCCTCGCCCGTCTCCGGCAGGATCGTCAAGCTCCATGCCGCCGAGGGCGACACGATCGGCGTCGGCGCACCGCTCGCCGAGATCTCGATCTCGCAGAATGGCTCGAACGGTTCCAACGGCGCCCCCGCGGCGGAGGAGCCCGCGGCGGAGACGGAGGCCGAGATCATCGACATCGTCACCCCCGGCGGCAGCGAGAGCGTCACCGAGGGCACGATCCTCGAGTGGCCGGTGAAGGTCGGTGACAGCGTCAAGGACGGCGACACCATCGTCGAGATCTCGACCGACAAGGTAGACATGGAGCTGCCCGCCCCGGCCGACGGGACGATCACGGAGATCCTCTTCGAAGAGGGCGCGACGGTCGGCGTCGGCGAGGTCATCGCCCGCATGTCGGTTGGCGCAGCTGCCTCTGCGGGGGATCCCGCTGCCGGGGCGGTGGGTGGGAGTCAAACCGCCCCGGCCTCGGCCTCCCCCGGTGGGAGTCAATCCGCCCCGGGCACGGCGGCCCCCGGTGGGAGTCAATCCGCCCCGGGCACGACGGCCTCCTCCAATGGCGCACCCGAATCCGGTGTAGCGTCGGGTGGCGGTGGGTCCCCATCGGGCCCGGGCGCCAGCTTCGCCACGGCCGCCACCCCCGTCGCCCAGCGCGCCGCCTCGGCGCTCGGCGTCAACCTGCAAGGGGTATCGGGCAGCGCCCGCGGCGGACGCGTCACCAAGGACGACGTGCTGTATGCCGCCGCCAACGTCGCCGAGCTGCCCGCGGGCGCGACGAAGATCAAGGGTGGCGGTGCCGCGCTCGCGCGCTACATGGAGCAGAGCCGGCAGATCCCGACCGCGACCTCCTTCCGCACGCTTGCCGTGAGCGCGCTCGACGAGCGCCGCAAGCAACTAAAGAGCGCCGGCCAGAGGGTCTCCTTCACGCACCTGATCGCCTACGCGATCGCCAGGGCGGCGACCGATGACATGCCGGTCATGGCCCACCACTTCGCCCAATCGAACGGCGACCCCTACCGCGTCGACGACGGTCAGGTCAACCTCGGCCTCGCCGTCGACGTCGAGAAGAAGGACGGCAGCCGCACGTTGATGGTGCCCGTCATCCGCGACGCCGGCCGGCTCGACTTCCGGCAGTTCCTCGACGCCTACAACGCGCTCGTCGAGAAGGCTCGCACCAACACGCTGAGCGCCGATGACCTGACCGGCGGCAACGTCTCACTGACCAACCCCGGCGGCATCGGCACCGTCGCCTCGGTGCCGCGGCTGATGGTCGACCAGGGCACGATCGTCGCCACCGGCTCGATCTCCTACCCCGTCGGGCTCGAGGCGATCGGCGCGCAGATCGGCGCCGAGAAGGTCATGACCATGACCTCGACCTATGACCATCGCGTCATCCAGGGCGCCGAGTCCGGCCGCTTCCTGAAGGTCGTCGAGGAGTACCTGCAGGGCGAGCACGGCTTCTACGAGACGGTTTTCAGCGCGCTCGGCGCGAGCTTGCCGCCGCTGCCGGCCAGGCCGGCGGCGGGGGTGGGTGGCGGGACCCAATCTGCTGCGGCGGCAGTGGGGACGGGTGGCGGGACCCAATCGCCGGATGCTGCGGGGCCAGCGGGCCCGGCAGCAGCATCCGCACCGAGCGAGGCGCTCTTGCAGGCCGTGCAGGCCTCGACCTCCGTGCTCAAGGCCTACCGCATGCACGGCCACCTTGCCGCGGAGCTCGATCCGCTGCACCGTGCGCCCGGTGGCGACCCCGCGCTCGATCCGGCGAACGTCGGGCTGACGCCGGAGCTGATGGCGCAGATCCCGGCGCGCATCCTGCGCATGTATGTGCCGGGCGCGACGCTGGCGGAGGCGATCCCGTATCTGAAGGAGACCTACTGCGGCCCGATCGCCTACGAGATCGAGCACATCGCCTCGCACCGGCAGCGGCTTTGGCTGCGCGAGGCGATCGAGTCCGGCGAGTTCCGCCGCCCGCTGACCAACGAGGAGCAGAAGGCGCTGCTGCGGCGGCTGACCGAGGTCGACGCGTTCGAGCGCTTCATGCACAAGGCCTACGTCGGTCAGAAGCAGTTCTCGGTCGAGGGGCTGGACATGACCGTGCCGATGCTCGACGAGCTGACCCAGTTGGCGGCTACGCGCGGTGCGCGCGAGGTCGTGATCGGGATGGCCCACCGCGGACGCCTGAACGTCCTGGCGCACAACCTTGGCCGCCCATACGGGTCGATCTTCGCCGAGTTCGAGGGTTCCTCGACGCTCGAGCCGATCACCACTCTGCCCCAGGGCGGCACCGGCGACGTCAAGTACCACCATGGGGCCCAGGGCTCCTACCAGCTGGGTGGGCGGGACGGAGTCGAGTCGATCGTCGTGCGCCTGGAATCCAACCCGTCGCACCTGGAGTTCGTCGCGCCGGTCGCCGCGGGCGCCACCCGCGCCGCGCAGACCACGCGCCAGGGCCCCCACGCACATCAGGACACCAACGCCGCGATCCCGGCGATCGTCCACGGCGACGCCGCCTTCCCCGGCCAGGGGGTGGTCGCCGAGACGCTGAACATGTCGCGGCTGCCCGGCTATCAGACGGGCGGCACGCTGCACATCATCGCGAACAATCAACTTGGCTTCACGGCGCGCGCCGAGGATTCCTACAGCA
>JBOGYJ010000045.1:0-18849 GCA_050696795.1 Solirubrobacteraceae bacterium | reverse complement strand
TGCATGATGTCGAGTCCGTCGGCGGACAGCCGCACGCTGAGGCCCTCGCGCTTGGTCGGGAGGTTGGCAACGCCGCCGAGGTGAATCGCGGGGATCACGATCTGCGTGTCCTCCGCGTCCTCCTCCGCCGCGGGCTCCGAGGTCGCTCCATCCGCGTCCGTGTCCGCCTCGGCAACCGCCGAGACGGCTGTGTGCTCGGCCGTCTCGGGTGCGTACTCGTCCCCTTCCTCCCGCACGCCGGCAGGCTCGGCGGCGGCCGATGCTGCGAACGGCTTTGTCGGGGCCGGGGGAGGCGCCGGTTCCGCGGCGAAGCCGGCCTCGACGTCGTAGGCCTCGGTCTCGTACTCGATCGGGTCGGGCTCGGGCAGTAGTTCGAGCACCACGTCGTCGGCCTCGACGGTCTCGAGCTCGTCCGGAGGCTCCGCGTCCGCCTGGACCGGCGCGTCGCCCGCCGTGACTGCGGGTGTAGGCACTGGCTCGGGCGGTTCGGGCTCGGGCACGGCGGCTGCCGCCGCGGAGCCGTCCTCGTCGGCGGGCGTCGGGAGCGGCACCGGGCGAGCGATCATCTCAGCCAGGCTCTGCTCGTACGACGGCGCCCCGACGAGCGACTGGGCGCGCACCACGGCGGGGTGCGAGAGCGCCGCGGTCGGGCTCAACCCCAGCTCGTCGGCTGCGACCGCCGCGAGCGCGCGGCGCCACTGCAAACCGTCGGCGCGGTCGGTGGCCGCCTGCACCATCGCCTCGATGCGCTCCCCGTCGAGCGAGATCAGATCGGCATGCGCGGCGGCCGCATCGCTGTAGGCGGTGCGCATGCGCTGCACCAGCGCCTCGCGACCGCGGGCCGCGACCTGCTGGGCCTGTGTCTCGACGTCCACATCAGTGCCTGTCATATGCGTGCCTCCTCGAGAAACGCCTTGACCTCCTCGAGGAAGGCCGCCGCATGGTGTCCATAGACGATCCGGTGGTCCACAGCCAACGACAGCTGCATCGTGCGGCCGGGGATGACCCGGCCGTCGTGCAGCACCGGTACGTCGCGGATCGGGCCAAAGGCCAGCGCTCCCGCCTGCGGCGGCAGGATCAGCGGCGTCACGGCCACGATGTCGTATTCGCTGGAGTCGACCACCGTGAAGGTCGCGCCCGCCAACTCCGAGGCGTGCAGCTCGGTCTCCCGAGCACGGTCGTAGAAGCCGCCCAACTCGCCACCGATGTCGGCGGCGGGCTTCTCGTCCGCGTCGAAGATCGTCGGTGTCACGTAGACGCCATCGCTGATCAGCGTCACGCCGATGTTGACCCGCGAGTAGAGCTCGTAGCGCCCGTCGCGGTAGGAGCCGTTGACACGGGGAATCGTGCGCAGCGCATGTGCGGTTGCCGCGATCACCGCCGCGGTGACACCGCAGCCGACCTCGAGCTCGCGTTTCAGCAGCGCGGCGACGTCGACGATGTTGCTGTACTCGACCGTCGGGATGGTGGCGCGGCTCTCGGCACTGCGGCGTGCAACCGTGCGCTCGAGTCGATCCAACTCGGTCGTCGTGATCTCGCCCTTCAGACCACGATCGGAGATCGGTGTGGCCGGCTCACTCATCGACCGTGAAGATAACCGGAAACGGCGCTGGCGGGGCAGTTCTAGCCGTGGATCAGCCAACCGTCGACGGCACGTGCGGCTTCCATCACGGCCTCCGACAGCGTCGGGTGCCCGTGGATGATCCGTGCGACCTCGGGATAGCCGCCCTCTAGCAGCTTCGCGTTGACCAGCTCCTGGATCAGGTCGGTCGCCTTGGTGCCGACGATGTGGCCGCCGAGCAGCTCACCGAACTGCTTGTCACCGATGATCTTGACCAGGCCCTGGCGGTCGCCGTAGACGGCGCCGGCGCCGACGGCGCCGTACGGGACCTTGCCGACGACGACGTCATAGCCCTGCGCGCGCGCCTGCTCCTCGGTGAGGCCGAAGCTCGCGACATTCGGAGTGCAGAACGTCGCCCGCGGGATGTCGATGTAGCTGATCGGGTGGGTGGGCTGCCCGGCCGCGTCCTCGACCGCGATCACGCCCTCGTCGGAGGCCTTGTGCGCCAGCGCCGGGCCTGCAACCAGGTCACCGATCGCATACACGCCGGCGACATTCGTACGCATCGCGCCGTCGACCTCGACCAGGCCACGCTCGTCGAGCTTGACGCCGGCGGTTTCCAGGCCGAGGCCCTCGACGTCCGGCCCGCGGCCGGCGGCGATCACCACATAGTCGGCCTCGCCGGATGCCTCGCCGTAGCTGAACCTCACCGACTTATCGCCGGTCGTCACGTCCTTGACGAGCGTGCCGGTGTGCAGCTCGATGCCCTGCTTCTTGAAGCCGCGCTCGGCGAGCTTGGAGATGTCGGCATCCTCGGCCGGCAGCACACGATCCAGAGCCTCGAACAGCTGCACCCTCACGCCGAGCCGCGCATACGCGCTGGCGATCTCCGAACCCGACGCGCCCGAGCCGATCACCGCCAGAGTCTTTGGCAGCTCCGGCAGCGCCCACGCCTCCTCGGTCCCGATCACGCGCCCGCCAAACTCCGTGCCCGGGATCGGACGCGGCACCGAACCGGTCGCCAGCACGATGAACTTCGCCGCGTAGCTCTGATCGCTCACCGTGACCTTGCCGTCACCAGCGAGCGCACCCGAGCCCTCGATCAGCTCCACCCGGTTCTTCTTGAACAGCCCCGAAACGCCGCCCGTGAGCGTCGTCACGACCTTGTTGCGACGCTCCATCACGGCGGCGAAATCAATGGTCGGCTCGTTCACGGTGATCCCGAACTCATCCGCCTCGCGGATCTCGGTCGCAACATCGGCCACACGCAGCACGGCCTTGGCCGGAATGCACGCATAGTTCAGGCAGCGGCCGCCAACCTTGTCGCGCTCGACGACGGCGGTTTTGAAACCAAGCTGCGCGGCCCTGATGGCGGTGACGTAGCCGCCCGGCCCCGAGCCAATAACGATGACGTCATAAGCAGATTCAGGCACGTAGATCAGGCTAGCGCCATCCGGTGTATTGGGATCGCTCGCGGACCGCTGTCGGAGCCGGCGGTCAAGCGAGACCGCCGGCCGCTCAGTGCTGAGGGGCCTGAATCCGCCCCAGCACTCGCACCAGCTTCCAGAACAACCAGCCGCCGCCACAGATGAACGCCAGCGGCACGACCACGCCGAGGATGTTGCTGGCCTCGATCAGGAACAGCGAGAACAGCACGACGATGATCGCCAGCAGCGCCATGAACAGCAGCACGGCCGCGCCCGAGCGCCGCCACATGCCCCCGGCGAGGATGAACATCACCACCACGAACGGCACGAGCTCCGAGGTCTGGAGCCTGCTGCCCTGCAACTTCGCGCCCCCGAGGTAGGCGACCAGGTTGGCGAGGGCGGCGAGCGCCGCGACCGCGACCGCTACCCGCAGCGGCCGGGGGCGCTCACCGGGCGCGAGCGGCTCGAGCCGCGCCCGCGCGGCCGCGTTCTGGGCTTCGGTGCGGGCGCGGTAGCGCTCGAGGAAGTCGGCGGGCGCGGTGATCTCGGCCTTCAGCACCGCCGCGGCCCGCTCGGGGTCGCTGCTCTCGGTGATCGCGCGCACGACGGCGATCCGCCGCGCGCCGGCGGCGGCCACAGCGCCCGCGTTGTGCGGCTCGATTCCGCCGACCGCGAAGAATGGGAGCTTCGAGCGCCGCGAGGCGTAGGTGATCAGCGCGTGCCCGACCGGGGAGGCGTTGGGCCGGATCGGGGTCGCGTGCACCGGCCCCACGCTGATGTAGTCGAGCGGTGCCCGCTGGGCTGCCTCGATCTCCGCGGGGCTGTGCGTCGAGGTGCCGAGCAGCTTGTCGGATCCGATCGTCGCGCGCGCCTGGGCGAGGTCGATTCCCGCTCGGTCGATGTGCACGCCGTCGGCGCCGGCCTGGGCCACCAGCTCTGGCCGGTTGTTGAGCATCAGCAGCGCGCCGTGGCGCTCGCACACGCTGCGCAGCTTGGCGGCGGTGTCGAGCAGCTCGGCGTCGCTGCGGCCGCTGTCGAGCAGCTCGACGATGTCCACACCGCCCTTGACGGCCGCCTCGAGTCGCCGCTCCTCGATGCTCTCGCAGAGCAGGTACAGGCGAGCATCTTCCAGCCGTTGACGTGGGTTCTCCAGCACGGCACGGAGTCTGTCAGGAGCCGCTGCCTCGGCGCCCTCAGGTACTACGATCGCTCTCGTGAGCGCACCCGACGTCGAAGCCCGTCAGGGCACCGTCGACGAACTGTTCGACGCGTGGGAGGACGCCTGGTCAGACAAGGACCAGGACGCCTTCCGCCAGCTCTGCAGTCCGCGACTGCACTACGAGGATCCGCTCACCGGCGACCCGCTCGAGGGCATTCCGGCGCTGGTCACGCACGCTGAGCAGCTCTGGGAGGCGTTCCCCGACGCGCGCCTCGAGCAGCTCGGACCGCGGCTCTGCGACGGCCACATGGCGGCGGCGCCCTGCAAGCTGCTCGCCACCCACCGCGAGCCGGTCGGCGGTCTGCCCGCCACCAATCGCTTCGTCGTCGTCCCGATCGTCTTCTACTGCGAGCTCGAGCGCGGCCGCCTGCTGCGCGTGCGCGCCTTCTTCGACCTCTACAACGCCGCCACGCAGCTGGGCGTACTGCCCGGCCGCGGCACGCTGGGTGAGAAGGCGATGCTGATGGTGCGCGGCTTCGGGTTGCGTGGCGGGCGCTGAGCGGCCCTGTCCGCTCGCCGCGCGGCGGGCGCTACGAGGTGCTCCGAGGCGCTACGCCGCGCTGCTCCGCCACGAGCCGCCGGAGCATCGACAGGACGTCCAGGCAGACCTCGTCGCTCTGTTTGTGCACCAGGTCCCAGTCGTAGCGGAGCACGGTCAGCCCATGGCTGCGGAGGATCAAGCCGTTGCGCCGGTCACGCCGACGCTGCCCCGGGCTCGAATGGTCGAGCTCGCTGTCCAGCTCGACCACCAGTCCCTGCTGCGGCCAGTAGGCATCGACCTTGATGTCGTGCACGTAGGCGTTCAGCAGCGGCAGTGGCAGGCCGCGACGCCCGCAGAGCTCGTAGAAGTCGCGCTCGAGCCTGCCGTTGGCGTACTTGCGTCGCGGGTCGTACGCGTCGATCGCATGCCGCAGCGCGACGGCACCCTTGCGTCCGCTGCCGCACGCGGCCAGCAGCGAGTCGACATCGAGCCGCTTCTGGAAGTCGAGCTGACCGAGCGCGCGATGCAGCGCACGGTCGCTGCTCGTCGCCGCGAGGTCGATCATCGTCGTTGAGATCGGCGTGACGGGGATGCCCTTGTGGAACTCGCGCGCCAGGTCACGGCGCCGGCCGAACACCCTGATGCCCAGAGGGGCGCCTTTCTGTCGCGGCGTGCTCACTTCGATCATGCGTGGGGCGTAGTCGATGAGACCCAACCATCGCGCCGCGGTAGCGTGGCTGAGCATCGCTCCCGGACCGGCGTAGAGCACCGCGGCCCAGAGTTCACCCTCTCGACTGGGTGCGGTGTGGCCGACTGCGAAGACGCCAGGGAGGGTGCGTTTGAGGTAGCCGTCGCGCTCCCACACGTGCACCGTTGAGGGTGCCACGCCCAACCACGCGAGTTGTCTGGCCGCGATGCGCCCTGCCTGTCTGCCTGCGACGTTGCCGACGTGTTCTTTGTGAGTTTGCTTCGTCACTACGAAGTAGAGGCACAACGAACCCCTCGTTAACCCCCCTGCCGCACGTAGACTGCGCAACTTGCGACCAACCGACTGCCTCACGGGCGAAGAGCTCTCAGGCGACCAGCTGCACGAGCTGATCGAGCGCGCGGCCTGGATGAAGGCCAACCCCTACGGCTCCGACGTCCTCAGAGCACGCACCGTCGCGCTGATCTTCCAACGTCACTCGACCAGAACCCGCGTCTCCTTCGAGACGGGCATCGTCGAGCTCGGCGGCCATCCGATGATCCTCAGGACCGAGGACACGCAGCTCGCCCGTGGCGAGTCGATCCGCGACACCGCCTACGTGCTATCCAGGAACGTCGCCGCGATCGGCATTCGCACCGGCCCCGATGAGCTCGTTCGCGAGCTCGCCGAGCACGCCACGGTCCCCGTCATCAACATGCTCACCGCCGACCATCACCCGTGCCAGGCGCTCGCCGACCTGCTGACCCTGCAGGAGACGTTCGGCGACCTGCAAGGACTCAAGCTCGCCTACGTCGGCGACGGCAACAACGTCGCCCGCTCGCTGGCGATCATCGGCGCGCTGGCCGGCATCCAGGTCAGCATCGCCGCGCCCGACGGCTACCAGCTCGAGCCTGTCGCCGGCGCCCACCTCAGCTCGGACCCCTACGAGGCAGTCAAGGACGCCAACGCCGTCTACACCGACGTCTGGGTGAGCATGAACGACGATCCCGAGACGGCCAGGGCACGCGTCGAGGCGCTGCGCGACTACCAGATGAGCGACGAGCTGCTCAACGCCGCGGCGCCGGGCGCGATCGCCCTGCACTGCCTCCCCGCCCATCCCGGCGAGGAGGTCACCGAATCGGTGCTCTACGGTGAGCGCCAGCGCATCTGGGATCAGGCCGAGAACCGCCGGCACGCCCAGAAGGCCCTGCTCGAGCTTCTCTGCACGTAGCCTTCGGGGCTCTCGCCGCTGCTTCGAGCCCCCACTGGAGCGCACCCCTCTACCCTCACCTAAGCCATGGACCAGACAGCCACCACTCGCCCTCGCCGCGGCGACGAACTCACGCTCACCGTCGACACGCTCGCCTTTGGTGGCGCCGGTGTCGCCCGCCACGAGGGCTACGTGGTCTTCGTCCACGGCGGCATCCCCGGCGACACCGTCAGGGTGGAGGTCGGCAAGTCCAGGCGCGCCTACGCCGAGGCGCGCGTGCTCGAGGTGCTCACCCCCAGCCCCGACCGCATCGAACCGCTCGCGCAGCACCCCGGCGCCCCCTGGCAGGTGATCCCCTACGCCAAGCAGCTCGAGATCAAGGCCGCGCAGGTCGACGATGCGCTGCGCCGCATCGGCAAGCTCGACGGCTACAGCGTCGAGCCGATCATTCCCGCGCTGCAGCAGTGGCGTTACCGCAACAAGCTCGAGTACTCGTTCGGCCAGGAAATCGATTCCCACCCACCGCGCCTGATCTGCGGCTTCCACGCCCCCGGCCGCTGGGAGGACATCGTCGAGGTCAGCGACTGCATGCTGGCCTCCGAGAAGAGCAACCAGGCACGCGAGGAGGTCGTCGCCTGGTGCCGCACCCAGGGCCTCGAGCCCTACGATCGCCGCACGAACGAGGGCTTCCTGCGCAACCTCGTCGTACGCGAGGGCCGGCGCACCGGGGAGATCCAGGTGCGGCTCATCACCTCACGCGGCAAGCTCGACCGCGAGTCGCTCGCCGAGGCGACCCCCACAGCCGACGGCCTGCTCTGGACCAGGCTCGAGAGCGTCGCCGAGACCAGCGCCGGTGGCGAGACCGAGCTGCTCTCCGGCGTCGAGAGCTACGAGGAGCAACTCGGCGGGCTCTCGATCAGCATCTCCGGTGAGGCCTTCTTCCAGACCAACACCGAGATGGCCGAGCGTCTCTACGCGCTCGCGATCGAGTACGCGCAGCTCAAGGGCTTCGAGCGCCTCTACGACCTCTACTGCGGGATCGGCACGATCGGCCTGCTGATGGCCCCGCGCGCCGCCGAGCTCTGGGGCCTCGAGATCGTGCAGGACGCGATCGCCGACGCGATCGCCAACGCGCGCCGTAACGAGATCGACAACGCCCACTTCTTCGCCGGCGACGTGCGCCTGGCGCTGCGTGAGCTGGTCGAGAAGGCCGGACGTCCGGACGTGCTGGTCGTCGACCCGCCGCGTGCCGGCCTCTCGCAGAAGGTCGTGCGCCGCATCATCGAGGCCAACCCGAAGCGCATCGTCTACGTCTCCTGTAACCCGACGACGCTCGCACCCAACGCCGCCCAGCTGGTCGAAGCCGGTTACGAGCTGAGGAAGGTGCGGCCCGTCGACATGTTCCCGCAGACGCCGCACATCGAGTGCGTCGCACAGCTCGAGCGCCGAACCGGGTAGCTTCACTCCATGCGCGCGGTCGTCATCAGCGACGGCGGGGTCACCGTCGAGCAGCGCCCCGACCCGGAGCCGGGGTCGCACGAGGTGCTGGTCAAGGTCCGCGCGGCGGGGCTCAACAACGCCGACATCCTCCAGCGCCAGGGCAACTATCCGCCGCCTCCTGGTGTGCCGGCGGACATGCCGGGCATGGAGTTTGCCGGCGAGGTGGTCGCGGGGGGGCCCGGGGCGGACCGCTTCCCGGTCGGCGAGCGCGTGATGGGCCTGATCGGCGGCGCCGGCCAGGCCGAGCTCGTGACCGTGCACGAACGCATGCTGATGCCGGTCCCGGCGAAGCTCGATTGGTCCGCTGCGGGGGCTGTGCCCGAAGTCTTCACGACCGCGCACGATGCGCTCTTCACCCAGTGCGGCTTGGTGCCCGGGGAGCGGTTGCTGGTGCATGGCGGCGCCGGCGGCGTCGGTATCGCCGCGGTGCAGATCGGCCGCGCGGCCGGGGCGCGTGTCTGCGCCACCGTGCGCAACCCCAAGCACCGCGACACGGTGGCGCAGCTGGGTGCGACGGTGCTCTCACCGGATGACTTCGTCGACGAGGGGCCCTACGACGTGGTGCTCGAGCTCGTCGGTGCGACCAACATGCTGAACAACCTGCGCGCGTTGCGTAGCGGCGGGCGCATCAGCGTGATCGGCACCGGCGGCGGTGCCACCGTGGACGACTTCCCGCTGGGACTGCTGATGGCCCGCCGAGGGCGCATCCACGGCTCCACACTGCGCGGGCGCTCGCTCGAGGAGAAGGCGCTGGCGGCGCGCGCGGTCGAGCGCAGCGTGCTGCCGCTGTTCTCCAATGGCGCGCTGTGTGTCCCGCTGCACAAGACGTTTCCCCTGGCGGAGGCCGCCGAGGCGTATGACTGCTTTGCCGCCGGGGCCAAGCTGGGCAAGATCGTTCTGACTGTCTGATCTGCCAGTGGCGGTCAGCGGGTGGCTTCGTCGGGCGTCTGGTACCAGCGCACGCGCCGCCCGATCTTGTAGCGCAGGTCGGTTTCCCCAGTCAGGCGGCGCGATCCTAACGGCGGGCTAGGTCAGGCCCGCCTACGTTGGCCCTCTGTCCCACTCCTCTGTGCTGGATTCGACAGGTTGGCCAGGTAGTGCTCCGGCCGTCGATCTTCCATGGCGTCGTTACGGGGACCGGTGCGCTTGTCCCGAGCGGCACCAAGGTCACATCCGGCAGCCAGGGTCTCGGCGCGCGCGCCCGGCCGCGCCGCGGCCAGCACGCTGCCGTCGGGCGCGACGATCATGCTCGCGCCCTGGAAGCCCGCTCCGCGCTCCTCCCCGCCGCGGTCGCAGACGGCGACGAACACGCGGCTGAGGTAGGCGGTGGCTCGCGCCAGTAGACGCAGAGTCGGCTCGCCGCCTGCCTCGGGCCGACTCTGCGCCGGCCAGTTGGTCGGCAGCGCGATCAGCTCCGCCCCGGCCAGCGCGAGGCCGCGGGTCAGCTCGGGAAACTCGATGTCGTAACAGATGCCCACCCCGATCCTGCCGTGGCGGGTTTCAACGACCGGCGCCGGCTCCTCTCCGCGCGTGAACCACACCGCCTCGTCGTTCCAGAGATGCAGCTTGCGGTACACGGCCGTCACGCCGTCGCGATCCACCACCGCGGCGCTGTTGAAGATGCGTCCGTCGGCGGCGAGCTCGCAGAATCCGCCGACCACGACCGCGTCGCCGCGCGCCGCCTCCTGCGTCCAGCCGCCCAGCAGCGCACCGTCGGCAGGCACCGCGGCCGCGCGCACCTCCGCGGAGGAGCTGAACACGTAGCCGCTGTGGGCGAGCTCCGGCAGGACCACCACCTGCGCACCGAAGTCGACGGCCGCCCGCAGCGCCTCGCGCGCCTGCACGGCGCTGGCCTGCGGGTTCTCGACGTCCGGCAGCGTCTGGCAGCAGGCGACCATCAACGACTTGGGCATGCGCTCAGTCAAACACGGCGGCCGGTCCCGATGGGACGGGTTGCGTCTGCGCTCAGAAGGCGTCGCTTGCGGTACGGCCGCCCTCGCGCACCAACTGCTCGAGCTCGGCGCGACCGTTGCCGACGAGCGGCAGCCCGTGGGCCAGCATCAGGTGCTCGAACCGGTAGTCGTCGAGCACCTCGCTGAAGGCCTGCAGCAGCCCGTCCTTGGTCTCGTCCGGGTCGTCCATCAACGAATCGCTCACCCAGCCGATGCGGCTTCCGGGATCGGTGGGTGAGCGCACCAATGTGTCTCCCACCCAGATCGCCGAGGCGGACTCCAGGAACAGGCCGTCCTCGTCAGGGGAGAGTGACCCGATCACGAACGCTGAGAGCCCGCCGGGCAAATCGTCTCCCGGCCCGTAACCGGCCACGTGCGGGCGATCCGTGAACGCGTGCAGGCCGGCGTTCGGCACATGGACCTGGCAGCCGAACCGCTCGTGGATGGCACCGCTGTCACGGTAGTGGTGGCGGTTGGCCAGCACCACCGCCGCCGGCGGCGTGGGTCGCGACTCGAACCAGGCGATGCCGGCCTCCTCGGGGAGCAGCGGATCGATGAACACCCCGCTGTCGTCGAGCCAGTAGCAGGACACCAGCGTGTCGCCGATGCTCGGATTGGGAGTGGTCCAGTGCCAGATGCCGGGGAGGATCTCGTCCATGACGTCAATCTCCTCGCTTCCCCGGCTTGTGCCGCCGCATTCCCAGGGGCGCCGTCCAGCGGGACGAGCGCCCCGCAGACCTCAATAGGGCGGCAGGTCAGACCACCACTGGCCGAGCATCTTGAAGGCCGCCCAGAAGGCGCGCTTGGCGCTCTCCTCGTCGAGCGACTCGTCGATGTTCGGCACGTACAGCGCCTCGCAGGAGGGGGTGAAGCGCTGCAGCACCCCGGGGTCGGCGCGCAACTCGCAGCGCAATGGCAAATCGAGGTCGTTGATCGCGCCGATCGCGTCCGGGCCCATGACCACGAGCATCTTCGGCGCGACGATCGTCAGCTCCTGCGCGACGCGCCCGACGCACTCGGGGTCGGCCATCACCGGGTCGAGCACCGGGCACTTGACGCACACGGTCCCGTAGACCGCGAGCGGATCGATGTTCAGGCGCTTGAGCGACTTCATCAGCGCGTTGCCGGAGCGGCCGTAGAAGGCGACGCCCTCCTCGATCTCCGAGCGGCGGGCGCTGTACTTGACCATCATGATGTCGGCCTGGGGATGGCCGGAGCCGAGCACGGGCATCAGCTGACCGCGCGGGCAGTGCTCACAGGCCTGCAGCTCGCGCGAGAGATGGTTCAGCTCGCGGATCGCCCGCTCGAGGTACTTCTCGCGGATCTCGTCGTCTGTTGCGGGCACCTCTCCCGAATTGGACGCCCGTGCCGCTTGTCCTTGCCTATGCATCAGGACTTGCGCGCCCTGCATCAGGACTTGCGCGCCGCGCGCCGCAGCCGGCGCTCGCGCACGGCCTCGCGCCGCCCCGCCGGGCGCGCCTTGGTCTGCAGGAACTTGAGCGCCTGCACGTACAGCAGACTGGCGGGATTGCGGATGATGTCGGCGGTCCGCAGCGACTCCAGGAACTGCTCGGGCCCGTCGAAGTCATGCATCCTGATCCGCACGGAGCCGAGCCCCTGGGGGACGTGGGCGTCGGAGCCGGCGCCCGCGATCATCCGGTACTTGGCTGCGAAGCGCACGGCCTCGTGGTTGAACTCGGCGATCGCCACGCGCGGGTTGAAGACCTCGATCAGGTCGATGTCGTCGAGCACGTCGCGCAGGTGCTTGTAGTCGGGCACCGAGTGCATGCGGTCGAACGGGTGTGGCACGTACCCGCGCCCGCCCTGGCGCTTGATCTCGGCGATCGTCTCCTGGAGCGTCATCCCGCGCGGGATCTTGTCCTCGATGAAGAGACCGATCACCTCGCCCTGCGATGCGGTCTTGACCTCCTCGCCGACGATCACCTTGATCCCCTTGGCCTTCTTGGCTGCCTCGAGCGCGCCCGAGATCTCGTTGTGCTCGGTCACCGCGATCGCGCCCAGGCCCTTGGCCCGCGCCTGCGCCAGCAGCACCTCGACCGGGGTAGCGCAGTCGTAGGAATGGTCGGTGTGCATGTGCAGGTCAACGTCGATCAGCGGCCGGCCGGCGACGATCCTCGCCGCCTTCAGGTTGTGCGGACGGCGGTCGTGCCGACGCGCGACGAGCCGCCCGTAGATCTGCTCGAGGTCGTCGGCGACGCGTCCGAAGTTCAGCTTGGCTCGCAGCGGCTGCGCCCGCTCGCGCAGCGTGGAGAGCAGCCCGCCGTCCGCGAGCAGTTGGCTGAGGTTGGCGGCGAGCGTCTGTGCGTCGCCGGGTGCGTACTGCAGCCCGCGAGCGCCGTCGGCGAGCAGCTCGGCGTACACCGGGATGCTGGTCGCCACCGGCACGATGCCGCTCGCGAGCGCCGCGACCAGCAGACCCGGTGTCGGCATGACGCCGTCGGAGCCGAGCACCAGCACGTCGGCATCGGCCAGCGCCTCCTGCATCGGCGTCGTCTCGGCGTCGACGAAGCGCACACGCGTGGCCAGCCGGCCTCCGAGCGCGGCCGGGGTGGCCAGCGGTCGCGAGGACCAGATCGTCGCGCGCCAACTCGTGTCGGCGGGCAGCAGCCGCAGCGCGCGCAGGAAGCCACGGAGTGCCGCGCGCTCCTCGTCGGCGACAAACGTCAGATGCAGAGAAGGCCCGCCTCTGGCTGTACGCGACACCGGCGCCAGCCTCTCGGCCGCCGGCAGCACGATCTGGTAGTCCGTCGGGAAGTAGCGATCCATCAGCACGCGCGTTGCCTCGTAGGAGGCGATGCGGGCATCGAGACGGCTGAACAGCAGCTGCGAGAGCTGGCGCCCGAACTGCGTCGAGAGCAGCCGCTCGGTGGGGTTGTGGAAGGTGCCGACGCTGAGCGCCCGCGCGGTGCGAAGCGCGGCGCTGGAGGCGCTTGGCGCGAACGGCTCGTGTACGTGCACGAGGTCGAGCGGCAGCGTTGTCAACGCCTCCTCGATCGTGCGGGCGACATCGACCGGCAGCGACCCGGCACGCCGCCGCGCCGGGGAGAAGGGCAGGACCTCGCCCACCCCGAGCAGCAACGGCGCCTGATCGGCGCGCGCGAGCACCGACTCGGCCTTCGCCTGGCCGCCGCGTAGCAGCTTGCGACTCTCGTGCACCAGCTCAGCCGAGTTCGACGGGGCGATGATCAGGACGCGGTGGCCGCGCCGGTGAAGCTCCTGCGAGAGCAGCCGAACGTAATCGCCGATCTCGGTCTTGGTCTCCCAGGCGAAGGGGCTCACCTGCGCGATCGCGAGCCGCTGTTCTGGCACAGGGCGTGAGTCTACGCAGCTGCGCAGGCCGGTCAGCCGCGGCCGGACGGATCAGCTGAGCGTGAAGCTCGCGCCGGCGCTGAGGGTGCGGTGATGGCCACGCGGCTTGAAGGCCGCGACCACGGACACGCGCACATGCTTGGTCCCCGTCAGCAGCTTGCGGCCGGCAGCGGTCAGCTGCAGTCGCAGCTTGAACCGGCCGGGGGCATCGATCCGCGTCGTGCCGGCCGCCATCGGCACACGCTTGCCGCCATCCGTGGCATACCAGACGGCGCCCGCGGTACCTGCCTCGACCGCCTGATACTCGTAGTCGTAGTGGTGTGCGGAGCGGATCCGTGCGAGCCGCGCTGAATGCTCCGCGGGAATCAGGATCGCCACCAGCGAGAGCCGCGCCTCGGCCGTGTTGGCGGGCGGCAGCCGCAGCTCGGTGGGGTGATGCCAGGCTCCGCCCTGCTCGCTGAGCATGTAGCCGAGCACGTTGCCGAGGCGATCGTTGTACTGGCCGATCACGGTGCAGTCGCCGGTGCCGGTGCAGTCTGACTGGTTGGCGGCCGCATACTGGACGCTCCCGGCGTTGCGCGGCAGCGGCGACTCGAGGCCGGCCTGCCAGACGCCGCCCGTCTCGGACAGCAGCAGGCCCTGCGAGTTGTAGCCGATGTCGGTATAGACGCCGGTCGCCAGGCAGTTGCCCGGCGAGCCGCACGAGATCCAGTCGAGTCCGGCCGACTGCTTCTCCAAGCCATTCACCGCGTTGGTCGGCAGCGTCACCTCGACGCCCGGCTGCCACACCCCGCCGTTCTGGGCGATCAGCAGGCCCTGGCCGTTCTCGTCGTTGTCGAAGTACCAGCCGACCGCCGTACACGAACCGGCCTGCGGGCAGGCGACCGACGACAGCACCACGGTCTGGTCCCCGACCGTCCCGACCGGCGCCGCATTCGACGGGAGCGTCGCGCCCGTGCTGGGAGCCCACTGACCGCCGGCCTGGTCGAGCAGCAGGCCGAGCGAGTTCTGCAACGGGTTGATGTAGGTTCCCACCGCCGCGCACTCGCCGCCGCTCGCGCAGGCGATCGACGCGGGGAGGATATTCGGGTCGGAGTTCGCGTCGTTCGGCGGCGCCGGTGTGGGCGCGGCCGACCAGTTCTCACCGCTGCCGCTGACCAGCAGGCTCTGCTGGTGGCCGGAGGAATCGACGTACTCGCCGGCGGCCGAGCACTGGCCGGCGGCGTTGCAGGTGACCGACAGCAGCACCGCGTTCTGGCCCGCGATCGGCGCGCCGGCCGGGAGCGGTGCCGTGATCGCCCGCAACCAATGGCCGTCGCGCTCGACGACGATCATCGCCTCCCACACCTCTGCGTTGGTCTCGTAGTTGCCGACCGCCAGGCAGTTGCCGACCGAGCTACACGACACCCCGGCGAGGACGAGTAGGTCCACGGTGGAGGACTTGGGCTTGGGAGATCTGATCGCGTTGACGGGCAGCCGCAGGGGCACGCCCGTGCTCCAATGCCCGTGCACCTCGCTGAAGACCACGCCGTGGTCGGTGCGATGGGCGTCGGTGTAGCGGCCGACCGCCGTGCAATCACCCGGCGCCGCGCAGGAGATATCCGCGAGCCCGCCGCCGTCGGAGAGCTTGAACGGCGTGATTGCGGCGCCGGGCGGTGCCTGCGCCTCGACGGCGCCGCGCCAGCGTCCGCGCACCTCGCTGACCAGCAGGCTCTGGCTGTCGCCGAGCGCGTCGTCGTAGGCCCCCACGGCGCTGCAGTTGCCGGTTGACGCGCATGAGAGCGCCTGCAACTGCACCGCGGGGTTGATCTGCATCTGCGTCTTGGTTTTGGTCTTGGCGGCAGCCGTGACCGGTGCCAGCACGGCGACCCCGACCACCATCGACAGCAGCCAGGCGGCCGGCTTGCGGGTCATACCAGGCAGCATAGAGCCGCGCAGGTGCTGCGCGTGGCCGGCGCTAACCGCGAACGTTTGGCGCTACGCGACCGCGACCTTCGCGGCGTCGGCCTTGGCGGCCTGCACGCGCGAGTACTTGGCGATGAACTCCTCGGTCGCCTCCCGCGCCTCGTCGTCGGGGCGCTGGTTCTTGGGCGACTTCATCAGGTACGAGCTGGGGCCGTCGAGCTGGCCGCCGAGCCCATGGTTCATCGCGAGCTTGCAGCAGCGCACCGCGTCGGTGACGATGCCGGCCGAGTTCGGGGAGTCCCAGACCTCGAGCTTGGTCTCCAACTGCAGCGGCACGTCGCCGTAGGCCTGGCCCTCCAGGCGGATGTGTGCCCACTTGCGGTCGGTCAGCCACGGCACGTAGTCCGACGGGCCGATGTAGACGTCGTCCTTGGGCAGTGTGTGCCCCATGATCGAGGTCACGGCCTGGGTCTTGGAGATCTTCTTGGACTCCAGCCGTTCACGCTCGAGCATGTTGTAGAAGTCCATGTTGCCGCCGACGTTGAGCTGGCTGGTGCGCAGCAGCTTGACGCCACGGTCGTGGAACAGGCGAGCGAGCGTGCGGTGCACGATCGTCGCGCCGACCTGCGACTTGATGTCGTCGCCGACGATCGGCAGGCCGGCCTTGACGAAGCGGTCGTTCCAGTAGTCCTCGCCCGCGATGAACACCGGGATGCAGTTGACGAAGCCGCAGCCGGCCTCGAGGATCTGCTCGACGTACCACTTGGTGGCCTGGTCGGAACCGACCGGCAGGTAGGAGACGACCACGTCGGTCCTGGTGTCCTTGAGGATCCCGACGATGTCGGCCGTGGGGCCGGGCGCCTTGGTGATCTTCTCCTTGAGGTACTTGCCAAGGCCGTCGTGCGTCATCCCGCGCTGCACGGGGATGTCGAGGTTCGGGACCTCGTCGACGAACTTCAGCGTGTTGTTCTGGCCGGAGAAGATCGCCTGGCTGAGGTCCTTGCCGACCTTCTCGACGTCGATGTCGAAGGCCGCCGAGAACTCGATGTCGCGCACGTGGTAGCCGCCCAGGTCGACATGCATCAGGCCGGGGACCGGCTGGCCCGGGTCGGCGTTCTTGTAGTACTCGACGCCTTGGACGAAGGAGCTGGCGCAGTTGCCGGTGCCGATGATCGCCACGCGCACCTTCTCGTGCTGGTAGCGCGCAGGCCCGACGGAGGAGCCGTTCGTGGAGGTCGCTTTGGTGCTCACTGATCGATGTCCCTTCTGGACGTTGTGGCCGGCGTGGTGGCGCGGCGGATAGCGGTAGTACGCCAGCTTACGCGCTCGGTTACACCGATCGGTTCCCAAATCGAGATTCACTGACGTCACCCATACACTGAGGTAAACCGATCGGTTTGGCGTGACGGTGGGTGGGATCGCGGGCTCAGTCGATCTCGTCACGCAGGATCGCCGTGGCCATCAGGTACGTGTCGGAGACGACGGTGGCCACATCCTCGACCAGCAGCCGGCAGCAGGCGCCGTCGTAGACCGTCACCAAACGTCGCGCGGTCCGTTCGGGCTCCCGCGCCTGCGCGGCTCGCGCCAGCGCGGTCAGGCGGTCGGCGAACCGCCGCGTGTGCTCGGTGACCGCGACGTGGAGGCGATGCTCGCGATCGGGAAACTCGGCGGCGGCGGCGACGAGCGGGTCCGGCACGATGGTCGCCGGATCGGCCAGTGCGGTGAACAGCTCCAGGAGGCGCGTGCGCGGTGTCAGATCCTCGCGGCTCAGCAGCGCGTCGGTGGGGCCGGCGCGGCCGTGCTCGGCGAGGTAGGCGAGGATCAGATCGTCCTTGGACTCGAAGTGCTGATACAGCGTGCGCTTCGATACCCGGGCGGCCCTGTGCAGCTCGTTGACGCCGGTCGCGTTGAAGCCCTGGCGTGCGAACAGCTCCGCCGCTGCCGCGAGGATGCGCTCTCTTGCGCCGCGTCCGAGTGAGCCTCGGCGCCCCGCCGGCGCCATCGCCAGCGCCTAGATTGCCCCGCCGGCGGCTCTGGTCAGCTCCCGGCGTACGTGCCAGATGCGTTGGCAGGCGGTGAGGAGGCTGAGCGCGGCGAGCACGTACACGGCGGGGGCCAGCAGCTCGAAGTGGCCGATAGAGGCGCCGCGCGCCAGCACCAGGCCAATCGAGAGGATCACCACGCGCACGGGGCGTGTGGCCAGTCCGACCTTGCACTGCACGCCCAGCGCCTCGGCCCGCGCGCGCGTGTAGGAGACCATCAGCGAGAACAGCACGGCGGCCACCACGGCGGCGACGGCTGCCTGGTCGTGCTGGGAGGCGAAGTAGGCGCCGACCGCGGTCAGCACGATGCCCTCCTCGAGCCGATCGAGCGTCGAGTCCAGGAACGCCCCGAACTGGGTGCCCTTGCCCGACATGCGGCTGTAGCGCCCGTCGAGCGTGTCCATGACCGACCCGACGATGAAGGCGATCCCGGCGAGGAAGAACAAACGCCCGACGACCAGTCCCGCGGCGGCGAGGTTGAGCGTGAAGCCGGTCAGCGAGATTGCATTGGGGGTCAGGCGCGACTCGATCAGCCGGTTCCTGAACATCTCCTGCGTTCTCACGCGTTGGGCCTCGTCGCCGCGGTGACGCGGCCTCGGCCTCTGCTGTTTGTGCTGTGTGTCAGCCATCAGGGGCAGGGCAGAGACTAGTTCATCCGCGCGCGAGCTCGCGCGAGAACCGCTCTGCGGGTATCGGGAATCAACCGGGCAGAAGTCAGATCCACCCACCGAGTCCAAGAGGATGCACACTCTGCAACCCGTCGTGTGTAACCGCCTATCCCCGCACGCTAACAGCGAGTCCGACGACGCCAGAGTCATCGCGGCCTCGATCGCGGCGCCGCAGGAGTTCACCGTGATCTTCGAGCGTCACTTCGACGAGATCCACCGCTACCTGCGGCGCCGTCACCCGGGCGAAGCCGAGGAGTTGGCCGCCGAGGTGTTCACCGTCGCCTTCGATGCGCGCGCCCGCTATCAGCCCCTTGCCGACAGCGCGCGCCCCTGGCTGTACGGAATTGCCTCGCGGCTGCTCGCTCGGCGGCGGCGCTCGGAGACCAGAGCGCTGCGCGCCCACGGGCGCAGCGGTGGCCGGCGCGAGCTCGCGCCGGACGAGTTCGCCGCCGCAGTCGAGCGCGCCGACGCCGAACGCCAGTCGGCGCTGATCGCCGCCGCCGTGGCCGAGCTGAACCAGGGAGACCGCGACGTGCTGCTGCTGTACGCGCTCGGCGGGCTCAGCTATGACGAGGTGGCCCTGGCACTCGAGCTCCCGATCGGGACCGTGCGCTCGCGCCTCGCGCGCGCCCGCCGCCAATGCGGCGAGCAACTCGCCGCATTGGCGGGAAAGGAGGGAAGCCGCCAATGACCGACGAACCCCGGACTCCCGTTCTGGAGCCACGCACGCCGTACTCCGGCCTGCGCTCGTGGGAGCCCGAGCGCGCCGCGGACGCTCGCGCCCGTGCGCTCAGCCTGCTCGAGCGGCACATCGAGCGCGCCGCGTTCGCGCCGCCGGCTGCCGAGCCGGCCCGCCGCCGCTCCCGGTC
>JBOGYJ010000044.1:0-11619 GCA_050696795.1 Solirubrobacteraceae bacterium | reverse complement strand
GGCGGCGCCGTGCTTTCGCGCAGCACCAGCTCCGGCACCAGTGTGATGTGCTCGACGCCACGTGTCGCGGTCTCGACCTGGCGCAGCAGCAACTCGACGCTGCGACGGCCCATCTCGGCGAAGTCCTGGCGGATAGAGGTCAGCGGCGGCATGAAGAAGCCGGCCTCGGCGATGTCGTCGAAGCCGACCACGCTGATGTCGCCCGGAACCGAGCGACCCTGCTCGCTCAGCGCGCGCAACAGCCCCAGCGCCATGTTGTCGTTGGCCGCGAATACGGCCGTCGCATCGGGGAGCGTCGCCAGCACATGTCCGGCGTCGTAGCCCGCCTGCGCCGACCAGTCACCGAAGATCACCTCGGGGACGCGCGCCCCGGCCTCCTGGAGGGTCCGGCGCCAGCCGACGATGCGGTGTTGAGCCTCGATCCAGTCGCGAGGCCCGGAGATGTGGAAGACGGTCTCGTGCCCGAGCTCGAGCAGGTGCCTGGTCGCGAGCGCGGCGCCCAGCTGCGAGTCGACCGTCACCGCCGACACTGCCGACTCGGGGTCGGCCTCCACCACCACGGCCGGCAGCTCGGCCGGCAGCGCATCCAGTGCCGAGTCGCGACTGGCAACCGGGGCGATGATGATCACGCCCGCGACCGATTGCTGGACAAGACGCGAGACCGACTCGCTCAGCGAGTGACGATCTAGCGAGCGCACGCTCGTGACCGAGACCGAGTAGCCGGCGCTGCGCGCTGCCTGCTCGACGGCGTACAGCGTCGCGATCGGGCCGAGCAGCATCGTGTTCATGGTCACCAGGCCGAGCTGATTCGAGCGCCCGCTGGCGAGGGCCCGGGCGGCGAGGTTCGGCCGGTAGCCGAGCGCCTCGATCGCGGCCAGCACACGCGCGCGCGTCGCCGGGCGCACGTTCGGGTGACCGTTCAGCACGCGTGAAACCGTCTGGTGCGAGACGGCTGCCGCCCTTGCGACATCGGTCATCGCGGGTGGCCGCTCACCACCGCCGGTCTGCATCTCCGCCACGCCGCAATGTTAGGGGCGTGGAGGGGGTCACGCGACCGGGGCGACCTGCGCTGCAGCCCCACGTGATTCTCTGCGCAGAGACTTGAGCCCGTGCAGCCACTCGACGTGCTCGACTCCGAGCGCGTCATGCAGTCCGCGGTAGGCCTGATAGACGCGGTCGTAGACCTCGGTTGCAGCCGCGTCGGGAGAGTATGGATGCCCGATCTCCGGGCGTAGCCGCTGCACCGTTTCGCCGATGTCACCGAAGCCCCCGGAGTGCAGTCCGCTCGTGCCCGCGGCGACGGCGCCGAACATCGCCGCCCCGCGCGCGGGGATCTGCGAGGAGGCCGGCACGTGCACCGAGCGGCCGGTGATGTCGGCGAGCATCTGCATCAGCACGGGGCTCTTCTCGGCAATGCCGCCACACGCGACGAGCTGGTCGATCGTCAGTCCGTGGTCGGTGAAGTTGTCGATGATCCGTCGCGCGGAGAATGCGATCGACTCGAGCAGCGCGCGGTAGACCTCCGCGGTCGTCGTCGAGAGCGTGAGGCCGGCGATCACGCCGGAGAGGTCGGCGTCGGCGAGGATCGAGCGGTTGCCGTTCCACCAGTTGAGCGCGACCAAACCGGTCGAGCCGGGGGCGAGCTCCCCGGCGGCTGCCGCGAGCGCGTCATGGCGGTCGCCGAGCTCTTCGCGCTCGGCGCCGAGCAGCTTGCCGACGTACCAGCCGAGCATGTCACCGACGGCCGGCTGGCCCGCTTCGTAGCCGTACAGTCCGGGCAGGATGCCGTCGCGCACCACGCCCGTGATTCCAGAGAGCAGGATCTCCTCGGGATGTACGACCATGTCGCAGATCGAGGTTCCGACCACGGTCACGAGCGTGCCCGCACGCTCGACGCCGGCCCCCGGAACCGAGACGAACGAGTCGACGTTGCCGACGGCCACGGCAACGTCGGAGCGCAGGCCGAGGCGCTCGGCCAGCTCGGGACGCAGCGTCCCGGCGCACGTGCCGAGCGGCGCGAAGTCGCTGCCCAGCTTCCCAACGGAGCCCGAGAAGCCGCTCGATACGGCGTCGAAATAGTCGGCCGACGGCAGCCCGGACTCGGGTGACCAGAAGGCCTTGTAGCTGACGGCGCAGCTGCAGCGGCGCTCCTCGCCGGTCAGCTGCCAGACAATCCAGTCGGTCGCCTCGATGAAGCTGGCCGTGGCGTCGTAGACCTCGCGGTCCTCCTCGTAGAGCTGCAGCAGCTTCGGGAAGTACCACTCGGAGGAGATGCGCCCGCCGTAACGCGCCAGGAAGGCCTCGTTGCGCTCCTGGGCGAGCTGGGTCAGCCGATCGGCGTGCGACTGGGCCGCGTGGTGCTTCCACAGCTTCGGCCACGCGTGCGGTCGCCGGCGCCACTGCTTCTGCAGGCACAGCGGGGTGCCGTCCTCGCTGGTGGGCAGAACGGTGCACGAGGTGACGTCGACGCCGATGCCGATCACGCGCATCGGATCGACCCCGGCGCGCGAGAGCGCCTCGGGGATTCCGCGCTCGACGACATCGACGTAGTCGAGCGGGTGCTGCAGTGACCAATCGGGCTCGAGCCGCTCGTCGCTACCCGGCAACGTGTCCTCGATCGCGCCGTGCGAATAGGGCACATCGACGCCTGCCAGCTCGGCGCCACTGTCGAGGTCCAGAACCAGCACCCGCCCGGAGAGCGTGCCGTAATCGATCCCGATCGAGAGCGCAGCGTTCGTCCTGCTCATCGCTGCACCATGCGGTGGTAGGCGGCGTTCCAGTTCAGCTCGCGGGTGAAGTCCGCGGTGGTGCTGGACTCGTCGATCCAGGCCAGCTCGACGCCGGCGATCGTTGCCAGGTCCTCGAGCGCCGCGCGGTCGATCTGCGTGGTCAGGACCGTGTGGTGCGGGCCGCCGGCGGTGATCCAGCACTCGGCCGAGGTGGGCAGGCTCGGCGCGGGCTTCCAGGTCGCGCGCGCCACCGGGAGCTTCGGCAGCGGCTCGACCGGCCCCTCGATCTCGATCGTGTTGGCCACCAGCCGGAAGCGGTCGCCGAGGTCGAGGATGCCGACCACGAAGGCGGGGCCCGAGTCGGCGTCGAACACGAGCCGGACCGGGTCCTCGCGGTCGCCGATGCCCAGCGGATGGATCTCGCAGCGCGCCTGCTCCGAGCTGATCGTCGGACAGACCTCGAGCATGTGGGCGCCGAGGATCAGCGGCTCGCCGGGGCCGAAGTGATAGGTGTAGTCCTCCATGAACGAGGTGCCACCCGGGCGACCGGCGCCCATCACCTTCATCACGCGCAGCAGCGCGGAGGTCTTCCAGTCACCCTCGGCACCGAACCCGTACCCATCGGCCATCAGCCGCTGCGGGGCGATGCCGGGCAGCTGCTTGAGCGCGCCCAGGTCCTGGAAGTTGGTGGTGAACGCGGAGAAGTCCCCCTCCTGCAGGAAGCTCCGGAGGCCGGCCTCGATCTCTGCGGCGACACGCAGCGATCCGTGGCGCTCGCCGCCCGCGCGCAGTGCGGGCACGACGTCATAGCGCTGCTCGTAGTCGGCGAGGATCGCGTCGACGGCATCGGCCGGTGCCTGCGCCACGGCGTCGACGAGGTCGTTGATGCTGTGTGCCTGGATCGACCAGCCGAACGTGCGCTGCGCCTCGACGCGGTCGCCATCGGTCACGGCGACGTCGCGCATGTTGTCGCCGAAGCGGGCGACACGCAGGCTGCGCGAGGCGCGCCAGCCGGCGGCGGCGCACAACCATGCCGCAACCCGTGAGCGGGTCGCCGGGTCGCTCACATGTCCGGCCACGACCTTGCGGCGCACGCCGAGCCGGGTGCAGATGTAGCCGAACTCGCGGTCGCCGTGCGCCGACTGGTTGAGGTTCATGAAGTCCATGTCGATCGTGCCCCACGGCAGCGAGCGGTTCGCCTGGGTATGGAGGTGAAGCAGTGGCTGCTGCAGCGCCTCCAGCCCGGCGATCCATGCTTTGGCCGGGGAGAACGTGTGCATCCAGGCGATCACGCCGATGCAGCCCGGGGCGGCGTTGGCCGCCAGGCACATGTCCCGGATCTCATCCGAGCCGGTGAGTACCGGCTTGGGGACGATCTTCACGGCGATCTCGGGTGCGCTGTCCAGTTCGCGCACGATCTCAGCGCTCTGCGCCGCGACCTGGCGAAGCGTCTCCTGCCCGTACAGGTGCTGGCTTCCGGTCAGAAACCAGCACTCGAGCTCATCGGTGCCGACGTGCATCAAACTCTCCTCTTGTCTCCTCGTCGTGGCTCCAAACCAGTCGTTGGGAGCCGCAACCACGGTGACGCCCAGGCCGTCGGCCATCGGCGGGCGGAATGTGAACGCTAACACAGGAGAACGGTTGATGCACAGCGCTGCCCGCCCGCCTTGCCCACACCGAGGTCACTGTTGATGTACCGCGCTGCCCGCCCGCCGCTTTGCCCACACCTAGGTCACGAATACAGCTCAGGGATGTATTCGTGACCTCGGTAGCGCGTGCCTGCGATCGTACACCGGCGTGCCTGCGATCGTACACCGCGCAGCGGTAGCGCGTGCCTGCGATCGTACACCGCGTAGGGTTTGGCTCCAGATGGCCGAGGCGCTGATCATCGTCGACTTCCAGCGCGACTTCACGCCGCCGGACGGGACGCTGGCGGTTCCACGCGGAGACGACATCGCCCCGCGGCTGAACCAGCTCGCGCGCGATCCCCGCTTCGCAGCGGTGATCGCCACCCGCGACTGGCATCCGCCCGACCACCCGTCGTTCGCGGCGCAGGGAGGACCGTGGCCGGCGCACTGCGTCCGGCACAGCGACGGCGCGCAGCTGCATGCCGCGCTGGAGACAGACCGGATCGACGCGATCATCGACAAGGGTCAGAGCTCGGACACCGACGGCTACTCGGCCTTCGAGTCCGACGAGCTCGCCCAGTTGCTGCGCGAGCAGGGCATCACGGCCGTGACCGTGGTCGGCCTGGCCACCGACTACTGCGTGCTGAGCACCGCTCGCGACGCCGTGCGTGAGGGACTGACCGTCACCGTCGACACATCCGCCACCCGCGCCGTCGATGTCCGGCCCGGTGACGGCGAGCGCGCGCTCGACGAGCTCAGGTCACTCGGGGCGATCGTCACCGACCTCAGCGACTGACCGCTGCTGCGCCGCGCCCGGCCGCGGCCCCGGTGCCCAGTGCCGGCGCGACCAGCCGCTCGAGTGCGCGCTCGAGCCCGGCGTTGCCGACATCCAGAACCTCCAGCGGCAATCCGATCCGCGCGGCGGCGCGCTCGGCGGCCGCCTGGTTCTGCGGCGTGTGCCGCTGCGCCAGCCAGAGGACGCGCGTGTAGTGGCGGAAGTAATCGTCGAGCAGCTCAGGATGGCGGTCCAGTCCCAGCTCGCGCACGACTGTGTGCTCGAATGTGCGAGCGAGGAAGTCGGTCAGCAGGTAGGTGCCGGGCTGCTCCTGCATCGCCGCACGAACCTCGTCACGGGCGAACACGTCGTAACAGTGCTCGCCGTCGAGCCGCAAGATTCCGCGCTCGGTGAGCAGCGTGTCCAGGGCTCCATAGGTGCCACAGTCACCGTAGGCGACCGCCACGCGCTCGTAGTCGCCGTCCAGCCTCACGATCTCCGCCGCCACCGCGTCAGGGATCTGCTCGGGCCGGTTGTGCAGCGGTGCCGGGACCGGATAGAGGTCCACCTCCCAGCCGCGACGTCGCGCGATCGCGCGCACATCGAGTGCGAGCGCTCCGCAGGCGATCACCGCCACGCGTTTCATCGCAGCGCTGTCGCCCCCGAAGCGAACAAGATCACCAAAGCACCACTCATCCCGGAAACGCCAGCTGGTCGATGAACAGATCGTTGAAGTCCGAGCGCCCGGAGAGCTCGACGTACTCGACCTCCCGCAGGATCGCGTCCGCCTCTGCCCGCTCGCGCGCTGACAGCGCCGCGATCTTCGCACCCTCACCGGCGACATTGCCGGCGGAGATGATCCTTGGCAGCGCCAGCTTCGGTACCAGGCCGATGCGCACGGCGCTGAGCGGTGTCAGGTAGGACCCGAAGCTGCCGGCCAGCAGCACCTGCTGGATTGCACCGGGCTCAACCCCCAGATCGCGCAGCAGGATCTGCCAGCCGGTCGCGATCGAGGCCTTGGCGAACTGCAGCTCGCGCACGTCGCGCTGCGAGATGAACACCGACTCCTCGGCCGAGGAGCCGCGCGGGTGCAACACGAACACCCGCTCCTTGCCGATGATCGCGAAGCGCTCCGCCAGCAAAGGCCGCTCCACCGCCACCGCCTCCACCTCCGCGAAGCGCCCCGAATGATCGAGCAGGCCGCTGTGCACGAGCTCGGCCACCACGTCGACCACGCCCGATCCGCACAACCCGACCGCCTCGACGTCACCGATCACCTGCAGCTTGAGCGAGTCGCCGTCGATCTTGACACCCTCGATCGCGCCGTCGGCGGCGCGCATACCGCAGCGGATCTGCGCCGCTTCGAAGGCCGGCCCAGCCGGTGCGGCCGTGGCCAGCACGCGCTCGTTGGAGCCGAGCGCGATCTCCGAGTTGGTGCCGACGTCGATGAACAGCCGCAGCCGTTGGTCGCGCGTCATCCCGGTGGCGAGCATGCCGGCTACGATGTCGCCACCGACGTAGGCGCCCAGCGAGGGGAACACGAATGCGTGCGCGCACGGGTGCACCGGAACCCCGAAGTCGGCGGCCCGCGCATTGGGGAAGCTGTTGGTCGCGACCGTGAACGGCGCCATCGACAGCGGCTCGGGATCGATCCCCAACGCGATCTGCATCATCGTCTGGTTGCCGCAGACCGTGATCTCGTAGATCTCGTCCGGCGCGACGTCGGCGTCCCCGCGGACCTCGTCGGTCAGCTCGGCCAGCGTGGCGTGGGCCGCCGATTGCAGCATTCCGAGCGCGGCCTCGTCCATCATCGTCGCCGACACGCGCGTGATCACGTCGGCGCCGAACGGCTGCTGGCGGTTGAGCATCGAGCGCACCGCCAGTGGCTGGCCCGAGTCGAGGTCGAGTAGCGTGGCGACGACCGTGGTCGTGCCGAGGTCGAAGGCGATCGCGAAGCGGCGATCGGTCGTGTCGCCGGCTTCGACGGCGATCAGCTCCTCGTCGGCCACCACCGCGGTCACGTCGAAGTTCGCCGACCGCAGGGTTCCCCCGAGCGAGCGCAGCAGCTCGATCGACGCCGTCGGCTCGAGGTCGTCGATCGCGTCCAGCAGCCTGCGGAGGTCCGGCCGCTGATCCTCCAGCGTCGGCTCCTCCAACACCACGTGACGCTTCTGCACCGACGGGCGCAGGATCACATGACGACCGACCCCGGCCAGTGCTGCCTTGGGCCGAGTCTGCAGCGGCGGCACCTCCACGACCAGGTCCTCGCGCGCAATCGCGCGGCAGGCCAGCCGCCAGCCGTCATCGAGCTCAGCCGCCGTGAACGCACGCGGATCGACCGAGCCGACCGGCAGCTCTCCCGAGACGACCCGCACCTTGCATTTCTTGCAGGTGCCGTAGCCGCCACAGGTCGAGTCGATCGCGATCCCGTTCCAGCTGGCGGCGTCGAACACGGGCGTGCCGCTCGGCACGCGCACCTCGGCGCCGTCGGGCAGGAACTTCAAGCGAACGCGCTCTGAGCCGTCGCCGGGCGCGGCAAGCTCCTCCTCGACGGCGCGCAGCGTGTCGCGCTTGCGAGCCGACCGCTGCGGAGCCGCACCGCTCACGAGGCGGCAGCCCCCTCGGCTTGCGCTGCGGCGACGACGAGCCGGGCACGGTGCGCGGCGATCCAATTCGCGCCCCAAGCGTCGTGGCCCAGCAGCAGGTCCGATGCGCGCGCGCTGCGCACGCAGACCTCGGCAGTGGACATGATCGCCGCGGTCAGGCCGGCCGTCATCGCCATCGGCAGGAAGGCTGCGTTCAGCGTGTGCCGGTCGGGCAGGCCGAAGGAGACGTTGGAGGCGCCGACGCACATGTTGACGCCGAGCTCGTCGCGGATCATCCGCATCGCCGCGAACGTCGCCATCGCCAGCTCGGTGTCGGCGCCGACGGGCATCGCCAGTGGGTCGATCACCACATCCTGCGGCTTGATGCCGTAGTCCTGCGCGACACTCAAGATCTTGCGCGCGTGGCGCAGCCGCTCCTCGGGGGTCTCGGGTATGCCGGTGTGGTCGTTGGTCAGGCCGATCACCGCCGCGTCGTACTTCGCGACCAGCGGCAGCACCTGTTCGAGCCGCTCGTCCTCCGCCGTCACGGAGTTCACCAGCGCCCGGCCCTCATAGGCGGCAAGTCCGGCCTCCAGCGCCTCGATCACCGACGAGTCGATGCAGATCGGTACGTCGACGGTCTCCTGGACCTTGTGCAGCATCTGCGCCAGCAGCTCGGCCTCGTCGACCAGCGGGATCCCGGCGTTGACGTCGAGCATGTCCGCGCCGGCGGCGACCTGGGCGAGCGCATCGACCTCGACAGTCGACAGATCGCCGCCCCGCAACTCCTCGGCGAAGGCCTTGCGGCCGGTCGGATTGATCCGCTCGCCGATGATGCAGAACGGCTTGTCGGACCCGATCGTGACGGTCTTCGACCGCGAGCGCAGGACGGTGTCCATTACGCCAGCACCTTCTCGCGCCGCAGCTTGATCAGCTCCTTGGCCTTCTTGACGGCCGACGAGGCGTCGGCCGCGAAGCCGTCGGCGCCGACCGCGTCGGCGTACTCCTGGGTGACCGGCGCGCCGCCGACCATCACGATCACGCGGTCGCGCAGGCCGGCCTTCTGGATCGCGTTGATGTTGGCCTTGAACATCGGCATCGTCGTGGTCAGGAACGCGGAGAAGCCGACGACGTCGGGCTGGTGCTCCTCGATCTGCTGGATGAACGTCTCCGGCGCGACGTTGACGCCGAGGTCGATCACGTTGAAGCCGGCGCCCTCGAGCATGATGTTGCAGAGGTTCTTGCCGATGTCGTGCACGTCGCCCTTGACCGTGCCCATCAGGAACGTACCCACCTGAGCGGACTCGGTGTCGGCCAGCAGCGGGCGCAGGATGTCCAGCGCGCCCTGCATCGCGCGCGCCGCGATCAGCATCTCCGGCACGAAGTAGTCGCCGCGCTCGAAGCGTGCGCCGACCTCCTCGAGCGACGGGATCAGCGCGTCGAACAGCAGCGACTCGGGCGACATGCCCTGCTCGAGCCCCTCGTTTACGCCGTTGGCCACCGCCGGCGCGTTGCCGGTCAGCGTCTCCTCGTACAGCAGTTGCAGAATCTCTTCGTCGGTCATGCCGCGTGCATCCCTCCCTCGATGTATCCGAGCCGGGCACTCAACCTGTCCGACTCCTCGACCAGTTCCGCGCACAGGTCCTCGGTCCGCTTCGGCGTCATCCGTACCGTCGGTCCGGTGATGCTGAGTGCCGCCACGACCTCGCCACTGGCGCCGCGCACCGGCGCCGCGATCGCCGCGAGCCCCGTCTCGAGCTCGTCGGCGGCGGCGGCGAATCCATCCCAGCGCACGCGCTCGAGCTCGCTCCGCAGCTCGTCCGGGTCCGTGATCGTCGCCGGCGCGTGTGCAGTTAGCGCGCGTGCGCCAGCGGGCGCCAGCGCGCGCCCAAACGCGAGGAAGACCTTGCCGTTGGCGCTGCAGTGGAAGTCGACCGTGCGCCCGACCCATTGGCCGGCGCCGAGGAAGTGACGGCCGTCGGCCTGCAGCAGGTGCTCGACCCCGGCCGCCCCGGGCACGGCGAGGTTGACCGTCTCGCCGCTGCGCTCGGCCAGTGCCGAGAGCGCTGGGCGCGCCATCTCCACCAGGTTGCGCTCGAGCATTCCGCGCTCGGCGACGCGCAGGATCGCGGGGCCCGGCCGCAGTCGGCCGCGGTCGCCGTCCTGCTCCACCAGCCCGCGGCGCTCCAGGGCGGACAGCAGCCGCGAGGCGGTGCTCTTGGGCAGGCCGGCCGCGCTCGCGAGTTCGGTCACCGCCACCGGCTGCTCGGCCTCGAGCACTCGCACGAGCAGGTCGGCGCCGCGATCGATCGCGGTGGTACCACTTGCGCTGGGGCCGCTGCCGGTAGAAACTTGAAACTCTTGTTCCACGAACGTTAGGATACCTCCCCAATCATGTTCGTCAACTCAATGCCCCGCTACGAGATCCTCAGCGAGGACGCGCTCGAGGTGCTCGATCGCGGCTGGCGCAGGATCGTCTCCGAGATCGGAATCGAGTTCCTCCTCCCCGAGGCCGTCGAGCTGTTTCGCGCCGCCGGCCAGACCGTCGAGGACGAGAATCGTGTCCGCTTCGACCCCGACTTCATCCTCGAACAGGTCGCCAAGGCGCCCAGCCAGTTCGAGCTGCAGGCCCGCAACCCCGCCAAATCACTCACGATCGGCGGCGACAACATGGCGTTCGCGCCGGTCTACGGGTGCCCCTTCATCCGCGAGGGCGACGTTCGCCGCGACGCCAAGATGGCCGACTTCGAGAACCTGGTGAAGCTCTCGCAGGTCTTCGACGAGCTCGACTCGCCCGGCGGCACGATCTGCGAACCGGAGGACCGGCCATTGGACTCACGCCACCTCGACATGGTCTACGCGCACCAGACGCTGAGCGACAAGCCCTACATGGGCTCGGTCACCAGCGGGCCCAATGCCGCCGACACGGTCCGCATGGGCGAGATCCTCTTCGGCGGGCGCGAGAACATAGAGAGAGCTCCCGTCTCGATCAGCCTGATCAACGTCAACTCGCCGCTGCGCTACGACGACCGCATGCTCTCGGCGATGTTCGAGTACGTCAAGGCCGGGCAAGCGGTGATCGTCACCCCGTTCCTGCTGATGGGGGCGATGTCGCCCGTGTCGCTGCCGGCCGCGCTCGTGCAGCAGATGGCCGAGGCGCTCGCCGGGATCGCGCTGACGCAGCTGATCCGTCCCGGCTGCCCGGTGGTCTTCGGCTCGTTCCTGTCCAACACCGACATGCAGTCGGGCTCGCCCTCGTTCGGGACGCCCGAGTCCGGCATCGGCGTGCTCTGCACCGGCCAGATCGCCCGTCACTTCAACCTGCCCTGGCGCGGCGGCGGTGCCCTGAACTCCTCGACCGTGGTCGACGCCCAGGCCGCCTACGAATCGCTGATGACGTTCCTGCCGACGTTCCTGGCCGGAGCAAACTTCGTCATGCACTCGGCCGGCTGGCTCGAGGGCGGTCTCGTCTCCTGCTACGAGAAGTTCATCGTCGACATCGAGCTGTTGAAGGAGTTGCGCCACGAGTTCACGCCGATCGAGTTCGACGACGCGGCGCTGGCATTCGATGCCCACACCGAGGTCGGCCCCGGCGGACACTTCCTCGGCGCCGCGCACACGCTCGAGCGCTTCCGCGAGTGCTTCTACCGCCCGTTGCTGTCGTCGACCTCGAACTACGAGCGCTGGGTCCGCGACGGCGGCAAGGACGCGGCGGCGCGGGCGACCGAGATCTACAAGCAGACCCTGGCGGAGTACGTCGAGCCGGAGCTCGATCCCGACCTGAAGGCGCAGCTGAAGGCGTACGTCGACCGACGCCGCACCGAACTCGGCGACTGAACGGGATGCAGATGTTCGTCGAAGGCGCGTGGGTCGACGCGCTCTCCGGTGCGACGTTCACCGCG
>JBOGYJ010000043.1:0-4019 GCA_050696795.1 Solirubrobacteraceae bacterium | reverse complement strand
CGCGACCACCCCGACTGGTATGTGGCTCGTCTACGCGGCCAGCTCGAAGCGGTCGAGGTTCATGACCTTGTCCCAGGCGGTGACGAAGTCGTGCACGAACTTCTCGCCGGCGTCGTCGCTGGCGTAGACCTCGGCGATCGCGCGCAGCTCGGCGTTGGCGGCGAATACCAGATCGACGCGGCTGCCAGTCCAGCTCTCGCCGTTCGGACCGGTGCCGATAAATGCGGAGGAATCGGGCGTGGCCGGCTCCCAGGTGGTGCGCAGGTCCAGGAGGTTGACGAAGAAGTCGTTCCTCAGCTGGCCCGGACGCTCGGTGAGCACACCCAGCGACGAGCTGTCGTGGTTGGCGCCGAGCACGCGCAGGCCGCCGACGAGCACGGTCATCTCCGGCGCGCTCAGGGCAAGCAGGTCCGCCCTGTCGATCAGCAGGTGCTCCGCCGGCATACGGTTGCCTGACGCGAGGTAGTTGCGGAACCCGTCGGCACGTGGCTCCAGCCAGGCGAACGATGCGACGTCGGTCTGCTCCTGGCTGGCGTCCGTGCGCCCTGGGGTGAACGGCACCGAGACGGCGAAGCCGGCGGCGCCAGCGGCCTTCTCGATGGCCGCACAGCCGCCGAGCACGACCAGATCGGCGAGCGAGACCTGCTTGCCGGCGGCATTGAAGCCGGCCTGCAGCTCTTCCAGCTTCGCCAGCACGCGTTGCAACCGCTCGGGGTTGTTGGCCTCCCAGCTGCGCTGCGGTTCCAGGCGGATGCGCCCGCCGTTGGCGCCGCCGCGCTTGTCGCTATTGCGGAACGAGGAGGCTGCTGCCCAGGCGACCCCGACCAGCTCGGCGATGCTCAGGCCGCTCGCGAGGATCTGCTGCTTGAGCGCCGCGATCTCCGCCTCGCCGATCGGATCGGCCGAGGCGGGTGGCACCGGGTCCTGCCAGGTCAGCTCCTCGGCCGGCACCTCGGGCCCGAGGTAGCGGCTGATCGGGCCCATGTCGCGGTGGGTGAGCTTGAACCAGGCGCGTGCGAACGCGTCGGCGAGCTGCTCCGGGTGCTCCAGGAAGCGCCGCCCGATCTTCTCGTAAACCGGGTCGTAGCGCAGCGACAGGTCGGTCGTCAGCATCGTCGGCTTGCGCGGCGCGCCGCCGGCGTCGGGCGCGGGGATGATCGCCTCTGCGTCCTTGGCGGTCCACTGGTAGGCGCCGGCGGGGCTCTTCCCGAGCTCCCACTCGCACCCGAACAGGAGCTCCAGGTAGTTGTTGTCCCACTGGGTGGGCGTTGCGGTCCAGATCACCTCGAGGCCGGAGCCGACCGTGTCGGCGCCCTTGCCGCTGCCGTAGCCGCCCTTCCAGCCGAGGCCACGCTGCTCGAGCGGGCTCAGCTCGGGCGTCGGGCCGACCGTGTCCGCGGGTCCGGCGCCATGGGTCTTGCCGAAGGCGTGGCCGCCGGCGATCAGCGCGAACGTCTCCTCGTCGTTCATCGCCATGCGGGCGAAGGTCTCGCGAATGTCCTTGGCCGCGATCAGCGGGTCGGGATTGCCGCCGGGGCCCTCGGGATTGACGTAGATCAGGCCCATCTGGGTGGCGGCGTATGGCTTGTCGAGGTCGCGCTCGGGCGTGGTGCGCTCGTCGCCCAGCCAGGTGGTCTCGGAGCCCCAGTTGGTCTCGCTGTCGGCCTGCCAGGTGTCGGCGCGGCCGCCGCCGAAGCCGAAGGTCTGAAAGCCCATCGACTCGAGCGCGACGTTGCCTGAGAGCACGAACAGGTCGGCCCAGGAGATCGTGGCGCCGTACTTCTGCTTGACCGGCCACAGCAGGCGGCGAGCCCTGTCGAGCAGGACGTTGTCGGGCCAGCTGTTGAGCGGGGCGAAGCGCTGCTGGCCACGCGCGGCTCCGCCGCGGCCGTCGCCGACCCGGTAGGTGCCGGCGCTGTGCCAGGCCATGCGGATGATCAGCGGCCCGTAGTGCCCGAAGTCTGCCGGCCACCAGTCCTGGGAGGTGGTCAGAAGCTCGGCGATGTCCTGCTTGAGCGCCGGGAAGTCGAGGCTGTTGAAGGCCTCTGTGTAGTCGAAGGACTCGCCCAGCGGGTTGACCGCCGGGGGCTCGTGGGCAAGCAGCCTCAGATTCAGGCGGTGGGGCCACCAGTCCTGGTTGGGATCGCCGGTGAGCGGGTTGGTGAGGCCGTCATGCGCGACCGGGCAACCACCGTTGGCAGTGGCTGCGTCGGCTGCGCCGGTTGCGTCGGTGGTGACCGCTCCGCTGGTCTCCTGTTCTGCGAGTGCGTCTGGGTGGTCGGACACGGGACTCCTCTCGAGTCAGTGGTGTTGCGGTGCTGTCGCCGCGGTGGTGGTGCGGCTGGGCCGCAGGCAGTCAGGGCAGATGCCCCAGTAGATCACCTCGGCCTCGTCGATCGCGTAGCCATGGTGTTGGGCGGGAGTCAGGCAGGGCGCATCGCCGACGGAGCAGTCGACGTCGGCGACCGTTCCGCACGAGCGGCAGACGATGTGGTGGTGGTTGTCGGCCACGCGCGCCTCGTAGCGGGCCAGCGAGCCTGAGGGCTGGATACGCCTGAGCAGCCCGGCGGTCGTGAGCGCCTGCAGCACGTCGTAGACGGCCTGGTGCGAAACCTCGCCGAGCTGCTGCCGCACGTCGTCGATGATCGAGTTGGTGTCGGCGTGCGGGTGCTCATGCACCGCGCTGAGCACGGCGACGCGGGGGCGCGTCACGCGCAGCTCCGCGGATCGCAGGATTCGCTCTATCTCCGGACTCGAGGGCACATACTGAGTGTGCGTCGTTTTCTTGAATGAGTCAAGTCTTTGTCCACGGCCTGGTGGCACAACCGCGGCGTCATCATCCGCGTCGCCGCCATCGGGGTCGCGAATACATCCCTGAGCTGTATTCGCGACCCCGATGCTGCCCAACCGGTCAGAAGTCGCCCTCACAGAGGGATTTGCGACCGAGGTGGCTGCCGCGGACAGGCGTGGTCCGTGGAGCACGTGCGGGGCGGCGGGCGGCAGCCGAGGCCGACCTAGACTGACGTTTCAGATGTCGATCGTTGCCGCCGACCGCCGCCGTGAACTGCCCGACGAGCCGGGCGTCTATCTGTTCCACGACGCGCGCGGCAAGGTCATCTACGTCGGCAAGGCGGTTTCGATCAAGAAGCGCGTCGCCTCGCACTTCTCCAACCCGAGCACGCGCGCGGGGCGCGACCTGCTGCCGATGATCGACACGATCGAGGCGCTGGTCGTGCAAACCGAGTCCGAGGCGCTGATCGTCGAGCAGAACTTCATCAAGCACTACCAGCCGCGCTTCAACATCCGGTTGCGCGACGACAAGTCCTATCCCTACATCGCGATCAGCCTCGACGAGGACTTTCCGCGCGTCTACTTCACGCGCGAGCGTCACCGCCGCGACAGGGCGTACTTCGGCCCGTTCAGCAGCGCCAAGCGCACGCGCGCGACGCTCGAGGTGCTGGGCAAGGTGTTCCTCTTCCGCACCTGTGACGGCCCGCAGCCGGGGCGGCGCAGCGGCTCGCCGTGCCTGGACTATTACATCAAGCGCTGCGAGGCGCCATGCGTGGGTTACGTGGGCAAGCAGGACTACCGCGCCGGGATCGACGGCGTGATCGCCTTCCTCTCCGGGCGCTACAAGGAGATCGAGCAGCGGCTGAAGTTCGAGATGAACCAGGCGGCCGCCGAGCGGCGCTATGAGGACGCGGCCCGCGAGCGCAACCGCCTGCAGGCTGTGCGCCGGCTGCTCGAGCGCCAGCGCGTGTCCGTCGAGCAGGGCGGCACCTTCGACGCGATCGCGGTCGCGGTGCACGAGGGCGAGGCCAATGCGCAGGTGCTGCAGGTCCGCGACGGCGTGCTGTCGGACCGCCAGAGCTTCTATCTCGACAATGCCGCCGACGCCGATCCCGGCGACGTCACCGAGGCGTTCATCATCCAGTACTACGCGTCGGCGATGATGATCCCGTCGCTGGTGGTGGTCGAGCCGGGCACACCCAACCTCGGACCGCTGGCCCAGGCACTCT
>JBOGYJ010000042.1:0-8226 GCA_050696795.1 Solirubrobacteraceae bacterium | reverse complement strand
GCGAGACCGAGAGCGATCAGAACGTCTTCCCGATCGCGCCCGCGGCGTGGCTCGTGGGCCGGCCCGATCCTTACGACGATGCGCTCAACAATCCCTATCACCACTGGAAGCTGAGCTTCACGTTGGGCGCCGCGGAGAAGCGGCTGGGCAAGCTGGTCGAGGGCTCGCTGGTGGGCATCAAGGTGCTTCAGCGCGGCGTCTCGCCGCGGATCATCAAGGCCAAGGTCGTCGGTACCAAGGGCTCAGTTGCTGTCAGCGGGCTGCAGTTGCGCAAGGCGCTGGGCACGCCCAGCACGTGGATGTCGTTCACCACCGTCAGCAGCCACGGCGTGCGGACGAGCACCACGCCGGCGGCCACCCCGACAACGCCGAGCACCGCCACGGGGTCCGATACCGGCACCACGACGAATCCCACGACGACGGGCCCGTCGGGCGGCGGGCCGCTGCTCGCACGGACCTCGGGCGCCGACCCCCTGGTCGCGTCGATCGAGCAGGCCTCGAGCCTGATCGTGCACATCTTCGACGCGGTGCGCCTGCCAACCACCGGTTACGCCGTCACCGGCAGCGTCTTCCCGGCCCGGCCCGGAGCCACGGTGAGCATCCAGTTCAACGCCGGCGACGCATGGCGGACCGTCGCCTCGGGCCCCGTCGCCGCCAGCGGCAGCTACTCCGTCCGCGTGGCCGACAACGGCAGCTACCGGGTTCGCTACGACGGGACCACCGGTCCCGAGATCGCCGTCGGTTAGGGTTCCGTCGCATGCCTGGGCCGCTATTGGTCGTCGATGCTCCATTCGTGCTCTACCGGTCTTTCTTCGCGCTGCCGGATTCGATCCGTGGCGTCGAGGGCCGACCGGTGAACGCGATGCTCGGCGCGACGAACCTGCTGCTGAGGATCGCCGCGGAGGTCGCGCCCCGCGCGATCGTGATCTGCTTCGGTGCCGAGCAGGCGTCCTACCGGGTCGAGCTCTACGCCGGCTACCACGCCCAGCGTCCGCCGATGCCGGAGGATCTGGCCTGGCAGTTCGCGAACGCTCCCGCGCTGTTCAGGTCGCTGGGCTGGCACGTGGCGGACGCGGCGGAGCTCGAGGCCGACGACCTGCTCGGTGCCTACGCCGAGCTCGAGGCCGCCGCCGGCGGCGAGACGCTGCTGCTCACCGGCGACCGCGACATGTATCAGTGCGTGGGTGAACGCATCCGCGTGCTCTACCTGAAGCAGGGAACCAGCGGCTTTCAGACGGTCGACGCGGCTGAGGTCGAGCGTCGCTACGGGGTCGCGCCGGCGGCGGTGCCGGACTTCATCGCCCTGCGCGGTGATCCCTCCGACGGGCTGCCCGGCGCGCCAGGGATCGGCGAAAAGACGGCTGCGGAGTTGCTGCGCCGGCACGGGACGCTCGATCAACTGCTGGCGGCGGTCGACGACGGTGGCGCCGGTGAGCGCCCCCGCATCGTGTTCGCCCTGCGCGAGCACGCCGACGCGCTGCGCGCCTTCCGCGAAATAGCGCGGCTTCGCCCGGTCGAGGTCACGCGCCCCGCCGATGCGCCGACCGACCTGGCCGGCGGCGCCGCTGCGGCGTCGGCGCTGGCGATGGGCGCGCTCGCGAGCCGCCTCGAGGCGGCGCCGTCACTCGCTGATCTCTGAACCGCTGCTGGCCGGAGTCGCACGACGAACCAGATTCGGCGCGCCCGCTCGCTCCTTGGGCATCACGACCGCAACCGCGGAGGCCGGAGGGACTCCCCGTTGCCGGGCTGATCGTCGGCCTGGCCCGACCAGCAGTCTCGCCGATGATCGATAGCGCGACCTTCGGCGTCAGTTCGCTGACGTTGGCGCTCACCAGGTCCGAACCCGCTGGAGCGGTCCGGCCGCCGGGCAAGCGGGTCCGTGCGGAGCTTCGCGACCGGTGGCGCGTGGCCACAGGCCACAAATGGCTGACCGTCCACGCGATCCACGAGACGACGCTGAAGGTGCTGGTGCTCGGCCCATTCTTCGTACTCGGGCCGGTCAGTGTCACGGCTCAACTGGGCGGGGCGTCGGCCTGGTTTGCGGTCGCGTTCGCCTCCGTCGTGGGCAATCTCTGCGCCGCCACGACCCATGTGAGTCGGCCCCGCTCACCCGGACTTGAGCGAGGCTCAGGGAGCTCGCCGTCCGGCGCCTCCTGCGAGTTGTCCTTGGATGACGCGGCTTCGCTCGGTTACTGCTGTGCCCCTGATTCGAGGCCGGCGAGCACGAACTTCGAAAACGCACGAACCGCTGCACGCGGGCGTCGAGCGGTGGGCGCGCCGAGCAAGGTTCGGAATACGGGCGCCACCCCTTCGAGAGGGACCAGGCGTACCGACGGCGAGCTCTGGGCGATCGATGGCGGTAGCAGTGCGATCGCCAGGCCTTCCGCTACGAACTGCACGATGCTCACCGAGTCGTTGATTTCGAACCTCGGCGTCCGCCGGACGCCGGCGGCGGCAAATACCTCGTCGGTGACCGTGCGGATTCCCCATCCGGGCGGGCCATCGACGAACGGTTCGTCGGCCAACTCCGCGAGCGAAACGCTCGCGCGCTGCGCGAGGGGGTGGCCAGGAGGGCAGGCGAGCAGCATCGGCTCACGGCCGAGCTCGGTGAGCTCGAGCCCTGGGACTGCGCCGGGCAAGGACAGGATCCCGAGGTCAAGACTGCCCTCGCGTACGTGGGTGGCGATGCTTTCGGAGCCGCCGACGTGTCGGACCGTGACTGTGACAAGCGGATGCTCGGCTTGGAAGCCGGCGACCAGCCTCGGCACCGACGCCGCGTGACTGGCAGTGGCCTGCATGATGCCGATCGAGACCGTTCCGCGAACGCCGCTCTTGACCTGATCGACCGCGTCAACAGCGAGCCGCGATGCCTCGAGGATGGCGCGCGCCTCCGGGAGCAGTGCCCGGCCTGCATCGGTGAGCGCAACCCGCCTGGTCGTCCGCTCGAACAGAGGCGTACCTAGCTCGCGTTCGAGCGCGCGAATCGTCGCGGATACGGCCGACTGAACGAGCATCAGGCGATCCGAAGCGGCGGTGAACGTGCCCTCGTCTGCTATTGCCACGAACGCGCGCAGCTGTCTGAGTTCCATGAGATTGTTCGCTTATCGTGATGAGTGTTAGCGAGATTCTGCGTTGTGGACGATATCAAGATGCGCGACCGTACTTCCATGACCGCAATCTCCACTCCCAGCGCAAACACCGGCACCCGGCTGCGACACAACATCGGCTTCTGGGCTATCGCCTTCTCGTTTCTGACTGTCCTCGCCTACAACGCGGTGCCGGCGCCCCTCTACGGGCTCTACCAGCATCGCGACAGCTTCTCCTCGTTCATGCTGACCGTGATCTTCGCGGCGTACGCAATCGGTGTCGTGATCAGCCTTTTCACGGTCGGTCACCTCTCCGATTGGCACGGCCGCCGCCGCCTGTTCGTGCCGTCGCTGCTCAGCTGCATGCTCAGTGCGGCTGTGTTCTTGACCTGGCGCTCACTGCCGGGGCTGATGCTCGGCCGTTTCATCGGCGGTCTCGGCGTCGGGATGGTGACGGCGACCGCCACCGCGTGGATCGCGGAGCTGCACCACACCGCCCGTCCGGATGCCTCGCTGCGTCGCGCTCAGGTGGTCTCGACCGCTGCGAACCTCGGTGGGATCGGCATCGGTCCACTGGTTGCCGGATGCCTCGCCGAATGGGTGCGCAGCCCACTCACCGTCCCATTCGTGGTCGCGCTGGGAGCGATGGCGATCGCACTCGCGTGCGTTCTCGTGACTCCTGAGACGCGCGAGCCTGTGCTCCCGCGTCCGAAATGGCGGCCACAGGGGGTCGCTGTTCCCGCCCACGCGGTCTCGCGCTACGTCGCCGCCGGCATCGGTGCCGGTATCTCCTTCGCGGTCTTCGGCCTGTTCACGTCACTGGCGCCGGCCTTCCTTGCGGGACCGCTTCACCACACCTCGCTTGCACTCGCCGGGGCTACTGCGTTCACGGTGTTCGCTGCGGCGGTCATGAGTCAAACGTTGATCAGCACGCAGTCCCCCCGCCCGATCATCGCCCGCGGCATCCCGGTCATGGTGGCCGGCCTCGCCGTGCTGGTCGTGTCGGTTTGGCTGTCGGCACCGAGCCTGCCGATGTTCCTGCTCGGCGGTGCGGTCACCGGGGCCGGAGCAGGCTCGCTTTTCAAGGGCGTGGTGGCGATGGTCGCGTTGGACGCCCCTTCGGACCGTCGTGCCGAGACCCTGGCCGGCATGTTCCTCGCCGGGTACCTTGGGCTCTCGCTGCCTGTCGTGGCACTCGGCGTGATGACGCAGTATCTCAGCGCTCGCGTGAGCCTGCTGGTCTTCACCGCTGTGCTCACGTTGGGTGTGGCACTCGTCACCCCTCGTCTGCTGAGCGGCGGCCCGGAGTGCACCACTTCGCAAGCACCGCAATCAGCAGGGCACCGCGCCCGTGCCACACGGGTCCGCTCGCACGCGCTACCTCCGATCCTTCACTCCAGCCGAAGCCCGAGATGAGCACCACCACCGCAACCATCCGGAAGCAAACGTGCTTGCGTCATCCCGTGGCGCTGACGCTGCTGAGTCTCACCGTCACCACCGGCGTCGCCGAGGCGCGTGGCCACAACTCTCGCAGCCACTACGAGTCCCAGGGCGGCGTGGCCCCGGGCTTGTCAGGGAATTCGTTCCGCTTAGGGAACCCGTCCGATGCCGACCCGAGAGGCAGGCTTCTGACCGAGCACATCATCGACGGCACAAGCAACGCATGAGTCCGCCGTCATTTCGATATGCGCAGCCGCGGCGGTCCCCCAGAAGCGAGCTCTAATCGAGCGTTGGACTGTGCCGCTCCGCCGCCAACGCGATCTCTGGTCGCGGGCATCGACACTGTGAAAGCGCTCGTCGCAGTCGGCGGGCATGATGCTGGCGGGCCACCCTTGGGCTCGGAGCGTGCCTCGCTGGGATCGCGCACCGTTCCCGACCGAGAGCATGCCTCGCTGGGATCGCGCACCGTTCCCAACCGAGGGAGGTTCAGATGGGCGTACAAGGCAAGGTCGCTTCGACGAACACAACCCGCTCAGCGACCTTTGGCGCTACTCGGACTCTCAGCACCGGAAGAGCCTACGCTCGTGGGCGTGGGCGTCAGCTTTGAACGAGTTCGAGCTCGGTGCGGATGTCGATCGCGGATTCAAGAGAACGCGACACTGCGCAAGCGCGATGGTGGACCTGGTGGGCACGCTCGATCACAACCACGTCAGCATCCGCGGGGACCGTGAGGCGATAGTGCACGATGATCCGCTTCAGCTGCGGGACGCCGTCGATCACAACCACGTCCCCGGCCGCGTCAGCAGCTAAGTCCTCTGTACTGGCGGGGACGCCGCGCGCTGCGAGAGCCCGCCGAAAGGTGCCGAGGAGGCAGGCTGCGGTCGCACCCACGACGAAGTCGAGGGTGCTGGCGCGGGGTGAGAAGGTGCCTGGCTCGGCCCCGTAGAAGTCAGCCAGTCTTCCGTTCATACCCATGACAGCTTCTTCGCCGGTGGCGAAGCTCACGTGTTTGTCCGGTCCCCCGATGGCCTGCACGACGACGGTCGGTTGATAGAGGATCTCTGGACCTTCCGCTTGGTTGGTTTCTGCTTGATCCGCCATTTCAAGGACCCTACACGGTGTAAAGCTTCGGCTTTCACGATGACGATCTTGCCGGGTCCCCGCACGGTGACGTGTTGCGTTCTTGGCCGGGCGATGCTCGCTCGAGTTCCGCGCAGAAGTCGCCGCGAGAGCCTGGAAAGCCGAGAGGTTGGTCTAGCCAGACCGAGACACGGAGCTGACCAAGGTCTGCCTTTGAAGTCTTGAAGCGAGAAGTCGGCGCCGTCGAGGATGAAAAGCATTTGAAGCTTTGGACTGGACTGAACAGGCAGCTCCGTGACCGGCTGCCCCGTGCTCGCCAAAATGACAAAGCGATCGCTGCCGAGGTGAGCGAGGCGGCCTGCTATTCCGTGTCGGGCCAGGTCGCGGTGGCGCGGACACCATCACCCTCCTCTGGCTTCGGGCCTCCTACGGCGACGACGTCAAGCCCATCCGGGCCGGCCTCGAATGCGCGCACGACCTCTGGTGCGACGCGGATCACGTCCCAGAGCTTCAGCTCTTGAATCTCGTCGTCAAGCAGGATCCGACCTGAGCCGGCAACGACGAGATAGGCCTCCTCCTGCTCTTTGTGGCTGTGAGCCATCGGGCTGCGCAGGCTCGGGGCGTACCGAAAGAGACTCACCCCCAGGTCGCGGGAGTCGAGGTGCTTGCGCCCGAAGCGCCCCTCGAGCCCCTCCACCCGCCCGGAAACCGAGTCCTCCACCTCGAGCAGGTTGACCTTCGCAAAACGGGACATTTGATCTCCTCGGTTGAACAGCAATCGGGACGGGGACGGGAAGCCTAGCCCTCAGCATCAGCCGGCACGCACGTGGCGTATAGAAGGTCGCCTCAGCTCTCGCGTCGCCGGAGGACGCGAATCGAGCGAATGCGTTCGCCTGGCGGCAGATGGTTCGCCAGGTCGCGTGGGTGGGCTAGGGGATCAGGTCCACGGTCTTGGCGAGCGTTCTGGCGAGCGCCTCATCAAGAGTCGCTAGCCGCGCCCGGCGGTTGGCCGCGAGTGACGCAAGGTAGGCGTCGGTGACCTGGCGGTGTCCGGCGACGTGCTCAAGCGAGGCGTCTACGTATGGGATCGAGTCCGGCCAGAACGCGACCCTCGGTGACTGCCGCAGCGCCCTGAGGAGTTGTGATGCAGTAGCGGCCGTCTCACCAACGCGGACCAGGTACCGGGCCATGGCGCCTTCGGTGATAGGGCACAGCGCAACGCTGTCCACACCTGTGGTCCAAGCCGTGACACGTCCGTGATGCTCGTGTTCGGCGATCACTAGTGCGATCAACGCATTGGCGTCAAGCAGGTAGCTGCTGCTCACTCGTCATCCAGCGCGGTGGCGACCTCAGCGGCGGTGACCGGCCGGCCGAGGCTGACAACCGGGAACTCACTCACGGGGTCGCTGGCAACCTCAACCGGTTCGCCGAGGGCGGCCAGACCTCGGACGGTCGGAGCCGCGACAGTGGCCGACAGGGCGATCCGCGCTTGGGGCGGAGTCTCTCAGGCCGCCGGCGTCAGCGCGACGAGTGGAATCCGGCGGGTCGTTTTCTTCTGATATGCGTCGTAGCGGTTGTCGTTCTTTTCGTTTACGAGCTTCCACAGCCCGGGGTACTCCGGGTCGCTTGATCCGATCTCAACAGCGCTCGCGGGCGAGCGTCTACGCCCGATCTGAACCTCGACGGTTGGTTTGCCCCTCAAGTTGAGCAACCATGCCGGGGCCTTCGGGTCACCGCCCTTGGATGCGACGACGATGTACCGGTCACCGTCCTTTGCGTACACGAGCGAGTTGACGCGCGTCTGTCCGCTCTTTCGACCCGTGGTGCGAAGCATCAGGCACGGAACACCGAGCACGCGGTGACCGATGAGCCCGTGAGTCCGCTCATAGACGAACGCATGCACACGAAGGACAGTTCCCAAGACGCTTGCGGAGGCCGACACCACGAACGAGATTACGCCCCCAAGGATCGTCCACTTGATTACTGGCCTTGCTGCGGCACTCACGCCCGGGCCGCGACCGGCAGTGGCCGCTCGCGGTCGTCCCTCCTACAACGTTGAGTTGTCGATCACGAAGCGGTAACGCACGTCGGACTTGAGCACCCGTTCCCACGCCTCGTTGATCCGGTCGGCGGGGATCAGTTCGATCTCTGCACCGATACCGCGCTCGGCGCAGAAGTCCAGCATCTCTTGGGTCTCGCGGATGCCGCCGATCGCCGAGCCGGCAAAGCTACGACGCTGCAATAACAGCGGGAAGACCGCGACGGGTAGCGGCTCCGGGGGAGCCCCGACATTGACGAGGGCACCGTCGGTTTTGAGTAGCCCGAGAAAGCGCCCGATCTCGAGCTTCGCGCTGACGGTGTTGATGATGAGGTCGAAGCTCCCAGCCAGGGACTCGAAGGTTGCCTCGTCGCTGGTGGCGTAGTAGTCGCCGGCACCGAGCTTGAGGCCGTCGTCCTTCTTCCGCAGCGATTGCGAAAGAACGGTGACCTCGGCCCCCATCGCATCGGCGAGCTTGACCGCCATGTGACCGAGACCGCCGAGCCCTACGACGGCGACTCGCTTGCCGGGGCCGGCGCCCCAGTGACGCAGCGGCGAGTAGGTCGTGATCCCGGCGCACAG
>JBOGYJ010000041.1:0-2731 GCA_050696795.1 Solirubrobacteraceae bacterium | reverse complement strand
GGACTCGGTGCACTTCGCGCGCCTTGATGGTCACGCGCCGCGGGCCAGCATCGGAGTGGCATATGCCGCGCCCGGACTGGCGCTCAGAGACACGATCCGGCGAGCGGATGCGGCCATGTATGCCGCCAAGCGAGCAGGCGGGATGCGCTACCGACTCGCGGGGCCCACAGCAGTCCCCGATCTGCCCGAGCGCGACGCAGCCGCCTGAACACGCGAATAGGGAGCCCCTTTCGCTTTCGCCCACCGGCCTACCGGCCTACCGGCCTACCGGCCTACCGCGCTTGAGCGCGGCCAGCTTCAGGAACGTCACCAGTGCCCCCAGCCGGGCTCGAACCGGCGATCTCCTCCGTGAAAGGGATGGGGAGCGGGTGTGATGCCAGTAAATACGGGGAGTTCCGAAAGGCCAAATAGCCTGTAATCACGGCCTGCGAAGCTAGTTTGGTAGCCAAAGTGGTAGCCAAACCAAAGTTGGTAGCCACGTGGTAGCCAAGGCGTATGATCGACCTATGACCGCTCCTCCCGCGCTCGTGATCAGGTCTCACAACGGGAAGCCGTACTACGAGGCGAAGTTCCGCGACGGCGACCGCCAGGTGATGCGTCGGATCGGGCCCGCATGGCTCGAGCCGGGGCCGAGCGGAGCTTGGGTGCCGCGGAAGGGGCGGGTTCCCGACGGCCACTTCGACGAGCGTCGTGCACATGTGCGAGCCGCCGAGCTGCTAGCCGCGTACCTTGCCGAGAAGCCGAAGAAGGGTCGTGGGGTGCAGCGCATCACCTTCCGGGAGCTCGCAGCTGACTACATGCAGTGGCTGGCGACCGACTACGGAGCAAAGCCAACGACACTCCGTGACCACGCGTACAAGCTGGCGGAGCCCGGGACCTCGCACCGGCGCGGCGCCGGCGTTGCGGAGGGTCGGATCATGGCCGAGCTCGGGAATCGCCGGGCGGCCGACATCACCGGCGAGGACGTGCGCCGGCTGCTGTCATCGATGACGGCAAGTGGCCTGTCGGCGCGCAACGTCAACAAGCATCGCAACCTGATCGCGGCGATCTTCAACCACGGAGCCAGACGCGCCACCGGCCGGTTCAAGCTCGACGCCAATCCAACTGTCGGGATCGAGCTTCGCCGAGAGCCCAAGCCGGCACCGCTCATCTACTTCTTGCCCGAGGAGATCGAGGCGCTGGCTCGTGCTCTGGAGGCTGGAGCCCACCGGAAGCGAGGAGGAGGGGTCGGCGCTACAGACGCCGAGCATTGGCGCCAAGCAGGGCAGGACGTGCAGGATGCAGAGGCGGTGCGACTCTCGGCCTACACGGGCCTGCGCCGCGGAGAGCTGGTCGCGCTGCGCTGGAAGGACGTCAACTGGGCGGGCGCCAAGCTGACGGTGTCCCGCGCGCTCAGCCTCGGCGTCGAGGGCGCGCCGAAGAGCGGCAGCTTCAGAGATGTCCCGCTGTCTGACCAGGCCCTCGCCGCATTCGAGCGGCTGTCACACCGTCGAGACTTCACCAGCCCCGAAGATCTGGTGCTGTGCAACGCCTACGGACGCCACCTGGACGCCACTGCCTTAGGGCGCCGCTACAACCGGGCGCGCGACGCGATTGGACTCAGGCCGCTGCGGTGGCACGACCTCCGCCACACGTTCGGGTCTCTGCTCGTCGCTGCCGGGATCGACACCGTGACGGTCAAGGCAGCGATGGGTCACGAACGGATCACAACGACCGAGCGCTACCTGCACGCCCGGCCGGCAACCCAGCAGGCGGCCGCCTTCACCGCGGCATTCGCCTCACAGAATCTGAGCGAGCCCGCGCTGGCAAGCTGACGTGCGACACTTTGGGCATGCGCGAAGGTGCCACCTTGAAGCTCGACAGCGGCGAGGAGCTGCGCGTCGACATCGAACGAGACGACCTCGATCGGGATGAGATCGTGGTGCGGAGATCAGGGGCCGACGCGCCTCTGCTCGCTGATCGCCTGGGTGTACTCGACAACATCATTGCCACGGCGGAGCCGCATCCAGCAGGGGCCACGGACCGCCTGCTCGCGGACGACCGCGAGCGCTGAGTGCCCGGGATCTATCTCGACACTTCCGCGCTCGGACGTGTCGTGTTGGGCGAAGCCGACGCTCCCGCGATCCGCGCCAGGCTGGCGCAGTTCGACCCCTGGCGGGCAAGCGAGCTCCTGGTCGTCGAGTCCCGCAGACTCGGCAAGCGCGAGGGTGTGATGGCGGCGGTCGAGGCGATGCTTGGACTGGTCAAGCTGACAGCACTTCGGCGCACACTGCTCGAGGAGGCCTCGCTGATCGACCCGGTCGAAGTGAGGTCGCTCGACGCAATCCACTTGGCGACGGCTCGCGGCCTGCACGCGGCAGGTGAGATCGTCGCGGTCCTCACCTATGACCGCCAGCTCCAAGTCGGATGCCAGCACCACGGCATCCCTGTGGAAGCGCCAACTCCCTAGCCAGCTCGATCTCGCCTCCCGGCCAGCGCCCGGCCCGACACGAGAGCTGGGACGTAACTTCGTGGCCCGCACGTCACTCTGCTCAGAGTGACGATTGGCGACGAGGAGGGCGGGCGCAGATGGGTGGTCGAGACCTGCCTTTTACCTTTCCGGCGGGTATCTCGATGCGCTCGCGTGGCCGCCTCTTGTCTTTGCAGCAGCGGCGACGTTGTGCGAGACGGCCGCGAGACTGCCCGTCTCGACGGAGAGCGGCAGGCACGGCAAGACTGCCCCTCGGGCGAC
>JBOGYJ010000040.1:0-12507 GCA_050696795.1 Solirubrobacteraceae bacterium | reverse complement strand
AGCATCATCCTGCGCGGTGCCGAAGGGTTCGGCCGTCTGCACCACCTGCACACCGACCGGCTGCTCACCTCCTCAGAGGACCTGCCGGTCGTCTCGATCGCCGTCGACGAGCGCTCGAGGATCGAGTCGATGCTCGAGCTGCTTCTCCAGGTCGAGCGCCGCGGTCTGATCACGCTCGAGCGTGCACGCCTGCTGTCCGGGGAGGTCGGGAACGTGCGATTGCCGGAGGAGCTCGGGGAGGCGACCAAGCTCACGGTCTATCTCGGTCGCCAGGAGCGGGTCTATGGCACTGCTGCGTACGTGACGCTGTGCGACCTCATGCATCAGCGAGGGATCGCCGGCGCCAGCGTCCTGCTCGGTGTCGACGGCACTCGTGGCGGTCGCCGCTACCGCGCCAAGCTCTTCGCCCGCAACGCCGCCGCGCCGATGATGCTGATCGCCGTCGGGGCGGGGGAGACGATCGCGGCCGTGCTGCCCGAGCTCGCAGGCCTACTGCCCGAGCCGCTGATGACCCTCGAGCGCGTGCGCGTCTGCAAACGCGACGGTGAGCTGCTCTCCGAACCGCACGAGCTGCCCCGCAGCGACGAGCACGGCCTCGCGATATGGCAGAAGCTGATGATCTACACCTCACACAGCGCCGTCACCGACCACGGTCGCCCACTGCATCTGGAGATCGTCCACCGCCTGCAGCGCGAGACCGACGCCGCCGGCGCCACGGTGCTGCGCGGCATCTGGGGCTTCCACGGCGACCATCCCCCGCACGGGGACAGGGTCTTCCAGGTCCGCCGCCACGTTCCGGTCTGCACGATCATCATCGACCGCCCCGAACGCATCGCGCACGCATTCCAGATCGTCGACGAGATCACCTCCGAGCACGGGCTCGTCACCAGCGAGATGGTCCCTGCCGCTCAGGCGACGGGCGAGACCGAAACCCGCGGAGGGCTACGGCTGGCAAGACACCGCTTCTAGGTTACGGGTCGTCACGACCCCTTTAGGGCTCGCCTGGGGGGCTCGCTTTATGGCCGCAGCTTAAGCTTGAGCCGATGACAGTGCTGCCTCATCGCCACGGCGCACGCCTCCACACGCACGAGTGTCAGCCTCGCCACCGACACCTGCTGATGCCGCAGCCGGCGGTGCTCGTTGCGGACAGCGACCACCAGCACGACCATGACGGCGATCGTGATCACGATCATGGCCACTCCCATGGACTGATCCACGACTCGATCAAGCGCTCGCGTGAGGGCGTGCGGGCGGTGCTCATCTCGCTCGGGGTGCTCGGGCTGGCCGCGGCGGCGCAGACGGTGATCTTCGTGCTGTCGGGGTCCGTGGCCCTGCTGGCGGACCTGATCCACAACTTCGGTGACGCGCTGACCGCGGTCCCGCTGAGCATCGCCTTCCTGATGCGCTCCGAGCGCGCCGAACGCACCGCTGGGCTGTTCGTGGTCGCGGCGATCTTCATCAGCGCCTGCGTGGCTGGGGTGGAGGCCGTCCGGCGACTCATCCACCAGTCGCCGCCGACCCATCTCTGGATCCTCGCTGCCGCGGGCGCGATCGGCTACCTCGGCAACTTCATCGCCGCAGGCGTTCGCCGGCGCGCCGGTCACCGGCTCGACAGTCCCGCACTGGTCGCCGACGGCGACCACGCGGCCGCCGACGCCTATGTGTCGCTGGCGGTAATCGCCTCGGCGATCGTCGTCGCCGTCGGGGCACCCGTCGCCGACCCGCTGATCGGTCTGGCCATCTCGCTGGTGATCCTCCGTATCACCTGGCAGAGCTGGCGCACGGTGCGTGGCCACGACCACCACCATCATCACCACGACCACGACGACCACCACGATCATGAACACGGCTAGCGACGCTGGGCCAGACGCCCCTGGCTGCCGATAACAGGGGTATGTCGTCGGGCCCGAGCATCTCACCTGCCTACCAGCAGATCGTCAACTGGTATCAGAACTTCCAGAAGGTGCAGGGCTCGAATCCCGTGCCGCTGCTGATCACCCACGGCGCGCCCGACGAGGAGGCCGACCAGCCCAAGGAGACCGACTCCTCGACGCCGATGGTCGACATCATCGCCTGAGAGTCCGTCCGAGTAGTCGGGCTGCCCGGAGCGGCCGCCGGCTCAGCGGAACCAGTACCGGCGCTTCGGCGTGCCGTCCCCGGAGGCGATCGATTCGAAGGCCCCGCCGCAGCCCTCGATCACTCCCGCCGATGCCGTGTTGTTCATGTCGCAGGTGACGAGCACCTCCTCGATCCCGAGTGCGTGCGCCACCACCAACCCCTGGCGCAGGATCTCGGTCGCGTAGCCGCGGCGGCGCATCTTGGGGATCACGGCATAACCGATGTGACCGCCGTAGGTGGCGAGCCAGTTGTCGAGCTCGTGTCGGATCGAGATGCGCCCGACGAGCGCTCCCTCGACCGTCGCGGCCAGAAAGGTCGACGGCACCCAGCGCACCGGCAGCTGCTCGCCACGCGCGTTGGCGCCGCGCCGCTGCAGGTAGGCGCTCCACGGCTCGTTGGGGATGTAGTCGAGCAGGAAGGGGAAGGCGTCGGCCTTCATCGCCTCGTGGGCTGCGCGCGCCGCCTCTTCGTCCTCAGCACGAAAGGGGCGGAGCCGCAGCAGGCGCTGGAGCAGCGCCCGCTCGATCAGCGCACGGTCCATGACCGCGCAGCCTACAGCGGCGCGCCGAGAAGGGCGCGTGTCTCAGAAACGCTTCCGTGAACGGACTGGTGAACTAGGACAGGCCCTCGCGCGCCTCGCGCACGAGCGTCACTGCCTCAGGGAACACGACAGCCATGACCGAGCGCAACTGCTCGGACTGCTGCTCGGTGGTGCCCTGGATGTTCACGCGGTTCATCGCAGCGACCGTCAGGTCGACCGCGAGCTTGATCGCGTTGTCCGCCCACGCAAGGCGCTGAGCTCCCTGCATCTGTTCGGCGAACTCTCCGAGCCGCCGTTGGATCTCATCCGGGTCTCCGAAGAGACCGCCAAAGCCGCTTCCTTCCATTCGCCCAATGGTACTCCGCGCCCGATCTGGCCTATGATCGCCCCTCACATGACGACCGTCGCCGAGCAGGTCCAATACGAATCCCACGTGCGCTACCGCTTCGCGGTGATCGCCTTCGCCGCCGCCGTCCTCCTGGTGGTTTCGCAGCTGCTCCAGCTCTCGGGCACGCAGCCGCCCGTCAGCGAGGCGACGGTCACGTTGATCACCGAGAACGCACGCGCGACGATCGACATCGTCGGTGCGGTCATCGACATGGTCGGCCTCTTGGGGCTGTCGGTGCTGCTCTTCTGGCTGCACCGCAGCTCACAGGCGCGCCAGCCGCAGCTGCGCTCGGCCACGCGCTGGACCGCCACCGCCGGCGCGGTGCTCGCGGCCGTGATGTCGCTCGTCTACACGGTCCTCTTCACCACCAAGGCGCACCAGTTCGTGTCGACCGGCAACCAGACCTGGCCCCAGGCCAACCACCTCTTCAGCTCCGCCCTCTGGTTCCTTCCGCAGCTCGTGCTCGAGCTCGGCAACTTGCTGCTGGCGGTCGGCGTGGTCCTGGTCGCGCTGAGCACGATGCGCGTCGGGCTGATCCCGCGCATCGTCGGTTACGCCGGAGTGCTCGCCGGCGCGCTGTTCATCATCGGCGTGCCCGTGCTCACCCCGATCATCCAGGGCTTCTGGCTCGCCGCCACCGCGGTGTTGCTCGCCCGCCGCTGGCCGAGCGGCGACCCGCCCGCCTGGGAGTCGGGCGTCGCAGTGCCGTGGCCACCCACACAGCGCCAGCAGGCACAGCAGGAACGTTCCCGGCAGCGCGGCAACCGGCAGCGCGGCAACCGTCAGCGCGTATCCGACAAGGACGTGCTCCAGGCGGTCGAGAAAAACGAAACCCCGCCGAACCCGCGGGCGGGGCGTTCCAAGCGCAAGCGCCGTAAGTAGCGCCTGTCGCTGCGGGGGCCGGCTTGCCGGCTCGGCCCCCGCCCTGCAGCCTGGTCAGCCGACCGTCACGCCTCGGCGCCCTGCTCGGACTTGATCTTCTCCTCCAGCGCCGCCATCACGGTTGGATCGCGCAAGGTGGTGACGTCACCCAGTGCCCGGCCCTCAGCGATGTCGCGCAGCAGCCGCCGCATGATCTTGCCCGACCGAGTCTTGGGCAGGTCGTCGGCGAAGATGATCCGCTTGGGCCGTGCGAACTTGCCGATCCGCTCGGCCACCGTGGCGCGGATCTGATCCTCGACCTCGGGCGAGCCGTCGACGTTGCCCTGCAGCGTCACGAAGGCCGTGATCGCCTGCCCGGTGAGCTCGTCGGATTGGCCGATCACCGCCGACTCGGCCACGGCCTCGGAGGCGACGATCGCCGACTCAACCTCGGCTGTGGAGAGCCGATGGCCGGACACGTTGACGACGTCGTCGACGCGGCCGATCACCCAGAAGTACCCGTCCTTGTCCTTGCGGGCGGCATCGCCGACGAAGTAGGTCTCCTTCCCGAAGCGCTTGAAGTACACCTCGACGAAGCGGTCGTCCTCCTTGTACAGGGTCATCAGCATCGACGGCCACGGCCGCTTCATCACCAGCAGCCCCTGACCCTCCGCCACCGGCTTGCCCTCGTGCTCGTCGACGACCTCCGGCAGGATCCCGGGCAGCGGCAGTGTCGCCGAGCCCGGCTTGGTTGAGGTCATCCCCGGCAGCGGCGAGATCATGATCCCGCCGGTTTCCGTCTGCCACCAAGTGTCGACGATCGGGCAGCGCCCGCCGCCGATCACCTTGTGATACCACAGCCACGCCTTAGGGTTGATCGGCTCGCCGACGGTGCCGAGCAGCCGTAGCGAGCTCAGGTCGAACTTGTCGGGATGCTCCGGGCCCCACTTGATGCAGGCGCGGATCGCGGTCGGAGCGGTGTAGAAGATGCTCGCCTGGTAGCGCTCGATCAGCTCCCACCAGATGCCCTTGTGCGGGTAGTCCGGCGCGCCCTCGTACATGATCCCGGTCGTGGCGTTGGCCAGCGGCCCGTAGATGATGTAGGTGTGGCCGGTGACCCAGCCGACATCCGCGCAGCACCAGTAGGTGTCACTGTCGGCATGGATGTCAAAGACGTTCTGGTGCGTGCTCGAGGCACCCACCAGGTAGCCGCCGGTCGAGTGCACGACGCCCTTCGGCTTGGCGGTCGAGCCGGAGGTGTAGAGGATGTAGAGCGGATCCGTCGCGTCCATCTCCTCCGCGGGGCAGATGTCGGCGGCACCCGCGACGATCTCGTGGAACCAGACGTCGCGTCCCTCCTGCATCTCGCAACCGATGCCCTTGGACTGCACGACGATGATGTGCTCGAGATGCGGGAGGTCCGGGTGGGTGGGACCGAATACGGCGTCGACGTTCTGCTTGACCGGCGCGACGGTGCCCTTGCGCGCGCTGCCGTCGACGGTGATCAGCGCCTTGGCCTCCGAGAACTCCATGCGCTCGCGCACCGACTCGGCGGAGAAGCCGCCGAAGACGACGTTGTGCACCGCGCCGATGCGGGCGCAGGCGAGCATCGCGACGACAACCTCGGGAATCATCCCCATGTAGATCCCGACGACGTCACCCTTGCGGATGCCGAGATCCTTCATCGCGTTGGCGAACTTCTGAACGCGCGCCAGCAGGTCCGAGTAGGTGATCTCCTCCTCGTCGCCCTCCTCACCATGCCAGTGGTAGGCGATGCGGTCCCCGAGACCGGCCTCGACGTGGCGGTCCAGGCAGTTGTACGCGACGTTCAGCTTCCCGCCGACGAACCACCGGTAGAACGGCGGGTTCGAGTCGTCCAGCACCTGGTCCCACTTCTTGAACCAGTGCAGCCGCTCGGCCTGGCTGGCCCACCAGCCCTGCCAATCCTGATCCGCCGTGGCGTAGATCGACGGGTCGCTCAGGTTAGCGTTCTTGGCGAACTCCGCGGGTGGGTCGAAACGCTCGATCTCGAGCATCGCGGCGAGCTCCTGCTCGAGCTCATGCTCGTCACGCGTCGTATTTCCAGTAGCCATCTATCAGTCTCCCTCGCTGTCAGAAAGCGGGACGCGTCCGACCAGAGGTCGGGCGCGGTCCTCACTACTTGGAACTGTTCAGGTACTGCTTGCGCTTAGCCGACGCTTGCGCTTAGCCGACCGGTAGGACGGAGCGCTTGTAGACCGCCTGCATGATGTCCGCGCAGGCGATGTAGAGCGCAACGGCGCCCGTCGCGATGCCGACATATCCGCCCGCATGGATCATGCCTGAGTCGGCGCCTGAGTTGCCGATCCCGAGCAGGACATACGTGATCGTCAGCAGCAGGAACAGCAGCGACAGTGCACGGGGCGATGCGAACGTGCACAGGAACATGATTGCTGTGAACAGGCCCCACATCCACAGATACAGCCCGAGTAGCGCATCAATCTCGGTCTTCGGCATCTGAGCGACGTTGAAGCTCACGAGCACGAAGAAAGAGATCCAGAAGGCTCCGTATCCGCTGAACGCCACGGCACCGAACGTGTTGCCGGCCCGGAACTCCCACATTCCGGCGAGCAGTTGGGCGATACCGCCGAACACCAGCGCCAGTCCGAGTACGCCCGGGAACGATGCCGGCCCGCCGCCCACGATGTTGGCGTTGATGAAGCTCAGCGTGAGCGTCGTAATGCCGAACCCCATAAGACCAAGCGGTGCAGGATTGGCAGGAACCCATCCCGTCATGCTCGACGAGCCCGCTTGCCTGCCCGATGCAAGCCCTTCTTCTTCATTTACTGTGGCCAACTTCGCTCCTCTCCTAAGAGACCATGTGACGAGTGTCACATTAGACCGCGGGGCGGTATGACCTTGCACCAATCTCCGGACGGTTGGCGCACCGCGCCGAACGGCTTAAGGAACGCGCCGAGCGGCTCACGCTCATGGCGCCCGGCTCTGCGTAGGAAGCGATCCCGGCTCTGCGTAGGAAGCGATCGCACCAGGTGCCCACGTGCCGGGATATCCTCTGCAGCGAGCGTGGGGTTCTTCATCGGTGTTGTCGTCGGGTGGGCGGTCGCGGCCTCGCTGTTCGCAGCGCTTCGGCTGCTGCGCCCGCCGCGTGTGATCTCCAGCGAGGTGCGCGCCATGCAGACCGCGCTGCACGCCGCCAACGGCATGCTCCCGGACCTGCGCCGTGGCCTCTCCGAGGAATCGGCCAAGAGGGTCACCGGGCAGCTGCGCATGCTCACCCAGGCCTCGGCCGTAGCGCTGGGCGACCGCACGCATGTGCTCGCCTTCGAGGGCATCGGTCACGACCACCATCACGCCGGGGACCCGCTGATCCGCATCACCGCGCCCGCGCGCGAGGATCGCCTGCATGTCGAGTCCCGGATCCCGTGCGAGCAGCCCGACTGCCCGCTGGGACCCGCGGTCGCCGCACCGCTGCTGGTCGCGGGCGAGCTCGCCGGCTCGTTCGTCGCGCTCTACACGCGCGGGCACCGCATCACCCCCAACGACACCCGCACGGTCGCCGAGGCTGCGAGCCTGGTGAGCGCGCAGCTCGAGCTCAAGGCGATGGACGAGCAGGCCGAGCGCCTGGCCCGTGCCGAGCTGCGCGCTCTGCGCGCCCAGATCTCGCCGCACTTCGTCTACAACGCGCTTGCGGCGATCGCCGGCTACATCCATTCAAAGCCGGAGGAGGCGCGCGAGCTGCTGACCGAGTTCGCCGAGTTTACGCGCTACGCCTTCCGCGGGCAGCGCCCCTACGTGACGCTCGCCGACGAGCTCAACTACGTGGAGAAGTACCTGCGGCTCGAACGCGCGCGCTTCGGCGACCGCCTGCAGGTGCGCCTGCAGGTCGATCCCGAGGTGCTGCCGGCGGTGGTGCCGGTGCTGTCGCTGCAGCCGCTGGTCGAGAACGCCGTGCGCCACGGCGTCGAGCAGCGCGGCTTCGGTCGCATCGAGATCATCGGGCGCCACATCGACGCCGACGTCGAGCTGCGCGTCACCGACGATGGCGTCGGCATGGACCGCGAGCGTGCCGCGACCGTGCTCGCCGGCCAGGGCGGCGGCGTGGGCATCGCCAACGTCCAGGCGCGGCTGCAGTCGATCTTCGGCCCGGGCTATGGCCTCGAGATCTCCAGCGAGCCCGGCCACGGCACGAGTGTGACGATGACGCTCCCCAAGTTCCGCGCCGGGGTGCGGGCGGCATGACGCGCGTGCTCGTGGTGGACGACGAGCGCCCGGCGCTCGAGGACCTCGGACGCCTGCTCGAGACCTCACCGAGCGTCGATGACATGGTGCTCGCCGGTGGCGGCGCCGAGGCGCTGCGGCTGCTCGCGGACGGTCAGTTCGACGTCGTCTTCATGGACGTGCGCATGCCCGACATCGACGGGCTCGAGCTGGCCAAGGCGCTGCGGCGCTTCGCCGACCCCCCGGCGCTGGTGTTCGTCTCCGCCTTCGAGGACGGTGCCGTCTCGGTCTTCGAGCACGGCCTGCAGCCACTCGACTACCTGATGAAGCCGGTCTCCCGCGCCCGTGTCGAGCAGGCGCTCGAACGGCTGAGAGCGGAGGAACCGGAGCGCCGCGGCTCTGTTGCTGGCCAGCGGGCCAGCAACAAAGGGGAAACGAGAGACCCTGCCAAGGATCGCTCGAGCGAGATCATCCCCGTGGAGCACCAGCGTGGCGGCGCCACCAGGTTGCTTCACCGCTCGACCGTGCTCTACGTCCAGGCCGAGGGCGACTATGTCCGCATCCACGCCGACAGTGGCCGCTTCCTGGTGCGCACCGCGCTCTCCGACATCGAGCAGCGCTGGGGCGAGCACGGCTTCGTGCGCGTGCACCGCAGCTACGTGGCCAACCTGCGGCGCGCGGCCGAGATCCGGCCCAAGCTCGGCGGCGCCGTGACGATCGTGATGGCCGATGGCAGCGAGGTGCCGGTCGCGCGTCGCCAGGTGGCGGACCTGCGCCGGAGGCTGCGGATGTGAGTCCGAGCCCGTCCGGTCGCCGCTCGCGCGGCGACTCGAGCCCCAACCCGTCCGGCCGCCGGCTGCTGCCCCGCCGCGGGGTGCGCACGCCCCGTGAGGAGCTGGCCGATTCGACCGCCCATGGCCACGTCTACCTGCACGGTCTGCAGCGCGCTCACCTGACGCTTTCGCTGCTGGCGCTGGTCGCCTTCGGCGCGATATTCGGCGTGCTGCCAATCGCGCTCTACCTGCTGCCGGCGTTCGATCGCGTGCGGCTGCTGGGCGTGCCGCTCGGCCTCTGGATCGTGGTCGTGCCGATGCTGCCGGTGTTCGTCGCGATCGGCTGGGTCTACGCGCGCCGCGCCGACGCGGTCGACGACGCCTTCCGCGAGCTGGTCGAGCGTTGATCGTCGCGCTGTTGGCCGTCGGGGCCGTGACGCTCGGCACGCTCGGGCTCGGCACCTGGGGGCTGCGCTTCGCGCGCACCACCTCCGACCTGCTGGTCGCGAGCCGCGTGGTCACCCCCTGGTGGAACGCGGCGGCGATCTCCGGCGAGTACCTCTCGGCCGCGAGCTTCCTCGGGATCGCCGGGCTCGAGATGCAGATCGGCGTCAGTGCGCTGTGGCAGTCGCTCGGCTTTACCGCCGGCTACCTGGCGCTGCTGCTGTTCGTGGCGGCGCCGCTGCGCCGCTACGGCTCCTACACCATCCCCGACTTCGCCGAGGCACGGCTGCGCAGCCCCAGCCTGCGGCTGCTGGCGGCGGCGATCGTCCTGGTGATCACGGGCTTCTACCTGGTACCGCAGCTCAAGGGCGCGGGGCTGGCGCTGAACGTCGTCGTCGGCTCGCCCTACTGGGTCGGTGTCGCCGTGGTCGCGGTGATCGTCGCGATCAACGTCTCGCTCGGCGGCATGCGCGGGATCACCTACGTGCAGGCCGTTCAGTTCTGGATCAAGGTCTTCGCCATCTCCGTGCCCGCGATCGTGCTGCTGATCCACTTCGGTGGATTGCCGGAGCGCGCCGCGCTGTTCGGGCGATCGCTGCCGCACGCCGGCGCCACCGGCTTCACGCTCGATCTGAGCTCGCCGCAGCGCGCGCAGTTCCCGCAGGCCGGCAGCTTCATCGTGCACGGTCACCGCGTCCACGTGAGGGCGGGGGACTGGGTGAGGCTGCCGGCACACACGCCGGTGGTGATCCCGCCGCGCGGGATCGTCCCGGTCGCCTCGGGCACGCCGGCACTGCGCGGCCAGGCCTGGGCGCGCCCCGTCGGCGGCACCGGCCGCGGCGCGCCGGTGCTCGTCTACTCGCTGCTGGTCGCGACGTTCCTGGGCACGATGGGCCTGCCGCACGTGCTGGTGCGCTTCTACACCAACCCCGATGGCCACGCCGCGCGCCGCACGACCGTGCGCGTGCTCGGTCTGCTCTCGATCTTCTATCTGTTCCCCGCGGTTTACGGCGCGCTCGGGCGAGTGCTGACGCCACAGCTCTACACGACCGCTCAGACCGACGACGTCGTGCTCTCGCTGCCGCACCTCGCCTGGCCCGGGGCCGGCGGCACGATCCTCACGGCGATCACCTGCGCCGGGGCGTTCGCCGCATTCCTCTCGACCTCGAGCGGCCTGCTCGTCTCGCTCGCCGGCACCTTCAGCCACGACGTCTGGCCGCGCCTGCGCAAGGGCGCGCCCAGCAGCCCGACCGCACGCCGGATGCACTTCCGGGTCGCCGCGCTGGGCGCGATGGTGATCCCCGGGCTGCTGGCCCTGGTCGTCGAGCAGGTCGACATCTCGATCCTCGTCGGTTGGGCCTTCGCGCTGGCCGCGAGCTCGTTCTGCCCGATGTTCCTGCTCGGCATCTGGTGGTCGCGGCTGACCGCTCGCGGAGCCGCTGCCGGCATGATCGCCGGGATGCTGGTCGCGACCTCCGCGATCTTCGTGGGTCTGGCGCTCGGTGAGCCCTCGGGCGGGGCGCTCGCGCTGCTGCAGCAGCCCGCGATCGCCTCGGTCCCGGTCGCCTTCCTGACGATGATCGGGGTGTCGCTGCTAGACCCGCACGTGGTCACCGACATCGAGTCGCAGATGCTGGCCCTGCACGCGCCCGAGGGCCTCGGCCTGCGGCTCGGCGACGAGCAGGCCGAGGGCGCTCTGGTCTGAGACTTCCGCGCATTTTCCACATTTGGCCGGGCGGATTTGCCGGGGTGCGCCATATATATCCGTGGCGATAGCGTGCGGCTCCTGACGCTGACTGACACAAGGAGAAAACGCCGTGGCCATCGCAGTGCAACCAACCGCCAGCTCGGTAGCCGAAGTTCTGGGCGCCGACGCCGAGGACCTGCTCAGCCATCGCTGCGAGGCGATCGACGCCTCGGTGCTGCACCTGCCGGGCGCCGACTTCATCGACCGCGTGATGACCGACAGCGACCGCAGCACCGCGACGCTGCGCGCGCTGCGCCAGCTCTTCGACCACGGCCGCCTGGGCGGTACCGGCTACGTCAGCATCCTCCCCGTCGACCAGGGGATCGAGCACAGCGCCGGCGCGAGCTTCGCCCCCAACCCGATCTACTTCGACCCGGAGCGCATCGTCGAGCTCGCCGTCGAGGGCGGCTGCAATGCCGTGGCCTCGACCTTCGGCGTGCTCGGCGCGGTCTCGCGCAAGTGGGCGCACCGGATCCCGTTCATCGTCAAGCTCAACCACAACGAGCTGCTGACCTACCCGAACAGGTTCGACCAGGTGCCGTTCGGCAGCGTCAGCCGCGCCTGGGAGATGGGCGCGGCCGGCGTCGGCGCGACGATCTACTTCGGCAGCGGGGAGTCCACGCGCCAGCTGCAGGAGGTCTCGGAGGCCTTCGAGGAGGCGCACTCCCTGGGCATGTTCACCGTGCTCTGGTGCTACCTGCGCAACCCCGCCTTCAAGACCGCCGAGGCCGACTATCACCTGGCCGCCGACCTGACCGGCCAGGCCAACCACCTGGGCGTCACGATCCAGGCCGACATCATCAAGCAGAAGCTGCCCGAGAACAACAACGGCTACGGGGCGATGAACGCGGATGGCGTCGCGTATGGGAAGACCTCGTCGAAGGTCTATAGCGAGCTCACCACCGACCACCCGATCGACCTCTGCCGCTACCAGGTCGCCAACTGCTACCTGGGCCGCGCGGGCCTGATCAACAGTGGCGGCGCCTCCTCGGGTGACTCGGACCTGGTCGAGGCCGTGCGCACCGCAGTTATCAACAAGCGCGCCGGCGGGACCGGCCTGATCAGCGGCCGCAAGGCCTTCCAGCGCCCCATGGACGGCGGCGTCCAGATCCTGGGCGCGATCCAGAGCGTCTACCTCGCCTCCGAGATCACGGTCGCCTGAGCCTTCTTCCCGCCTGGAGTTCCATCCTTCTTCCCCGCCTGGAGTTCCATCCTTCTTCCCCGCCTGGAGTTCCATCCTTCTTCGCCTGGAGTTCCATCCTTCTTCCCGCCTGGAGTTCCATATATGGAACTTAGGCGCGGAAGAAGAGATCTGCGTCGCGCGCCGGGCGGGACGGACTTTGGCGGGCGCACGAGTGGCGCGGCGCGAGGACCGGCGCGGCGCGGGGCGCCTCAGGCCGGCGGGGCGCCTCAGGCC
>JBOGYJ010000039.1:0-2956 GCA_050696795.1 Solirubrobacteraceae bacterium | reverse complement strand
AGCCCACGCGCACGGACGCGCGAGGTCGCCTCTGGCGGCGAGCGTGGCACCCCACTCGCCGCTGTCACAATCAACACCCTGATGAGCACGGAGGCCGCAGAACTCACGACGCCCACACATGCCTCGGCACTGCTGCAGGAGGCGGCGCGGCGCCGCACATTCGCGGTGATCTCGCACCCCGACGCCGGCAAGACGACGCTGACCGAGAAGCTGCTGCTCTACGGCGGCGCGCTGCACGAGGCCGGCGCCGTCAAGGCCACCGCCCAGCAGCGTGAGGTGACCTCCGACTGGATGGAGCTCGAGCGTCGCCGTGGTATCTCGGTCACGTCGACGGCGATGCGCTTCAGTCACCGCGAGACCGTCTTCAACCTGCTGGACACGCCCGGCCACCGCGACTTCTCCGAGGACACCCTGCGGGTACTGGCGGCCGCGGACTGCGCGGTGATCCTGCTCGACGCGGCGCGCGGCGTCGAGGATCAGACGCTGAAGCTCTTCCAGGTCGCCCGCGCCCGCGGCATCCCGCTGATCACGTTTGTGAACAAGTACGACCGGCCCGGCATGGAGCCGCTGGCGATGATCGACCACATCGAGCAGACGCTGGCGCTGAGGTGCGCGCCGCTGACCTGGCCGGTCGGGCTTCCGGGTGAGTTCCAGGGCGTGCTCGAGGCCGACGGCGGCAGCTTCATACGCTTCACCCGCACGGCGCGCGGCGCGACGCGTGCAGAAGAGGAGCTGGTCGAGCAGACCAGCTCCGAGACCGACCCGGCCTGGGCCACCGCCCGCGAGGAGCTCGAGCTGCTGCAGGCCGACGGCCGCGGATGGGATGCGGAGCCATTCCAGTCCGGCGCGCTGACACCGGTGCTGTTCGGGTCGGCGCTGTGGAACTTCGGAGTCGAGCAACTGCTCGACGCGCTGATCGATGTCGGCCCGTCACCGACCGCACGGCCCACGGTCGATGCGCAGTGGCAAGCACTCGATGCCCCCTTCTCGGCGCTCGCCTTCAAGGTCCAGGCGAACATGGACCCGCGCCACCGCGACCGGATCGCGTTCCTACGTATCTGCTCTGGCCGCTTCGAGCGCGGCATGCGCGTCACCAACGCACGCACCGGTGCCACGCTCGCGCTCTCCTACGCGCACGAGCTCTTCGGTCAGGACCGCTCGACGATCGAGGATGCCTACCCCGGCGACATCGTCGGCATCGTCAACGCCTCCGACGTGCTCGTCGGCGACACCCTCTACGAGGGCGAGACGGTCAGCTTCCCGCCGATCCCGTCGCTCGCCCCGGAGCACTTCGTGACCGTGCACAATCGCGACCCGGCACGCCGCAAGCAGTTCCTGCGCGCGCTGGAGCAACTCGACCACGAGGGCGTGGTGCAGCTCTTCCGCCGCGGGGCCAACGAGCCCGCGCCGGTGCTGGCCGCCGTCGGCCCGCTGCAGTTCGAGGTCGCCTCGGAGCGACTCTCGGGCGAGTTCGGCGTGCAGGTGCGCTTCGAGCCGCTCGACTGGCACCTCGCGCGCCGAATCTCGCCTGAGGACGCAGACGCCGCCCGCGGTTCACGCTGGGCCGAGCTGATCGAACGTCAGGACGGCACCTGCCTCGCCGCCTTCCGGACGCCCTATGCGCTGGCGCAGTTCGTCGAGGCATTCCCGGCGGTCGCACTCGACGAGATGGCCGCTCGCTGACCATCGGCATGCTCCGGCTCACGACAACCCGCGCGGCTCCCTCCGCCACGCTGAGCGCAGCGAATCTGAGGCGCCGGCAAGACCACGCCTGGAATCAGAGTGCAAACGCGGCTTCCCCCGTTTGCAGAGTGTTACGAAAGATTTCGCGAAACGCTAACCAAAACAATCACGTTGTTAGCGCTGCCAATGTGAAATACTCCGCCGCGAGGTGAGGTTTCTTCGGGAACCTCTGGCCTGTTCCACAACATCGCGGGGGGGCGCCGGTGGCGCGCTTTCCGTATCCCTGAGGAGGTCGCGGGTCTATGTCTGCAAGTGCTTCTGGCGGCGGTAGTCGCAAGAGGATCGACGACAAGCCGGTAGATGTCGGCGATGCGCAACGCGAGCTGTCGCGTCGGCGCTTTCTGAAGTACGCCGGTGCGTCAGCCGCAGCAATCCCGGCTTACGCCGGGATCATGGATGTCCTGAGCGAGAACGCCAGTGCGGCGACGCTCAAGCAGAACGCACACATCGCTGCGTTCGCGCACCATTCGAAGTACCACTTCGTGATGGATTGCCACGTGACGACGAACTCGTTCTTCACGGCCACGCAGTACGGGATCGCGGACGCCTGTGCGATCACCGGTTGCACGGCGCAGTGGACGGGATCGACTAACTCAGTCATCAGTCAGATGGTCGCGGCGATGCACAGCGCGATCGCGTCGAAGGCGAACGGCATCGGGGTTTGCCTGATCGACAACACCGCGTTCAACAGCCCGGTTGATAAGGCGTTGAGCCAGGGCATCCCGGTGATCGCCTACAACGCTGATGTCTCGCCGGGCACCAAGAACAGCCGTATGGCCTACGTCGGGCAGAACAACCTGACCGCGGGCGCCGCGGTCGCCGCCGAGGTTCTGAAGTTGGGGATCGGCAAGGGCGACCTGGTCGCCGGGATCATCGCGACCCCGGGGACCGGCAACATCCAGCCGCGGCTCGATGGCGCCAAGCCTGTGTTCAAGAAGGCCGGCGTCGACTTCATCGAGGTAGGCACCTCGGCCACCGAGGGCGCACCGGAGTACAACAAGATCTCGGCGTGGTACGCCGGTCACAAGAGCGTCAAGTTCATGATGGCGGTCGACAGCGGTGACTCCAACGCCGTGGCCGAGTTCATCAAGAAGGAGAAGCTCAAGGGCAAGGTCGGCGCCTCGGTCTGGGACGTCGGGCTGCCGGTCTGCCAGGCGATCCACGCCGGCAACGTCACAACCACCGTCGACCAGCAGGCCTACCTGCAGGGTTT
>JBOGYJ010000038.1:0-13290 GCA_050696795.1 Solirubrobacteraceae bacterium | reverse complement strand
GACCGAGGCCGACCTGCGCGTGCGGGCGAGCGAGCGGATCCCCAGCGCCGGCGGCGGCATCTCGCTCGCCGATGCCCGCGTCGTGGTCTCCGGCGGCCGCGGCGTCGGCTCGGCCGAGGGCTTTCAGATCATCGAGGAGCTCGCCGGGCTGCTCGGCGGGGCCGTCGGCTGCTCGCGCGCGGTCACCAGCGCCGGCTGGCGCCCGCACACCGATCAGGTCGGCCAGACCGGCACCAAGGTCGCGCCCGAGATCTACATCGCCTGCGGGATCAGCGGCGCCACCCAGCACATGGCCGGCTGCAAGGGCGCCAAGAAGCTGCTGGCGATCAACGAGGACGGCGAGGCGTCGATCTTCGCCCACGCCGACTATGGCGTGATCGGCGACCTGCACGAGGTCGTGCCCGCGATCGCCGCCGAGATCAGGAAGGCGAGGGGCGCATAGTCTCGCCGTATGAGGCGGTGGCGCTGGCCGCGGCGCTCGGCGCCGGTGGCACGCTGTGCGGGCGCCGGGTCGCGCAGCTGACGCGGCTCGTGCGGGCGGCGCAGCCGGTCAGGCGCTCGGGCGACGTCCCCGCGCGCGTGCGCGGCGAGGTCACGATCGTGCTCGGGCAGCGCAAGCTGCTGCAGCGCTTGTGGCCGGGGCTGATGCACGCCTTCGTGTTCTGGGGCTTCCTGGTCCTGGGCCCGACGATCCTGATCGCGATGATCGGGGTCGTCGACCGCCACCGGTCCATCCCCTGGCTCGGCGGCCAGGGCTGGTACGCGCTGATGGTCGACATCTTCTGCGTGCTGGTGCTGTTCGGCGTGTGCTCGGCGTTCTACGTGCGCAGGTTCGTGCGGCCGAGGCGCTTCGAGGGCAGCCATGCGGGCGACGCCTACCTGATCCTCGCCCTGATCGCCCTGATCGTGGTCTCGCTGCTGCTGTGGCACGCCTCGCGGATCGCGCTGGGCTACAACGAGTGGCCGGCGTCGTGGTCGCCGCTCTCGAAGCTGATCTCGCACATCTTTGGCCGCGGTGCGGACACGCGCGTGCTCGAGCGCGTGTTCGTCTGGATCCACGTGAGCACGATCCTCGCGTTCCTCGCCTACCTGCCGCGCTCAAAGCACCTGCACATCGCCACCGCCGCGATCAACGTCTGGTTCGGGCGCACACGCGCGCGCGGTCGGCTCGAGCCGCTGCGCTTCGAGCCCGAGGAGGGTGAGAGCGAGGAGGATCTGCGCTTCGGCGCCGGGACCGCCGCCGACCTCACGTGGAAGCAGGTGATGGACTCCTTCTCCTGCACCGAGTGTGGCCGCTGCCAGGACGTCTGCCCGGCTAACCAGACGGGCAAGCTGCTCTCGCCCAAGCTGATGATCATGGGTCTGCGCGACCAACTGCTGTCGGGCGACCGCGAGACGGCGCTGGTGCCCACGGCGGTGCCGGAGGAGTCGGTCTGGGACTGCGTCACCTGCGGCGCCTGCGTCGAGGTCTGCCCGGTGTCGATCGAGCATGTCGACCACATCGTCGACCTGCGCCGCTACCTGGTGATGGCTGAGTCGAGCTTCCCCGCCGAGGCGGAGCCGATGCTGCGCGACGTCGAGCGCAGCTCCAACCCGTGGGGCCACCAGCAGTCCCAGCGCGCCGACTGGGCGGCTGGGCTGGATGTGCGGGTGCTCGAGCCCGGCGACCCGCCGCCCGAGTACCTCTACTGGGTCGGCTGCGCGTCATCGTTCGACGAGCGCGCCAGGCAGACCGCGCAGGCGACCGCAAAGCTGCTGAACGCCGCGGGCGTCGACTTCGCGATCCTCGGTCCGCGCGAGGCGTGTACCGGCGACCCCGCCCGGAGGATGGGCAACGAGTATGTGTTCCAGGCAATGGCCGAGGGCAACGTCGGCACGCTCAACGAGGCGGGGATCACGAAGATCATCGCCAACTGCCCGCACTGCTTCAACACGCTCGCAAACGAGTACTCCGACTTCGGCGGCAGCTACGAGGTGATCCACCACACCGAGCTGCTCGCGCGGCTCGTGAGCGAGGGCCGGCTGGCGCCGGCGCGCGACGAGGCGCAGATGATCACCTACCACGACTCCTGCTACCTGGCGCGTCACAACGACGTGCTCGAGGCGCCGCGGGAACTGGTCGGTGCGGTCGGCACGCCGCTCGAGATGGAGCGCTCCCGCAAGCAGACCTTCTGCTGCGGCGCCGGCGGCGCGCACATGTGGATGGAGGAGCGGGGCACAGCGATCAACACCGAGCGCGTGCGCGAGGCGGCCGCGACCGGCGCCGACACGCTCGCCGTCGCCTGTCCCTACTGCACGGTGATGCTCGACGACGGGGTACAGAGCACCGGCGACCAGCTTCGGGTGGTCGACATCGCGACGCTCCTCGTCGAGGCACTCGAGCGGCCGACCGCCCCGTCTGCCGATTAGGATTGGGCAGACGGGGCCCGCAGGGCTCCTTCGTTATCTCCAGGCGGCCATGGCTGCGCTCTTGCTCAGCTGTGCTGCCCTGACGCGCAGCATCGCGACGGCGTCGGCGCTGGGAACGAACGGGTCTGCGATCGCGGCGCCCTCAGCGAGTGACAGCGCGGCGATCACCGACCCGCCCTGCTCGGCGAGCAGCGTCTGGCCGGAGAGAGGCCGGGCGCTGTCCATCTGGGCCAAGCGGCGAAGCCGTGTCTCATCGGCGGCGACCGCTAGGCGGATCACCAGCGCCGACCAGCGCGGCTCCGGACGAGACTCGGTATGGGTCGCAGCGGCGGCCGGGACGATCAGCAGGTGCCGACGGTGGTTGCTGCGACGCTGGGATGTGGCGATGGCGGTCATCTCAAGCCTCCGGTTCGAAGATTGTCGGCGGGGGTCTTTCCTGCCGCGTTCTTCATAGTCGTCTAAGAGGCGCCCACTCACATCGGGAGAACGGAGCGGCTTGTAGCGGCTGGGGCCTTAGCTGGAGCCGCGGTGGTCCACCAGGGCCTTGATTCGGGCCCTTAGAGGTCACGACCCCTTGCTGCTCAGTGCGGGATTTCGGCCCAGACGACCTTGCCCGTCTTACGGGGAGTGACTCCCCAGCGGAGAGCGAGCCCGGCGATCAGGCCGAGCCCGTGCGGTGCGCGACCGACGACGCCGAGGCGGGTCTTGAGCGGGTCTCGATCCTCGACGGCGATCCAGACAGAGGCTGTCCGGGGCTGGACCAGCAGGCGGAACGGCGTTTGCGCGTGCAGCACGGCGTTGGCTGCGAGCTCGCTGGCGACCAGGGTCAGGCGCTCGGTCAGATCCCCACCGAATTGGAGGTCGCTCAGCATCGAGCGCAGCAGCGCACGCACGCGTCGCGGCGCCTCGATGTCGGGGCTGAAGTCCGCGCTAAGCGGAGCGTGGTAGCGCTCAGGATCGTCATCGGCGATCGCCGGGAGCACGAACGAGTGTGCACGGCAGACCCGCTGGAGTGCCTCCATCTGTCTGGTCCCACCTATCACCGGATAGCTGCAGAAGAGTGTGAACGGTTGCCGCTCCTTCAGTTCGTTCCACATCTCTTCCAGCGCGACCGCTCCGGCGACGTCGCCACGATCCCACATCAGCGCGACGACCTCGCCGTAGGCGCGCAGGGGGCGACCGCTGGCTAGCTGACGGTGGACCAGCATGCCGATGGTTACATCGAAGTCGTCGACTCGGATCTCGCCGGTCCGCCCAGCCTGCAGGTATCGCAGGATCTCGGCGGCGTCGACCGCGACGTAGGTCCCCGCGGCGATCGCCTCCTCGAGCCCGGGATCCATCGCTACGAGCTCGCGTTCGAAGGAGACTCTGTGGGACTCCGTGGCGATCACGAGCACCGTCTCGTCCGCGTCCAGGCCCGCCGCCAAGTAAGGCGTTACCGCGCTCACGAGCTCGTCTTCGGTGTCGTAGAACTGAACGAGATGCTCACACGCCATCATGACTTGTCCCTTGGTTGCCGCATGGTGCCTCACTGAAAGACCTTGCCGCTTTCAGGGCCAAACATGCGGATTGAGCAGGGTGCGGGCCACTACCTAACCAAGCTACAACGGGCCCTAGAGCGGCATCATGCCCAACTCGCCGTGCGGCACAGTAGACGGAAGCACAGGCCGAGCAGTGGACGCGAGGCGAGCTCGAGCGCCCCATAGACTCGCTTAAGGCCCAGAACAGAGCGTCCAGGCCCATCATCATCACGACGCGCTTCGCCGGGCGGCTCAAAGTCTCGACTTGCAGCTCCCAGCCGTCGGATTTGGCCTGCCGGAAGACGGTGACGATGACGTTCAGGCCCTAGCTGTCGATGAACGACAGCTAGGAGAGGTCGAGCACGACCGTCTCGCCTACGCGGGCAAGCGAGTAGAGGTGAGACTGGAGCCGGTCGATCACCGCGACGTCGAGCTCACCCGAGATGCTGACCCACACACCGCGCGGCTCGAGCGACTCGCTGATCTCGAATGCGTTGGGCAGGTCGGGGACACCCACTCGCCTAAGCCTGCCATGTCGTGAATAGCGGTGCAACGGCTCACCGCGACCCTCGGCCGGCTTTGGGCAAGGGCTCCGCGCCCGTTCCGCCGTAATCGAAGACGAAGACCTCATCGTCGACGGGCACCACCTCGCTCACGAAACGGCGCGACTGGTCTGGGCATCTGCCGGTGGTCGCGAGGCTCTCATCACCGACGCGATGGTCGGTGCGGGGGCGGCGGGCGGCACGTTCCGCTTCGGCGAGGTCGAGATCGAGGTTGAGGCGGGAATAGTCCCTATGCTGGAGGACGGGTCGCTTGCTGGAAGCGTCCTTACGATGATCGACGCGGTACGCAACCTCCACGCGCTCGGCGTTGCATTCGAGCGGGCCGTCGGCGCGGCGACGGAGGTTCCGGCACGCCTTCTCGCACTAGACGACGCCGGCGTGCTCGAGCCGCGCGGCGCTGCTGACATCGTGGTGCTGGATGATCGGCTCGAGATCCAGACCGTCCTTTGCGCCGGCACGGACGAGGTCGTGGCGAGGGACTGAGGTGGCGGCTGTGCCTCTCCTTCGACGCCTCCGGCGAGGGGCAAGTCTGCCGAGAGTCACGATCGTGGCGCTCGTGCTCGCCGTCGCGACGTTGGTCGCGACCTACTCGGCGGCGGCCCTGTCGCCGCGCAACGGTGGTAGGGCCGGGGCATCGCCGCCGCACGCCCTGCCGAGCTCGACGGCCGCCGGGACCACGACCACCGGCTCCGATCAGGCTGTATCGAGGATGAGCCTCGCCAAGCAGGTGGGTCAATTGATCATTGCCACGTACCAGGGACGAATGCCACCCGCCAGCCTGCTGAGAGCGATCCGACTGGGGCATGTTGGCGCAGTAATCCTGATGGGCGGCAACACCACCGGTGGAATCCGGGTCACCAAGCTCGCCACGGCACGGATGCAGGCGGCCGCAAGTCACGGCGGCAACCCCGGGTTGCTGATCATGACCGATCAGGAGGGCGGCACGGTGAAGCGCTTCCCAGGGCCACCCGCTTATCCCGCGATCGATATGTCCAATCCCGCCACGGCATACGCACAGGGGCGAGCCACCGGGCAGATGCTCAAAGCGGGGGGCGTCAATGTTGACCTCGCTCCCGTGGCTGATGTGGTTCGGGTCAGAGGATTCATCTCGCAGGAGGGCCGCAGCTTCGGCGCCAGCCCGGCCGTGGTGTCCAATGCCGCCTGTAAGTTCGCCGCCGGCCTTGCAGAGGCAGATGTGGCCTATACGCTGAAGCACTTTCCCGGGTTGGGCGACGCCGTGGCGACGACCGATACGCAGCGGGTCAGTGTCGATGAGCCAGGCTCGGAGCTTTACGACGACGACGCGGCGTATCGGCACTGCGGGCGTGGACCTCTGGCATTGGTGATGATCAGCAGCGCCAGTTACCCCCACCTAACAGGTTCCGTGCCCGCGGTGCTGGATCCGAAGATCTATTCACAGGTTCTCCCACAAGACAGGGTGACAGCGCTGCCGATTACCGACAGCTTCGAATCGGGCGCCATCAACGCCGTCTCCAAGCAGGCACCGGCGAAAACAGCCATCGACGCCGGCGTCGACATGGTGATGTATTCGGAATATGAGTCTGTTGCCCTCAGCGCGTACACGACTCTGCTTGCCGATGCGCATGCTGGAGCCCTGGGCCGGAATCGGGTCCAGGCCGCTTCCGGGCGCGTGCTTAAACTGAAGGCACAGCTCGGGCTGAGCCTCGGGAACGGCTGAAGCCCGTTGGGCAGTTCTGCGCGTGAGATCCGCAGGTCGCCGTAAGTTCGGCCGCAGGCCGCTCGCGGCGCCTGAGGCTCCTGTCACATGGTATCGCGAGCTGCTCATGTCGGCTCGACGGTGAGGTCGCCCGTGGCCTGACCCGATTCTACGAGCGCCAGCTCATCCGCGTCGTGATGCGCGTCGGTCCGTAGCACTGCCAGCACCAGCACGGCGGCCACGAGGGCACACGCAGCGCAGATCGCGAACACGAGCTGGTACGCGCTGCCGAGCGCCTGGAAGGCGGTGTCGTGCAACGGGTTGAGCGCCACCGTATGGCCGCCTGCCTGCGTCGTCGCCGGTACCGCGACGGCGCCGAGCGGTCCGGACTTGACGGCACCGACGGCCGCCGCGGTCGCCGCTTTGGCAGCCGGCGGAACAGTCGCGACCGAGTGATAGAACGCGGCCACCCGATGCTGCAGCGTGTGGCTGGAGGCAACGACGGCGCTGATCTTGCTCGCGGCGCGGCTCGTGCCGATGGCGATCACGACCGTCGGCCCCAAGGCGAAGCCGAAGTCGCGCAAGAGGCTGGTCGTGGCGCTGGCCATGCCGGCGAACTGAATCCGCACTGTGTTGACCGCCACGGAGGTCACGGACGAGACCGAGAAGCCAAAGCCGATGCCGACTACCACGAGCGGCGGCAGGATCGCCCCGAGCGAATCGTGGTTGATTGAGACCGTCGCGGCCCACGCGGCGCCCGCGGCCTGCAGCAGGAAGCCGCCACCGAGCATCCAGCGCGGGTTGACCCGCGGCATCATCCACGCAATCAGCGGCAGCAGGAACAGTGCGAATCCCTGCAGCGCGACGAACCCGAGTGATGCCTTCAGCGGGCTGAAGCCCTGCACGTTGGTCAAGCGGATGCTGGTCGCCGCCGCGCAGCCGAGAAACGCGAACATGCCGATCACGGTCACGAACGAGTTCAAGGAGAAGTTGCGGCTGGTGAACAACTTCAACCTCAGCAGCGGCTCGCGCGTCCGCAGCTCGATCCACGCGAACCAGCCCATGAACCCGACGCAGACGATGTAGCCGATGACGCTCTGTGCGCCCGTCCAGCCGAACGATGATGCCTGAACCACCGCGAACAGCAGTGCGAACAGACCGATCGCGAACGTGATCTGGCCTGGCCAGTCGAGCGTGCGGCCCTCGGGCGATCTGGAATCGGTGGCCGCGAAGTAGGAGACCGCCGCGCTCAACAGGGCGCTTGCCATAACGGCGAGCAGCGCCCAGCGCCAGCTGGCTTCCGGATCCCCGCCCCACGTCAGTTTCGTCAACAGGCCGGCGAGGACAGGCGCGACGAACCCACCCGATGACAGCGCCGCCGCATAGATGGGGATCATCCGTCCGCGCGCCCTCGCTGTCGTCGTCTTGGCGGCGATCATCGCCAGCGAAGTGGGGAACAGGGCGGCAGCGCCAATACCAGCGAGTGCCATGCCAATCCACAGCACTACGACGGCGTTATGCGTGCTGGCGCTTGGGGTGACCACCGCGGCGATCAGCTCACCGATCGTCATCAGTGACGCACCGCCGACGAGCAGCCGCTTGCGCCCGAACATGTCACCGATGACGCCGAACGTCAGCTCGAACAACGTCAAGGGGATCACGATTGCCGCGGAGATCCAGTTCAGCTGGGAGGCGGTCGTCCCGAGGTCCTGCTGAAACAGGCCGTTCAGCACAGCCGGGGTGGCAAACCCGATCTGACCGACGCACGCAGCCCAGCACGCCGCCACGATGGTGCCCATGGTCAGACTCGATCCTGTGCGCTCAGACCTATCCGCCGCTGGCATGCCGTTCTCCACTTCCGTTCGGACCGCTGCTCGCAGCAGTGCCATCGTCAAACCGGTGGCTTTTGACGCCCAAATCTGATTCCAGTCACCTCGCCCGAAGCCGTCTGACCGGTGACTACCCAAAAAGGCGGCCGATTTGCGGTCAGTCCCTGGGTTATCCCAACCGGGCCGCTATACGAACCAGGCGTTTACGGGCCCTACAGAACCCACACTGGTCGTTCGGACCGGGTGTCAATCAGATCTTCCTCGACCGAGATGAGGAAGCGCGCCGCCTATGTACGCGCCGTCGAACTGACCCAGCCGAGACCGCAACAGCAGTTTCCAGAGAGCCACCTCTCCGATCTCTTGCTGAGCGCCACATAACACTCCTGTCTCGCCGGGAGAGTTGAGCCGGGGAAGCCACGCGCCACGCATTGGATGTACCTCGTAGGTGAAGATGCCGGCTTGGACGCCCGGGTCGTGATCCATGATCTCCTCGACCTCCTCCCGGGCGGCTGTGAAGATGGCGAGGCCGGCCCAGTCGGTCTCGTCGCCAGGAACTCGTCGCCCGAGTGTTCCTCGACGAGTATCCACGTTTTGCCGTGACCGAGAAGTCCCGAGTGATGGCCAGGCGGCCCGTCTGAGCTACGGTCTCCGGTGATGCGAATGGCGGCCGTACTGATTGCGAGCTTTGTGTTCGGCGCTGTCGACCAGTACCTCGGCGGCATTTGGATGGCAGAGCATGTCGGCTTCTGGACGATCTCAGTAAGTGCGATGTCAGCGCCCTGGCTGGCGCTCCCTTTCGCGATCGGCTGCACACAGGAACGTGCCGGGCGCGCGGCGCGCCTCGGGCTGACGGCGACCGGATTGGCATTGCTCGGGTACTTCGTGATGACGCTCAGCCCCGTCGAAGGCGCGCGGCTGTCATCCGTCACCGTTTCGAGCTACCTCCATAGCCAGCTTCATGTGATCGCCCCCGGTCTGGTGACCGGCCCGCTCTACGGGTGGTTCGGGTACCGCTGGCGAACCTTGCGGGCATGGTGCAGCGCCGCCCTGGTTGCGGGTGCTTTCTGTTTTGAGCCGCTTGCACGCTCCCTCGCGGGCCAGCCACTCGGTAGCGCAAGCGTGAGCACCGCGGAGGTCGCGGTCGGTGTCATCGTCGCGACAGTGCTCGCAACTGCCCGCGTCACGGGAGCCAGAGCCGCTACCTGACCTGAACCCGCGTTGGCGCGCTCGCGTCCGCAAGCCGGCGACTCTGCTGTCAGTCGAGCACATGTTGCGGCTCCGAGAGCCGCCGCCTTCCGTGAAAGGAGACCGTATGCGGCTCACGATGCCTTACATGCTTCGAACTTCGGCAATCACACGAGTGGGCCGGCGACGTCTTAGCCGTTCGCCCCGGGTCTCTGCTGAGCGACCGATCCGTTCCGCCGGACCGCGTCCGGCGATTGAGAGAGGATGTCGAGCGTTATACGTTGGAGCTCGAAGCCTGATCAGACTCGGCCCCTCCGGGGCCTCCCCTGAACACCCACCGCTCACCCTTGCCGACAGGTACCAGAGCTAGATCCAGCAGTCCACGTGTTGCGACGATGACTGGAATTGCTGGTTCGTGCTCGGGAGTCATTACGCAAGTGCACTTGCGGGGGCAAGCGCACTTGCCTCCGGGGCGGTCTGGTGCACCACACGAGAAACGAACCGATCTACGACCCCAACACCCAGCGCAAGTTACGCGACCTCCAAAAGGCCGCCCTGGGGGTCAGAAGGCACGAGGCAGGCATCCGGACCGCGCGCGATCAACGCGGCGCCCGGTTGTATGTCCTAATGGCGGAGGGTGCCGCCAGCCAGGCGAAGCTCGCGAACGTTTGCACGATGACGCGGCAAGGCGTCGCGCATGTCGCTCGGAAGTGGGCGCTGGACAATGACAAGCCGTGGCCGCCTACGCTTCCGCTCCCACGAGCAGCTCGGCAAACGAAGACGTGACAGACCGGACGGCCGCGGCTGAGTATTCCTTTTGCGGTTCGACTTCGGAAATCCCCGCGATTGCATCGGCGACATTCGGTCAGGGCCGACCGGTGGGGAACGACGGCTCGGTGTCCCGGTCAGAGGCCGCGGCCGGTGTTGAACGTCCAGATCGCTTGCAGCGTCATGCGGCGAGTTCCTTTGGGCCGCAATCGCTGCTCTTCCTTCTCTTCCTGGCTGTTTTGGCTGGGCTTACACTTCTGTGCATGAGTGTTTCGGTGAACCTGCCAGATGATCTCGGCGCCCGCCTCGTTGAGGAGGCCGGCCGACGCCATGTCAGCACTGATGAACTGGCAGCGACTCTCCTGGCCAAAGATCTCCGGGAGCCGTCAGAGGTTCCTGGCCGCCCGCTTCTGCGGGGTCTTATCGGTATTGGCGCGTCTGACGGGAAGCGTTCGGCAGCCGACATTGAGGATTCCATGGCCGCCGACGGGTTCGGCCGCTGACGCTCATCGTTGACACGGGCGTTCTTGTAGCCGCCGCTGACAGCAAGGACAAAGATCATGAGCGATCCGCCAGCGTGCTGACGAACGCGGCCGGGACGCTCATCACAACGGCACCGGTCATCGGTGAAGCCGGGTGGAACCTCAACAAGTTCCTCGGCCCCGAAGCCGAGGCCGCGCTCTACCGGGTAGTCGCAGCTGGCGAGATCAACGTCGAAGAACTGAGTCCTGACGACTGGACGCGCATCGCGGAGCTAACCGAGCAGTACGGCGACCACCCTCTCGAAGGATTTGACGCAAGCCTCGTCGCGATCGCCGAGCGCCTCGGGGTCGAGACGATCGCGACACTCGACCACCGCCACTTCCGAGCCGTGCGCCCCAAGCACGTCGAGGCGTTCAAGCTCGTCCCGTAGAGCCTCAAGAAGCCGCGGGACGATCTCGCCCGATCGCAAAACGGCTCGGTGCGACGATCACCAGAGCGAAGCCACGAGACGATCGCATCCACCGCGACGCCGGCTTCGCGTCGGCTTCTGCGTTGGCGACAAAGCCATTTTGTGCGGCGTCGCCGTCTGACTGGCGGCTGTTCGCCGCGAACGATCGCTGCGAGGCGCGCAACGTCGAACGCGATGTCGTCGAGCGCCGACGCGACCGCCTCCACGTTGATGGCCGGTCCTTGGTTGACCGGTGGCTGCCAGGGCAACGGCGCGACGCCGCCGCGCTGCCAGCCCAATAGCTGCTCGAGCGCCGAGGGTGCACGCCATCTTGGGTCAGCTCGAGGTCGGCCTGGGAAGCCCCCTAAAGGCTCTCGCGACCCGGAGGGATCGAGCAGCCTCGGTCAGAACCTTGAAACGCACTCGGACCAGGGCCGCCCTCGCCGACCAAGGCGAGAACAGGGTCACCGGGGATACCCTTCGGCGTCGCGGTCGTTTGGTACCCACGGCTGGTACCCAAACTCGCTCCGAGGGGGCAGATGAGCTGCCCAATTAGCTAAGAAAGCAGAAAGCAATCTTTTGCAGCAATTTCGTTAATGGAGCCAAGCGGGATCGAACCGCTGACCTCCTGCGTGCAAAGCAGGCGCTCTCCCAGCTGAGCTATGGCCCCTCGGAGGGCAGAGTGTAGAAGCCGAAGGCAGGGACGTTGCCCTGGGCCCAGCGCACATGCACGGCAAGGGATCCGGAGTTACCACAGATGGACACGGCGGGCTTGCAGGCTGGCGAGTCCGTGCCCGGGAGCGGCACCTGCTTGGTAGCGCCGGAACCACCATTGGTGGTTCCGGGGTCGGGGAAACTGGGCACGCCGTTGGCCCGCAAGGCAACGGGGCAACTTGAGCAGTTGCGCCTCCTGCTGCGCTGATAGCGCGTACGGCGAGCTGCGTGGCTCGTTGGGCCTGTCGTGCCATGGCGGCCGCACCGGAGCCAGCGCCGCATGCGGTCACAAGACGACATGCGGCTGCCGCGAAGAGCTCTGATATGCACGCAAAGAGTTCTACGTGCGCGCAGGTAACTCCGCCGTTGCGACCCTCTGGTCAGCCGTCGAAGTCGAAGTCGCGCGGTGGGCGCTGCTCGAACCAGAGTCGGTCGTGCTCCGGTGTATCCTGGAGGAACTCGGGCGTCTCCTCGAGCACATCCTCGTCCTGCTTGGACGCGTCGTGCTCGGCGGGCGCCTCGGATCCGGGCTGCGCGCGGGTCTCGGGATCGCCCTGGAACCGACCCTCGGCGATGTGCTTCTCGACGTCGAACTCAGTCGTCTCCTGAGCCTCGATGCGGTCCTCTGGCTCAGCGGCATGTGCGGGTCGCGGCTCTGTCGGAGTGGGGGGCGGGACCGCAGGTGCCGACTGCTCGGGCGCCGCTTCGCCATCGGCCTCGGCATCAGGCGACGGCGGTTCAGCCGAGAAGCGCGGCCGCTTCGGCGGATGGTCGAACCGAAGGTGCGGCGGTGTCGCTCCCGGGCCTGCCTCATCAGCCACCTCGTGCTCGGACAGGTCATTTGGCTCGAGCGGCTCATGGTGGTGCTCCAGCGGCTCGTGGGGCTCGAGCGGCTCGAGCGGATCGTGATGTTCAACCGGCTCGTGGTACTCAACCGGCTGATGGTGCTCGCGCGGCCGGTCCTGTTCCAGCATGCCGTACGGATCGATCTCCGGCTCCTCATGGAAGCCCTGGTCTGGCAATGTCGAACCGGACTGTGAGGCCTGGCGGTTCCGGCGCAGGAAGCGTCGCTTCGGCTGCTCGGCCTCCTCAGGCGGGGCTGCGGACGGGTCGTCGTAGTGGTGCTCGAAGTGCGGATCGGCATGCTCATGATGCTGGTGCTCGTGATGCGGATGCGGGGCCGTGCTGTCGCGGTAGCCCAGGTCCAGCAGTTCATTGCGGTCGTCGGGGTACCCCGCCTCAGGGGCCGTCACAGTCTGATTCTCGGCCGCGTCGAAGCGTGTTGAGCCGATCGTCGGCTCGCGTCGAACCGGCCCCAATGCCTCGCGCTCCATGCGCTCGATCTCGGTGGGATCGCCGCCTCGTGCACGCTTGAGGTCGAGATGCTCACGGATCGCGTCGTCCAGCACACCCATGCGGTAAGCGTATCGAGTAACCCCCCCTCGACTGCAACAGGACCACCGGATGCGGCCCCCTCCGGACGCCTCCGGCCAGCCTGCCGGCCAGCGGGCCGAGCAGGCCGGGAGCGAGTCGCCGAAGGAGTCCGAAATGGCGCATCCGCTCGGCGCGGCGACACCAACTAAACTCCACGAGACCGAGCGGCTATGCCGTCGCACGGGGCTATAGCTCAGCTGGGAGAGCGCCTGGATCGCACCCAGGAGGTCGGCGGTTCGAGCCCGCCTAGCTCCACTTT
>JBOGYJ010000037.1:0-3489 GCA_050696795.1 Solirubrobacteraceae bacterium | reverse complement strand
AGCCTCGGACTTCTGTTGTGATGGCCTTCCCTGAGGGCGAAGGCTGCTGGCTGATCGTCGCCTCGCGTGGCGGGACTGCCGATCACCCGTCCTGGTTCTACAACCTTGCCTCAAACCCCGAGCGTGTAGAGATCGAGGTGAACGGTCATAAGACGGCGGTGACAGCGGAGACGCTCCGCGGCGAGGAACGCGCCAGCGCCTGGGATCGCATCACTACTGCCCAGCCACGGTTCTTGGGTTACGAGCAGAAGACCGACCGGCAGCTCCCGGTTGTGCGCCTCAAGGCCCGCTGACGCGTCGTGGCCCTTCGCTAACCGTCTCGTGCGAGCACGCGGATGCTGCGAGCAGGCTGGTCCGTGGCGCGATCATCGCGCCGACGCGCTGACTTCACGCACGGTAGATGCCGGCATCGGCAGCTGACCGCGTCTCGTGTCGTTCCCCGTGCCCGTGCGAGACCTGCCTTCGTTGTCTGACAGGCGTCTCGACGAGCAAAGGTAGGGCCGCCTGACGCTGCTGAATCCGGCCGCGCGGGGACCTGTTGCGCCGTCCATTTGGCGCGGTTGAGAGTTCTGGCTGTTCGTGAGGCGGAAGCGCGCTCGCTGTCTCAATCATCGAGATCTACGCGGCGCTGATCGACCGTCTGGTCCAAGCGCATCGAAGACGCCGTCGGTGACCCACTGGATCGGCCCGCCCCGACCGTCTGCCTCGCCATGCAGCAGACCGTCCGGGCCGTCGCTTCTCGGCGTCGATCAACCCTATGGTGATCAGGATGCGCCGCTGGCCGCTGTTGCACAACCACGACTACATGCTGCTTTGGAGCGGCGAGATCCTCTCTGAGCTGGGGTCTCAGAGCTCAGCGGTCGCCTACCCGCTGCTGATTCTCGCCCTTACCGGCTCGGCCACCAAAGCCGGAGTGGTCGGCCTCGCGAAATGGCTGCCACTGGCGGTTTGCGCGATCCCTGCTGGTGCGCTGGCCGATCGCGTGGACCGAAAGCGGTTGATGATCGCCTGCGACGCGATTCGTATGGTGGGCGCGGCCAGCATTGTCGCGATGCTCGTGATCTCAGCACCGAGCTACGGGCAGATCATTGCCGTCGCGTTCGTCGATGGGGTGCTGTTCACCACATCCTATGTCTGCGAACGCGGTGCGCTTCGGCAGGTCGTGCCGGCCGAACAGGTGCAGAACGCGATCGCGCGAAACGAGGCGCGCAGCTTCGCAGCCAGCATCGCTGGGCCGCCCCTGGGAGGCGCGTTGTTCGCGGCCGCGCGCTCGCTGCCGTTCATCGCCGACGCTGCCTCGTTTCTGTGTTCCATGACGATGATTTCGCTCACCCGTTCTCGCTTTCAGGCTGCGCCAACGGCGGCCCCATCGGTCCCTCGAAAGATTCGCTCCGACATCGTCGACGGCTTCGCGTGGGTGTGGCAGCACCCGTTTTTCCGCGTCACGTCGCTGCTCTTCGCGCTAGGAAACCCGATCTACACCGGGCTGTACCTGCTCGCGATCCTGCTCGCCAAACAACACGGCGCGTCTGCTCCGACAGTCGGACTGATGCTCGCGATCGTCGGAGTCGGTGGCGTGTTTGGTGCACTGTGCGCCGGGACGATCCGACGGGTGGCGACCGCCCGGGCGATCATCCTCGCCGAGGAGTGGCTCCTGCTCGCGCTGGTGCTCGGTTTGTTACTGGTCCGCAACGCGCTGTTGATCGGACTGCTCATCGCCGCCGCCGAATTCATCACCCCGACGGTCAACTCGATCGTTGCCGGCGTGCGGGTCGCCGCTGCCCCCGATCACCTCCAAGGTCGTGTTCAGGCTGCCGCGACCATGGCCACCATGTCTCTCGGATGGCTCGGACCGCTGGCGGTCGGCGTCTGCTTCCAGCATGGCGGGCCGACAACCACGATCCTAATTCTCGCCGGATGGACGCTCATACCAGCGAGCATCGCGACACTCGCGCCCGCACTACGCGGTGACCCGCCCCGGCCCCTCCCAGCCATCAACGCATAGCCAACTCCCTGACTGATGCGCCCGCGTGGATGACGCGCTGATGATCGCTTCGGCTCAGTGGAACGCTGCAGCCAGACGAGCGCCTTGCCACGGTTGCGCTCGCGCCGCCCCTGACCTGCATTCCTGCTGGGACGCATCTTCTCGGCGGCTCGCCGAAAGACGCGCAATGCGCGGAATGTGCGCACACTCCGGTCTAGCCTTGGCTGGTTGTACGGTCCGCCCATGGACAGTGTCCCGGACGAGGACCAGGGTGTCGAAGAAGCGAGCGTAGGTCCACCGCGACCCGGCCGATATCCTTTGAGGCATGGAGACGCCAGCGGACTACTTCACTCGCGTGAAGGCCAACCAACAGCAAGCGCTGAAGATGCTCGGCCACCCGGTTTCCCGAGCGTTGGAGAGCTCTGTGAGCTCAACCGGGTCATCCACGAAGATGCAGGCCAGCCAGAGCGCTTCAGGCTCGACCAGCCGGCGCCACTCGAAAGCTGCTTAGACCGGGCACGGACGGGCTACTCCGCGTCTGCTGAAGGCGTCATCCGTGCCGCGTCGCTGCTCGCGCACGGGATCGCCCAGGCCCAGGCCTTTCGGGACGGCAACCGCCGGACCGCCTACTTCGCAACCCAAGCATTCCTGAACGCCAATGGCTTGGGCTACCTCAGCCCGGAGACCAAGAGCGATCACCACTTGGCTCGCAAGCTGAACCAAGTCGTCGAGAACCAGGCACGGATGAAGACACCGCCGAGCGCTGAGAGCTTCGAGATGCTGTTGCAGCGCCGCCTGAAAACGCGACGCGGCTGAGGTCAGTCCGCCGGAGGGCGGGTGGCCGCGGCGGCTGTGTCCGGACTACGAGAATGCGCGGTCGATCGCGCCGGCCTCGTCCTCGCTGGGTCGATAGTGCGTATAGACCTGGGTGGTCTTGATGTCGTCGTGGCCCATCCACTCCTGAATGGTCCGCATCGGGACGCCGGCGGCGGCCATGGTGGTGCCGAAGGTGTGGCGCAGCTCGTGGAAGGTGATCTCGCGCACCCCAGCTCTGGCGAGGGCGTCCTTGAAGCGCTTGCGCATCTTGGAGGGGTCGAGCACGTGGCCAGTCTCGGGGTGGCAGAAGACGAGGTCCGTGTCGGCGCGGAAGCGCGAGCCCCGATGCAGGGTCTCGAGCTCACGGGCAAGCCGCGCGGCCATCGGAACCGAGCGGCCCTCGTGGGACTTCGGGGTGTCCATACGGCCGCGCGGATCACTCGCGCAGACGCCGACAGCCGAACTTGAGGACCGGGCTCAACAGCTCGCGCGCTCGCTACAGGCAGCCCAACGGCGCGAGCGACGCACCCAGGCACTTGCCCAACGCCGCACCCCAGCAGACCACAGCCAGACGCCGACAGCAGCGACCACCCCCAGCGGGCGTACTGAGGAAGTCAGCGCGGAGCGTCGCGAGCTTGCCAGCATCCAGGCAGAGCTCGACCGCCGCCAGCGGCCGATCGACACCGCGC
>JBOGYJ010000036.1:0-12490 GCA_050696795.1 Solirubrobacteraceae bacterium | reverse complement strand
TCTGCGCGCCCGGAGTCGAAGAGCCCAGCCTGCTGCAGTCCATCTTCGATGCCGACCTCGCCGTCTTCGGCGCCCAAAGCCCCAAGCTCGCACACCGCTATCAGGCCACGAGCCCGGGCGAATCGGCCCGATAACCAGCTTTACCCCAACAGGCAACACCCCGACGCGCCCGCCTCCAGTGCCCGCACCCGCGCGCTGCTGGGTTGGACACCAACCCACCCGACCGTGTTCCAGGACATAGAAACCGGCGACTACTTCAACCAGGAGTCCGCCTGACCACGCCCGCCCGGCAACCGCGATCGCCTCCAACGCATCCACCACGACGCTCCCGGCCGGCACGATCGGCCCGAGCTCTGGATCCAGCGCGACCGCCGCGCGGGTGAACAACGCCCGGACCACTAGGTGAACTGGGGGCCTGTTTAGACGCGGTCGGCCTCTGAGATCCCGTGGCTAAGCAGATTTAGGAGCGGCCCAATGGGCCGCCGAAGACTGGGTCGCGATCCTCACGCAGCTCGGCGAGGTCACGCCGCCCTGGGCGCGCGAGACGACCTGAGGCGCGGGCCTCGTGGACGCCGACCGGCCGGAAGCCCGACGCGCCCTGGCGGCACGACGGTGGCCCTAGACACGATCGTCAGAGACGCGCGGCGAGCCCTCCTTGCCAATGGTGACAAGCCCGTACTGGAAGGCGAGGACGACGAGCTGCGCGCGGTCTCTCACGTCGAGCTTCGCCATGGCGCGGTTGATGTGCGTCTTGACTGTTAGTGGTGAGAGGTAGAGGCGCTGGGCGATATCGTCGTTGCTGAGGCCGTGTGCGGCGAAGGCGACGATCTCCCGCTCACGCGGGGTGAGCACCTCCAGCGGGCCGGCCCCCAGGCTCGCGCGGCTCGCTCGGGGTTGGGCCAGGTAGCGACCGATGAGCGCCTTCGTCGCGGTCGGGGAGAGCAGCGCCTCGCCGGCGGCGACCACGCGCACGGCTTCGAGAAGGTCGGCGGGCTCGACGCTCTTGCCCAGGAAGCCGCTGGCTCCGGCGTGCAGCGCGGCGAGGACGTAGTCGTCGTTGTCGAAGGTCGTCAGGACGACGATCCGGACGTCGGAGAGATCGGGGTCGCGGGCGATCTGCTCGGAGGCGGACAGCCCGTCGCGGCCCGGCATGCGGATGTCCATCAGCACGACGTCCGGGTGCAGCTCGCGCGCCAGGCGGACGGCCTCGTTGCCGTCGCCGGCCTCCCCGACGACCTCGAGGTCCTCCGCGCTGGAGATCAGGGCGGCGAACCCCGAGCGGATCAGCACCTGGTCGTCGGCCAGCAGCACGCGGATGCTCATGTGCGCTCCAAGGGGATCTCGGCGTGGAGCACGAACCGATGGCGGGCGTCCGGCCCGACTGAGAGCGAGCCCCCGACGGCGATCAGGCGCTCGCGCATGCCGAGCAGTCCGTGCGAGGTGCGGTCCTGCTCGCGGCCGTGCTTGATGTCGGCGCCCGGCGCGATCGGGTTGCGGACGTCGATCGCGATGAGCTCGGGCGCGAACTCGACGCGCAGTTCGGCTCTGCCCGTCCCGTGCTTGAGCGCGTTGGTGATCGCCTCCTGGACCACGCGGTAGGCGATGAGGTCGACGGCCGGGGTCCGTTGCGCAGGCCGCCCGACAGCCTCGAAGTCGAGGGCGAGCCCGGCGGTGCGGGTGGCGGCGAGGAGCTCGTCGAGCTGGTCGAGGCCCGGCGAGGGCTCGACCATCTGTCCTTGCTCGGTGCTGCGCAGCAGCTCGACCAGCTGGCCCATCTCCCTGACAACGGTTCGGCTTGCGTTCCGAACGGTCACCAGGGCGGCGCTGGCCTTCTCGGGCTGCGTCGCCATCAGGTGACCGGCGACCCCGCTCTGCACGTTGATCACCGAGGCGTGGTGGGCGATCACGTCGTGCAGCTCACGGGCGATGCGCAGACGCTCGTCGACCACGCGCCGCTGTGCCTCCTCTTCGCGCGTCGCCTCTGCCTGCAGCGCTCGCTCGCGGGCCGCCTGCAGCGCCGCGCGCTGGGCGCGGACGGCGACCCCGATCGCCGCGACCGCCAGGGACCAGGCGCCCAGCGTCGATGCCCTCGACAGCCACGATCCCTGCAGGGGGATCACGGATAGGCCGTAGGCCACGATCGTCGCGGTCGTGGCGGCGACGGTGATGCGCACGTCGCGCAGCACGGCGACGGCGAACAGCGCGAGGATCCCCGGTGCCGCCGCCGTCGACAGTGCCGTGTGCTGCACGGTGTCGAGCACGCCGATAACGGCCGCCGCCGCCCACGCGCCGACCGGCCGGCTTCCGGCCATCACCAACGTCGCGCACGCGACGCCCAGGAGCACGATCGTCACCGCGTCGAGATGCCCGGCGATGGCGGGATCGTGAGGCTTGAAGAGCAGGCCGGCCACGAACACCGCGACCGCCACCGCGAGACCGATGAGCCACAGTCGCGACGCGCCGCGACGAGGCACATGGCGCCACGGGCGGGCGAGCGACGGTGACGCTGCTTGAGGCGTCATGTGTGAAGCGTACGCCCAGAGGAGCGCCCCGAGCAGACGCCGTTGGTGCCGCCAAACGGCGCAGGTACTGCGGTTGCGGTAGGCGAGATGCGTATTCGCCGCCACCCGTCGGGGTCTGCGCCCCGGGGGCGCAGCGCGACGTACTGCATCGGCGGTAACTGGCGAAGCCCGCGCCCAGACGACGACGAACAGCCCGGCGTCGCCGACCATGGTTGGCATGATCGAACTCAAGAACGCAACGAAGCGCTACGGCGACACGACGGCGGTCGAGGACCTCTCGTTCACCGTCAAGCCCGGCATCGTCACCGGCTTCCTGGGCCCTAACGGCGCCGGGAAGTCCACGTCGATGCGCATGATCGTCGGACTCGACGACCCGACCTCCGGCGAGGCGACCGTCAACGGCCACCACTACCGCAGCTTCAAGGCCCCGCTGCACGAGGTCGGGGCGATGCTCGAGGCCCGCTCGGTCCACACCGGACGCCCGGCCTACCAGCACCTCCTCGCCCTCGCGCAGACCCACGGCCTGCCGTCCTCACGGGTGAACGAGGTCATCGACCAGGTCGGACTCACCGACGTCGCGCATCGCCGCGCCGGGGGCTTCTCGCTGGGCATGGGGCAGCGTCTGGGGATCGCCGCAGCACTGCTCGGCGACCCGGACACCGTGATCCTCGACGAGCCGACCAACGGGCTGGATCCCGATGGCATTCGCTGGATCCGGGAGCTGCTCAAGGACCTCGCGCGGCAAGGACGGACGGTCTTCCTCTCCTCGCACCTCATGAGCGAGCTCTCCCAGACCGTCGAGCACGTGATCGTGATCGGTCGCGGCCGCCTGATCGCTGACACCAGCATCACCGACCTCGTCGAGCGTGCCTCGGCCGGTGCCGCGGTCACCGTGCGAACCCCCGACGCCGAGGAGCTGCGCCACGTGCTCAGCGGACCGGGCCGCTGGATCGACGCAGCCGGTCACGGCCTGCTTCAGGTCCAGGGCATCCCCGCACCAGAGATCTTCACGATCGCCGCCGAGAACGGCATCGTCCTGCACGAGCTGACCCCGCAGACCGCGACGCTCGAGGACGCCTACATGTCGCTGACCAGCGACGCCATCGAGTACACGACACCGACCAGCAATCACCGTGAGGAGATCGCCGCATGAGCACCAGCACCATCAACGCCGCCGTCACCATCGACGGCGTCTCCACCCGCCCTCACACCAAGCCCCGCGGCCAGGTCACCTTCAGGCATCTCCTGCGCTCGGAATGGACGAAGTTTTGGTCCCTGCGGTCGACGCGCTGGTCGCTCATCGGGGCCGCGCTGCTGATGCTAAGCAGCATCATCGTCACCGCGATCGACCTCCATACACACCCGCTGCCGCACGGCTTCAACTCCATCGACGACGGCGTCGTGGGCTTCCACTTCGCCGAGCTGCCGATGGCCGTCCTCGGCGTGCTGATGATCAGCGGTGAGTACGCGACCGGCATGATCCGCTCGACCTTCATGGCGGCGCCGGCCCGGCTACCCGTCCTATGGGCCAAGCTCGCCGTGCTCATGTCGGTGGCCTTCGCCGCGATCCTGCCCTTCGCGTTCATCTCGTTCTACGGGGCCCAGGCCGTCGTCCACAGCAAAGGTCTCGACCACTCGATCCTCGACCACAACGCCCTGCGCGTCGTGATCGGGTCGGCGGTCGCCGTGACGGGCCTCGGGGCACTTGGCACCGCGTTCGGGGCGCTGACCCGCAACACCGCGGGCGGCATCAGCGCGGTCGTCGCGGTGCTCTTCCTGCTCCCCGTCATCGCCTCGCTCCTCGGCTCGTCGGTCGCCAACAGCATCAACCAGTTCCTGCCCGCCCACGCGATCGATGCCTTCGCGGCGAACATCCCCGACCCGCACATGCTCTCGCCCTGGGCCGGACTGGCCGTGTTCTGCGGCTACGTCGTCGCGCTGCTGAGTATCGCCGCCATCCGGCTGCACCGCCGGGACGTGTGACCCGGACGGATGCCTCCAACGACCGGGCGTGCCAGAGCGACCGGGGGCCAGGTGCCCCCGGCCGCTTCGGCCGTCAACGACCTACACCACCGTGGCGTCCAGGATGTACTGATCGCGTGTGTCGACGGCCCGACAGCGCTGACCCAGCATCGTGCCAGCAGACACCCGACGTTCGATCGGCACACCCCAGCTGACGGCTGGATGATCACAAGCGGTCCGTCTGCGCGCTGTCGCGGCCTTACGCACTGAGCGGCCGCTCGCTCAGTTCCCAGAGTCGCCGTGCCGACACGGGTCGATGGCGTAGGGCACGACGGTGGCCGGGGGCAGTTCGCCGGTGGTGAAGGTGATCGGCTTCGGGTTCTCGGCCATCCGTGAGATGTCGTTGTCCTTCAGGTAGACACCGCCGATCTCGGCGAGCAGCGGGCTCGTCGCGGCGAACACGCTGGTGCTTGCGCGCTGCTGCGGCGTCTTCAGCTCTCGGCCGAGGTCGATGATCGGCTGTCAGGACTCGTCGATCAGTCCCATCGACCAGCGCGGTCGACCCGAACGCCCGCCTGGTCACCGGCGACGCTGTCACCGAGATCACCCGGCTCAAGACTGAGGATGGCGGTCCACGGACGTCGCGGCGCCACCTCGCCGCGGCGGCCATGCGGGCCGGGCTGATCGACGTGTACGCGATCATCACCCACCCCGTCCTGTTGGACGGCAGCACACCGTTCTTCACGACCCTGGAGAACCGGGTGAACTTAACCTCGTGGAGACCCGGACGTTTGCCGACGGTGTGCTCCTGACCAGGCACGGGACCAGGCCCAGAAAACCCAACCTCGGATCGGTGTGGGCCCGGGCCACCCAAAGGTCTCGTGGCCATCAAGGGATCCGCTTACGGCACTCCTCGCCTGCCGTCGCACGAACCCGGCGTGGCCGAGATCCCGCACGAGGTCGACCCAAGACATATGTTCGGCTTGGGGAGCGCGCGGAGCACATACTCGTGGCGGCGTGCCATGCCCAGGCGTCGTCGGCTTAGCCCGTGTGCCACGAACAAATTGGAGAGCTCGGTGTACAAGACGAGAACGAAATTTTGATGCTGTGTCAGTGATGAAGGGACCGACCCTCCGTGGCCGTCTTGTAGGAGATGGCCGCAAACCGCTGTCAGGCGCGCCGGTCAAAGGGAGCCGGGGTGTTGAGCGTGACGGAAAAGGCGAGGCTTTGATCTCGTCAGGTATGGATCAGGAAGGCGAGCGAGAGCGAACCATCGATGACGTGTCGAAAGTTTATGGATGACATCAGAACCAGGGTCGCAATACAGCCCTGGGATGAGTCTGGCGGGTGCCTGCTTATTGGCCAGGCGGTGTCCGGCATAAAGGTGGCGCGAGCCTGGTCTGGGCGCTGGCATGGAACGTGGGAACCTGTCGTCTCGCGCCCGCATGGCGGCCAGTGGAGCAGTTCTGGCCTGCGGCCGTGTGTGGAAGGGACGGCCCCAAGCGGCAGATCCGTAAGGGGCTGGTACTGATGCGAGGCACAGGGGCGGACTGTCCTGTAGTAGTGTTGAGCGTCGCGGCGCGGCCTCGCAGCGGGCCCACCAGCGGAGGGCTTCGACGGGCGCGAAGTCGTCCCGTGTGTCTGATCCCGTCCGAGCGCGAAAGTGCGCCGACGATGACGATCGCGGTGCAGCGACCCGCGACCATCGCGTCGGGCAGAGAACGATTGACCGTCGGCCGGTGACTCTCAGCACTTGGGAAACGTGCCGGGCTCGGCGCTGCTCGGGACCTTTACGTCCACCGCGCTTCCCCGCTTCGTCGTCAACGTGACTTCGTCTGGGTACTCGCGGTGGGTCCACCAAACCTCAAATACGCCCTGCCTGATGGTCGCTCGTACTGATGTCGCGTGTGGAAACTTGAACATGACGCCCCTGACATCAGTTCCGACTCGCGCAATCTCTCCAGCGATGACCCCAGTTCCGCTCGTCTCTCGGACGCAGGTCGCTTCTGCAGGGACGACATCGATCCCGTCAGGGCGTGGCGTCACAAGACGCGAGAGCGTGCCAAAGAGGAAGAAACCCTCGCTCGGATGCGGCGCAAATACGCAGTCTCGGTAATAGTCGTCACTCCGGTCGATGAAGAGAAGCTCGACGTCTGCCCCCCTCGGTTCGATGGCCACCGGCGAACTGAGCTTGGGAGCGTCCTTGACACCGCGCGCGCACCGCCACACCTCGCTTTGCGTCCGCGTTAGCTCCGCAAACTCCGGAGCGAGCGTCGCTCGCCCCGCGTGTCCGTACTGCTCGGCCTCTGCGTACGATGCAAGTACGCGAGCCACAAGAACGTCATTTCCAAGTACCGACTCGCCGTATACGCTCGCGAGGACGGTTAGGACTCGGCCCTGGTTTATGGCCACGTAGTCCACATGCAGCACGCCATCCCGCTTTTGCTGGGTGTACGGGATCACAATCTGCGCGGTCGCGAGCGCTGTGTTTCCGGCACTGACTAGCCTGGCGGGCGACGGCAGTGGTGTACCGAGTTGGTACCCCTGCGCTCGTGCTTCTTGCGACACAAGCCGTGTCCGACACAAGTCCTCTGCGTGCCCTGCCACGCCCTGTGCTGCTCGGCGAGCCGCTGCCCCACTTGGGTAGACCCAGTCACCGACGTGATATTCGACCCTGTCGTCGTAGTAGAGCACTGGTGAGACCGCATTCGCGGTGTGACCGGCCCCTGAGGCGCAGCTCGCCATGTCTAACTGCGGTTCATCAGCCATGTTCAGATGCCCGAGGCCATGGCGAAGTGAACTTAGCTGCCGTGCGAGAACGCGTTGAGCGAGCGTGGGAACTCCGCGCCCGGGGAGACGCGAAGTCGTGCGACCTTCGTTGGACCTGTGTGCCGATGCGGAATGTCCGCCGCAGCCTGCGACCACCAGAGCGAGAGCAATCAGACCAGCTCCGAGACGCCATCTCGGGCCGTGGGTTTTTGCGCAGCGCTTCCCCGGCCGCCTGTCCATGCCGCGAGGTTAGCTGCACGATCATGTATGCGCCCTAAACCGAACCTTGGACGTTCCACGACGCAGTTCACGCGGCCTGGCTCAGCGGGACAGGTCTGGAGTCGTCTTCTACAACCGCCTGCCACTGCGGCCGTAGCCGTAGCGGTCCATGGACCGGGCTCGTGCTGCCTCGACACGCATCTCAATCATGAGCGCCCGGCACCGCGCCTTATTGAGCCGTGACAGCAGCCGATGGATGCTCGGCAGGATTTGACGTGGCGGCAGGGCTCTTGTGGAAAGCGGACTTGTGCGTGGCGAGGGGTACGCATCTCTGTGCGGACTCCCGCGAACCACGAAGAGGCCACCGTGTACGTCGTCAGCGTTGCCGACCGCCCCTTCGTCGCTCACCGCTGCATCGGTCTGCATTGCACACTCCTCCCCCTGGCTAACCGGATCAGATCGAACTCCAACGCTCTCATCAGGGCTGCCGCCAAACCACAGCCATCTGGCCAGTTGTTCGCGTTATCGCGCGCGGTGCGGAGTGTCAGGCGTTACGAACCGCGCAGGCTGGGCGGTGATGATCTGAGCCAGCTCAGTGCGGTTGGCGACACCCAGCTTGAGGTACACGTTGGATAGGTGCATCTTGACGGTGCTGCGGGCCATGAACAGCTGCGCGGCGATCTGTGGGTTCGAGATGCCACTCGCGGCTAGACGGGCGGCGGCCAGCTCAGTGGGTGTCAGGGAGGGCAGGCCTGATGCCGGACGGTCGCGTGCGCCGCGGGACCGGCGCGCATACGCGATCGCATCGGCGAGCGCCAACGACTCGCCTTCGTTCCATGCACTGTTCCATGCAGCGATCGCCTCGTCGTCTCCGTCGCCGTGGCGTGCGGAGGCGATGCGCTCGGCATTGTCGGGCGGCGGGGCGCAACCGAGCCGTGCCCGCGCCGAGGCAGCAGCAGCAGCCAGGCGGGCGGTACGGGAGATGTTGCCGCGCCCGGGGATAAGCGCTAGTTCCTCGAGACAGTCGGCCGTTCCTCGCTCGATCCCGAGCGTCGCGTACGCTGTGAGTGAGCGCTGGATGAGATCGCGACCGCGTTCCACGTCGCCTTGGATCACCGCGGCGCGGCCGCGGATCAGATCCGCCACGGCTTCGTAACGTCGGCTGCCGCCCCGTTCGCTCAGTGTCGCTAGCTGCGCACTGTGAAACGATGCCTCGGATACGTTACCGCGCACGAGCGCGACCAGGGCGAGCGTCTCGTGCATGAGCGCGACGGTATGGATCTGCGGCATCTGGAGCAGAGGCCGCGCCCGATCCTCGGCCTGATCGAGGTTACCGGCCATCAGTTCGGCAATCGCCAGCGCCATCGCGATCCCAGGCGCGGCCATCATCTTGCCTGACTCCTCCGCTCTAGCCAACAGTTTTGTTCCTTCGACGATCGCTTCATCAGCTCGGCCCATCAGGGCGAGCGCCTGTACCCGGAAGCCACTCAATATGAAATGCGTCATCGAGGGCCAATCTCCCTCCAGCTCGAGCGCCCGATCGACATGGTCGAGGGCGCGCTGTGGGGAGCCGACGATCAGTTCGGGCCAGGCCGCTGCGAGCTCCGCCCATGTGCGCAGCCGTGGGTGCTGCCCAGCACGGGGCATGGTCAGGAACTCCTCGTACGCGTTGCGGGCAGCATCGAAGCGATCACTGATTCCCTCGGCCATCGCCACGTTGATGAGCGCCCAGGTGAGTCCGAGCGTGTCGCCGGAGGCGCGCATCAGGTCGGCGGCGAGGCCGGCGTTGCGCACTCCCGCCTGGAGATCACTGCCGGTTAGGATCAGAACCATCGCTGACATCTGCAGGCATCTTGCGCGCACATCGGCATCATCGACGGCGGCGAGATGAGCGAGCCCGTCCTCGAGATGCTCCCCGGCGACCGCATAATCCTCGTTCACGGTTGCGATCAGCGCCGCGCCCGTGCGGACGTGCGCCCAGGCGGCCGGATCCTCGACCTCAAGCTCGATGCCTGTGGCTAGTACGTGCGCAGTGACGGCCTTGCCCTCTTCGAAGTGCTCGGCGAGGATCCAGTGGCGCAGCAGCCCTCCCACGATCTCGAATGCCAGTTTGGGATCGCGGTCGAGGGCGCGCCCGATCGCCACGCGGAAATTTGGCATCTCTCGGTCGATGATCCGTTGGCCCGCGACATCGAGGAGCCAGCCGTCGCACTCGAGGGCGAGCGCGTGAAACCATGCAAGTTGCCGGTAGCGCGCTAGGTCTTGCTCCGCGGCGTCGAGCGCGAGCTGTTCGGCGGCATATTCGGCGACCGTCTTAAGAAGCGTCCAGCGCAGTTGGTCCCCGTCCGGGGCGGCGATGATCAGTCCCTTCGCTGCCAGACTGGAAAGCAGCCCACTCACCTCGATCCCGCTCGCTTCGGGAAGCGTGACCGCCCGCGCTGCCGCGGCGTCCCACGTCCCGGCAAGCACAGCCAGACGCCGCAACATGACGCGCTCGCGTTCATTGAGCAGCTCATAGCTCCAGTCCAGCGACGCGCGCAGCGAGCGATGCCGGGGAAGCGCATTCGCGGCCTGGCTTCCGTCGAGACGGCCGTAGCGTGAGAGGCCGTCGGCAATCGCTCCCGCGGCGAGCTCCTCGACACGCGCTGCTGCCAGTTCGAGCGCGAGCGGCAAGCCGTCGAGCTCGCGACAGATCCGGACCACCGCCTGGGCCGTCTCCGGAGTGAGGCCGAAGGTCGGACTCGTGGCGGCGGCTCGGTCGACGAAGAAGCGTGCCGCGTCGGAACGCATGACCGCGGCCACGTCGCCCGCCCCGGCGACCGGAAGACTGAGCGGCGCAAGCTCGAACACGAACTCCCCTGCGATTCCGAGCGGCTCGCGGCTGGTAGTCACGACGCAGGCCTCAGATGTCCCATCGACAAGCGATCCCGCTAGCCGGCCAACCTCTGCGCTGACCTGCTCGCAGTTGTCGAGCACGATCACTACACGACGCTCGCCGAGCAGGTCAAGGAGCACGTACTCAGGCCTCAGGCCCGCGCGCTCGCGCGCGCCGGCGGCGTGCAGCAGCGAGGTGACGACGTGATCGGCCGCACGAACCGAGGCGAGCTCGACGACGATCACCTCAGGTGGGTCCACGCCGGCCGCGACACGGGCCGCCAACTCACGCGCGACGCGGGTCTTGCCGCAGCCGCCAACGCCGGTCAGGGTCACCAGCCGAGACGTCCCGAGCGCCCGTTCAAGCGCGAACAACTCCGGCTCGCGGCCGATCAGCGGACTCTCTGACCACATCGCAGCGAATCGTCTCAGAAGCGGAGTGCGCGCAGGGTCTACTATGAAATCTCAGGCACCCTTCGGGCGCGTCACGCCTGCCCGATTCCGGCGGCAGCGTCACGAGCTGGACGGGTTGCCACCGTGCATCCGGGAGCCAGCGCCACCGCTCAGTCGTCGAGCTCATCCTTGGATGCGGAGCAGTGCTCGTGGCGAGTATGAACCGGAGGCGCTACTGCCTGTCCGCGGCACTCCCGACCTGCGCGGCGCTGGGATTGAGCGCGCCGCCGCTGACGCACTCGACGAACTCAGCGCCGGAGCGCGCCACGTGACCGTCCGCTGGCCGTTCCGCCGCATCCGACCAAAGTGCGATCGGAAAGACTGGCCAGGTGGCTGTGGTTCTGCGCCACTGAACCAATGATGATCGTGCATCACGCACCGCCGGGGCAGAGACGAGTTCCGGCAATTGGCTCGACATGCCAAGCGAGGTTGTCGTGAGAGCAATGCGTGGGTCGCTCGCTGCTCGGAGCGCATCGATCGAGAGGAGGCAGTCGTGACAGATCAGCTGACGGTGGAGCTTGGACCGGAGGTCAAACGCGTTCTGGAGCTACTTGACACGATGGACGTAGGCGGCCTCGCCGCGTTGTTCACCGAGGACGCCGAGGCCGTTGATGAGATCTCGGGCGGCTGGACGCGGGGGCGCGCTGCCCTTGACACCTATTTCGAGCGGCTAGAGGGGACGGTTACCGACGTCCGGTCCGAGCTGAGCGACCTCCACACGACGACATGGGGCCAAGTCGGTCTGGCGACCTTCGTTCTCGATCAGACCTACAAGATGAACGGTCAAGAGCAGAGCCTCTCTGCGCCGACGTCGATCGTTTTCCGCCGTCAAGAAGACGCGTGGAAGGTGGCACTGGTCCACTCCGTCCCAATCCCAACTTAGTCTTGCGCATGCATCGCGGGAATTCGGGTAAAGGCTCGCTGTTCAGCCGGCGAGCGAGCAGGTTGACTGTGCGACGAGTCGTTGCTGGCGCGATCGTGGTCTTCGGCTTGGCGGTAGCGAGCGCCGTTGCGAGCAGCTCGTCGCTGCCCCTGACCCAGCGCGTGATGAGCTTCGCGGGAATGGCGCCGAACAAGACGCCGACCGCGGTCCGAAGTGCGGCGTCGTGGGCCAAGGGCGGTGGCCCCAGCAAGGCGCAGCTCGTCAAATGGGGCTTCGTCGCTGGCGTCGCCTCGCAGCTCAGCACGCCAGGGAACTCGAACCGCTACGGCCTCATCGCCGTCGTCGAGCTGTCCTCCACAGCCCACGCCAACGCCTACCTCAAGGCGCAATCCACGAACACCGCCGATGTGACGTGGCTACCATTCGCGGTGAAAGGGATCCCGCGAGCAGTTGGCTTTGAGCAGACCGGCTCCGGCCCGGCGGGCGGGAGCAGCAACGTCGGCTTCGTCTCAGGGCCGTATGCGTACGTGATCGGAGCCGGCTGGCAGGCCAGCAAGTCCAACAAGTCCAACGAGATCCCGAACAAGACGCTGATCGCCGCGGCACGGCGGCTCTACAAACGCGTGAAGTCAGACCAGGGATGAGCGCATGCGCGATTAGTCGCAATACCGTAAACTTAGTGTCCGGGCGAGGGGTTATTGTGCCGGTATGCCGAGGGCCGGTCAGCGCAAGCCTCTGTCTGATTCGCGTCTGACTGACCATGTCTCGATTGGTGTTCTGACTCGGGTGTTCCCACCTGAGCTGGTTG
>JBOGYJ010000035.1:0-15832 GCA_050696795.1 Solirubrobacteraceae bacterium | reverse complement strand
TCGGCGCAGAACCACTGCAGCGTCGGGATCGACCGATGCCTGGTCTGGCCGAGCATCGTCTGGACGTCCTGCACCAGGCTCTGGTAGCTGCTCGTGACCGGCGAGGAGCAGCTGCGCTGGGTCGCGCCTGCGGCGGTGATGCAGCTCGCCGTCTTCTTGGTCTGGCCGGGCGCGTCCTGCAACCACACGCCGCCCCGCACCGAGCCCAGGACGCTGCGCAGGTAGGAGACGGTGATGCTCGGGTGGTTCTCGAGGTAGCCACCGCTGAGCTTGAAGGCGACCAGCGTTGCCGCCGGCTGCAGCGCGTGGTCTTGCCGGAGAGCCCAGTGGTACCAGCTCTTGCACGGCCAGCCCGAGAGGTTGGCGTGGATGCGGTTGACGTAGCAGCCCGGCTTGTCGAGCAGCACCACGGCGAAGTGCTGTGACCTGGCGAGCGGCAGCAGCGCCGGAACCCACATGCCCGCGTGCGAGTCGCCGAACAGGACGACGACGCGGTTGGAGCCGGGGTCGCCGAGCTTGCAGATCTTGCTGGTGACACCCGGGCCGAACGACGGCTGGCAGCCGTGCGGGGTGTTATAGGTGATGGCGGCGTTCTCCTGGGCGAGCGTCGCGCCGTCGGGCACCAGCACCTTCGGCAAGGGGGCGTTGGCGCGCACCGCCCTGACGGCGTTGGCCAGCGCCGGGATCGGCTTGGAGGCCAGCAGGCTGACGGGATCCGGCTGGCCCGCGGCCGGTCGCAGCGGAGGCAGGTGCACGTTCTGCGCGGCCTGCGCCTGTGCCGCCAGCGTGCCCTCGACGGTGATCGCCGGCACCATGATCGCCGCCACCGAGGTTCCGATCGAGACCGGCACCATCGCGGCCGTGCGCCAGCCGCGCAGCCAGCGCGCGAAGCGCAGCGGGTTCTCGTAGAAGTGGAAGGTCAGCGCCGAGAGCGCGAAGGCGCCGGCCAGCAGCGCCACGTTGTCGGCGACGGGCAGCACGTGACCCACCGCCTGCCAGGTGAGGATCAGCGCCGGATAGTGCCACAGGTAGAAGGTGTAGGAGCGGTCACCGACGTAGGCCAGCGGCCGGAAGGCGAGCACGCGATCGACGCCGATCCGAGTCGAATCCAGGCCGGCGACCACCATCAGCGCCGAGCCGCCGACCGGCAGCAGCGCCGCATAGCCGGGGAAGGCGGTGTGACTCGAGAAGTCCACGGCCGCGAACAGCACCATGCCGAGGCCACCCCAGCCGAGCGCGATCCGCAGTGGCTTCGGCAGCTTGGCGGCGACCGGCGCGAGCAGCGCGATTCCGGCGCCCAGGCCGAGCTCCCAGGCCCGCGCGAAGGTCGAGAAGTACGCGCTCTGCGGGCTCACGCTCGTGTCGTGAATCGACCAGGCGAGCGAGCCCGCACACACGACCGCGACCACGAGCCCGACGAGGCGGACAGCACGGCGGCGATCGAACGATCCGCGGCGGCGGCAGACGAAGAAGGTGACGGCCAGCAGCGAGGGCCAGACGAGGTAGAACTGCTCCTCGACCGACAGCGACCAGAAGTGTGTGACCGGCGAGGGCATGGTCATCGCCGCGTTGGCGAAGTAGTTGGTCGCGCCGGCGGCGAAGTGGACGTTGGCGTAGAACAACGAGGCGGCGAGCTCGTCGAGCAGCGCCGGCTTGGTGCCGAGGAAGTCGGCGCGCATCAGGTCGTAGACGACGTAGACGGCGATCGCTGTGACCGCCAGCGTCAGCGTCGCCGCGGGCAGGATGCGTCGCGCGCGGCGGGCATAGAACCTGGGGATCGATATGTGGCCGCTGGCCTCTTCGCCATCGCGCCCGTGGACTCCGCCGAGTCCCTCGCGCAGCAGCAGCCCGGTGATGAAGTAGCCGGACAGCACGAAGAACACGTCGACGCCGATGTACCCACCCTTCAGGAACGGCACGTTGGCATGGTTCAGCGCCACGAGCAACACTGCCAGGGCGCGCACGCCCTGGAGGTCGCGGCGACGCCTGGTCGCGACCGCTGCTCCCCGCTTTTCCGTCCTGGCGGTGGCCCGCCGGTATGTCGCCTCCCCGCGTCCCTGAGGTGCCTCGCAGCGCGTCTCGCGCTGCCGTTGCCCCCGCCCCTGGCGCGTGACATTTCCTAGCCGAAGCATTGCCGTCCCGCATTTGGCGGTGGTTGTCGAAAAAGGCCACCCGGGGGCCTCCTATCTACGTATTAGCCCCGCGCGGCGGGCGGCAAACCCGATTCGTGCAAGCCGCCAAGTAGACCTCAGGAGGTGAGAATGCGGAGTTCCGAGATCACCCCCCGGTCGACGCAGGACCCCTACAGACGGCGATCGAGCGACTTCAGCGCCAGCGGGTTCCAGTGGTGTAGCAGCGCTTCGGTCGCGACCGCGTCCTGTGGGCGGGAGTAGAGGTATCCCTGGCCGCATTCACAGCCGAGCGCTCCGAGGTCGTCGAGCTGGCGCCGGGTTTCGACTCCTTCGGCGATGACCTCGAGGCCGAGCGTGTGGCCCAGGGCTATGGTCGAGCGCACGATCGCCTGGTTCAGCTCCCCGTCGCCGCCGACCGGGTTGATGAAGCCACGGTCGATCTTGAGTGCGTGCACGGGAAACTGGGCCAGGGCTGCCAGCGACGAGTAGCCGGTGCCGAAGTCGTCGAGGTGCAGGCCAACGCCCTGCGAGCAAACCTCGGAAGCGATTCGGACGATTCGTTCGGGCTCTTGCATGAGCGTGCTCTCGGTGATCTCGAGCAGCAGCAGCCGTGGCGGTATCCCGGTGAGCTCGAGGGCATGAAGGATCGCGTCCGGGAGGGTTGGGTCGTCGAGTTGCAGGCGGGAGATGTTGACGCTGACGCAGGTCTCCTCGTCGACGATGCCGTGCTCGCGCCAGCTGGCGAGTTGGGTGAGCGCGGTCATCAGCACCTGCTCGCCCAGGGTGGAGATCAGCCCACACTCCTCGGCGATCGGGATGAACTCGTCGGGTGAGAGCGGCGGCCAGCCCTCGGGCCAGCGGGCGAGTGCCTCCAGGCTGCGGACGCGTCCCGTCGCGAGGTCGACGATCGGCTGATAGTGAACCCTGATCAGTGACTGCTCGACCGCTTGGCGCAACGCGCTCTCGCGTGTCAGGCGGGTCACGACCCGTTCGTGCATCAGCTCGTCGTAGAGCGCGTAGGTCCCCCCGCCGCGCTGCTTGGCGTAGTACATGGCGATGTCGGCGTTGCGCAGCAGATCGCTGGAGGTGCCGGCGGGTTGGCTGAGCGCGATGCCGATGCTGGCGCGGACGAACAGCCGCTGGTTGGCGAGCTGGAACGGGCGCTCCAGCGCGTCGCAGATCCGTTGGGCGCTGCAGCTGGCCCGCTCGCTGGAGGTGGCTCCATCGATCAGCAGCGTGAACTCGTCGCCACCAAGCCTCGCGATCGTGTCGCCGGGACGCAGCACCTCCGAAAGCCGTGCCGCGGTTGCGATCAGCAGCTGATCACCGACGGCGTGGCTGAAGCTGTCGTTGACCAGCTTGAAGCGATCGAGATCGAGGAACATCACCGCGCAGCCGCTCGTGGCGTCTCTGACGGAGCGCTGCAGCACCTGCTCGAGCCGGTCGATCAGCAGAGCCCGGTTCGGCAGCCCGGTGAGCGGGTCATGCAGCGCATCGTGGCGCAGGCGGTCTTCCGCCGCGCGTCGCTGGGTGACATCCGCGATCGACCCCGCCATCCGGGTCGCGATCCCATCACTGCCACGGATCGCCAGCCCGCGGCAGAGCACCCACAGCCAGCTGCCGTCGGCGTGGCGCATGCGGCACTCGATCTCGAGGTGCTCACTGGCGCCGGCGAGCTGAGCATCGATCGCCGCGCGCAGCGTCAGCACATCATCGGGATGCACCAGCTCAAACCAACGCTGCGGGCGGGAGTCCTCGGTGGGCTCCTCGAGGCCGAGGATGACGTGCCAGCGGTGCGAGAGGTAGATCCGGTCGCTGACCAGATCCCAATCCCAGATCCCGTCGTTGGCCGCGCGGGTCGCGAGCTCGTAGCGCTCCTCACTGCGGGCGAGGTCGCTGAGCGCGCCGCTGTGCGAGATCGCATACCGAATCGCGCGCTCCAGTCCCGTTGGGTCGAGCGCCTGCTTGGTCACATAGTCCGCGACGCCGAGCGCGCTGGCCTCCAAGTCGATCTGATAGTCATCCTGGCCGGTGAGCAGGATCACCGGCGCCCGCGGCCCGGTGCCGAAGCCCTCGCGCACGAGTTCGAGCCCGGTGTGCTGCCCGAGCCGGTAGTCGATCAGGTACGCATCATGGCGGCGTCGCCGAATCTCCGCCAAACCGTCCTCGTAGGCCGCCCGCCAGTCGAGCTCGAATCGCATCCGCGACTGCGCCGCCAGGAGGCCACGCGTGATCAGGTAGTCATCTTCATCGTCCTCGACCAGCAGCAGCCGGAGGTTGTCAGTCATGCACGGCGCCCCCTCCGGGCAACTCGACGATCTCAAACCAGTAGCGGCCCCAGGCGCTCATCACCTCGACCAGCGAACCGAACGTGACCGGCTTCGTGATGAACGAGCTGACGCCGAGGTCGTAGGAGCGGATCACGTCCTCCTCGTCGCGGGAGGTGGTCAGCACGACGACGGGGATCGTTCTCAGGCGAGGGTCGGCCTTGATCTCCCCCAGCGCCTCGCGCCCGTCCTTCTTGGGCATGTTCAGATCGAGCAAGATGATGCCCGGGGTCGGAGCGTCATTGCCCTCATCGCCGTAGCTGCCCTCGCGGCGGAGATAGTCGAGCAGCTCCTGCCCGTCGTCGACGAAACGCACCTCGTTGGTGAGATGCGCACGCACCAGCGCCTCACGCGTCAGGTCGCGATCCTCCTCGTCGTCGTCAGCCATCAGGATCGTGATCGGCTTGCCGCTGCGGTCATCCCGCCACATACGTCTCCTCCTCCGCGTACGGGTTGAGCTCAATCTCGTCGACCGGCCGATTCCGCTGCACAAGCGGCAACGTCACCGTGAACGTCGCGCCCTCACCGGGCCTTCCCTCGGCGACGATCCGGCCACCGTGCCGCGTGGTGATCTTCTGACACAACGCCAGTCCGATCCCCGTCCCTGGGTATTCGCCGCGGCCGTTGAGACGCTCGAACACCCTGAAGATCCGCTCCGCATACTGCTGCTCGAACCCGGTCCCGTTGTCGGCAACCACGATCGTCGCCTTGCCGCCGCTTGTCTCTGCGCTGATGCTGACCTCCGGGCGGACGCCGTCGCGACGGAACTTCACCGCGTTGGAGAGCAGGTTCAGAATCAGCTGACGCATCTGCAGTTCGTCGGCGCTCAGCGTCGGCAACGTGCCGACCGACACGAGCGCATCCGATTGCTCCAGCTCGACCGAGATGTCGTCGAGGATCTCGGCGGTCACCTGGTTGAGGTCAACGGGTGCGAACGGCCGTGGCTTGGTGGTCACCCGCGAGAACTGCAGCAGGTCCTGGATCAGCTGCTGCATCCGCTCCGCAGCTCGGTTCGCACGGGCGAGATAGTCCTCTCCGCGCTCCGAGAGGCGGCCCGATTCGGAGACCATCAGCTGCTCGGTGAAGGTGCGCACCTTGCGCAGCGGCTCCTGCAGATCGTGCGATGCGATCGAGGCGAACTGGTCAAGCTCCGCATTGGACCTGGCCAGCTCCTCAGCCCGGCGCTCCAATCTCGCATTCGTGGCCTCGAGCTGAGAGTTGACGGCGCCGAGTTGCACGTTCGCCTCGGCCAGGTCCTGCTCCGCCGAATACACCATGCGCCAGCCAAACCCCAGCGCAACCAACGCTACGAGGCCAAACGCGATCAACAACAGCCACGGGACCCACTTGTGCAGACCCGAGAGACTCGCGAACAGCGTGCCGTCCGGGGATTCGAGCACGATGCGCCAGGTCGTGTCCTTCAAGGGCACCTCGTCGTAATAGCGTCCATCGCGATCGCCCGAGGAAACACCAAGTCCGGAACGCGCCACGTGGTTGCGATACCGGTAGCCCGTCGGCCGCGACGCGAGGTTCGACGCGATCACGGTGTCGTTCGCGTCGAGAATCAGGTTGCGTGATCCCGCGACCCCAGGGATCCGGTCAAGCTCGCCGGCCAGCAGCGTCGTGATGTCGCTGGCGGGGGCTCCCTGGACCAGCAACCTGCGCCCGTACGCGGTCGGGAGCGCGGCGACCACATCGAGCACCGCCGGCTTGCTACCGGGCAGCAGGTCACCGATGACGTAGGGAGCACCGCGTTGCGCCAGCTTGAGCGCGCGGGTGCCATCGAGCTGCGCGCGCAGATGGCTGGTCAGCCCCGATTGCGCCAGAACGCTGCCGTCGGGGCCGAGCACGGCCAGGTACTCAGCCGTTCCACGCTGCTTTGCGAGCAGTGCCGAGCTGATCCGTGGCGTTCCGTAGAGTTTGGCGTCGGCTGGAATTTCCTGCTGGATGTCCGAGAAGAGCGTGTTGATCAGAGCCGCCGCCAAGGCAGCCCGTTCATGCACACGCGCCTCGGTGTCCCGCTTCGAGGACGCCTGGTTGTCAGACAGGCCGACCGCGAAGGTGGCCAGCAGCCCGAGCACGATGATCGCAGCACCGAGCAGAAGCGCCGTGGCTCCACGTCGCTTCAATCGCAGACCTCGCCATTTGCTTCCTGCTAGCACGGTTGCGCAGCCACCAATCCGAGTGCCGAACACTAGGTCCTATCGCTGCATTCGGCCAGTCTCAAGCGTGGCTAAAGCTGTGCAAGAGATCTCCCAACGGATGTACGAGGCAGCGCGAGTCGGTCCTACACATAATGGCCATTGGGTCTGCCCGGCAAGCGGCCGGCTGATAGCGTCACCGGGCTTGCGGAGGAGGGGTTCGGTTGCCAGGATCCAGCTGTGACCGACTCTGCAGCGTCGTACCGGTTGGATGAGCTCGGCTGGCTGCAGTTCGAGCGTCTGTGCGAGTTGCTGCTTCTCGCCGAGGCGGGACTGACGGTCGACGGCTGGCAGGGCCACGCCGACGAATGTCGGCGCGTCGCGATCAGCGCACCGCTTGCGTTCAGAGGCGTTGCTCTGGGACCAGGCCCGGTCGGTGTGGCGCTGTTTTGGTGTCGGCACGATCCTGCGACGGGCAATGCGCTACCGGATCCAGCGGAGCGCTGGTCCAGCCTGCTCGACGATCCCGCCCTCGAGCGCCTCGCGCAGTTCCTGGTGTGCGTCAATCTCGATGCCGAGAAGGCCGGGGCGATGCTGCGTCCGGTGCTGCCAACCGGCGCCGGTCTGACGGTTTGCGGTAGCCGGGAGTTGAGCGAGAGCATCGATGCTCACCCCGAGATCCGGGCGGCCTTTCCGTCGCTGCTCGGGTTGCGCGAGCGCGGATCGCTCACCGGTGAGGACGCCCGCGCGCGATCCTCATTCGACGTGGACGAAGCGCAACGGTTGGCACGCGTCTTTTGGCCCACCCGGGCGTACGGCCGTGCCCGCGTCGTGCTGCAGCGGCATGGGTTCGTGGTGTTGACCGGCCCGCCGGAGATGGGCAAGACCGCAATCGCCGCGATGATCGCGCTTGCGCAGTTGAGCGACGGTTGGGAGGCGCACGCCTGCACCGACCCCGACGAGGTGCACCGAGCCTTCGATCCCGAGCGCCGGCAGGTGTTCATCGCTGATGATGCCTTCGGCTCGACCGAGTACCGACCGGATGCGGCGGAGCGTTGGGCGGTCGCGCTGGCTGAGCTGCTGCGCATGCTGGACCCGCGGCATTGGCTGATCTGGACCTCCCGCCCGGCTCCGTTGAGAACCGGACTCTCGCGAATTCAGCGCGAGCGCGGAGCGGAGCGATTCCCGTCCCCCGCCGAGGTCCTCGTCGATGCCAGCGACCTCGACCTCGAAGAGAAGACGCTGATCCTCTTCCGCCATGCCAAGTCGGCGGGAGTCGCCGGCCCGGCGCGGCGCTACGTCCAATCGACGGGCATGTTCATCGTCGAGCATCCGCACTTCACGCCGGAGCGCATCCGACGGTTCGTCGCCGACTACGTCGGCTCCTGGATCACGGTGCAAGACGACTTGTCCGGGGTCGCAGACCGCGTGCTGAGCTCTCCGACGGATGCCATGCGCAACTCCTTCAATGCGCTCGAGCGGGAGCATCGCGACCTGCTGGTGGCGCTGCTCGATGCGCCCGCGGGGTTGATCGACGAACGTCAGCTCGCCGCGAGCGTGCGCAGGCACCACCCCGGTGGCCTGAGCCGCTCGCCCAGTGACCTGATCGACCGCCTGACCGACCACTTCCTCAGAGTCACCCCGCTGGGGATCGGCTGGGTGCACCCAAGCTGGCGCGACCTGGTGATCGACCAGCTCCGCGAGGACGCAGCCGGCCGACAGGGGTTTCTGGCCGCCTGCGGCATCGAGGGAGCCGCGCTCGCGCTATCGCAGCAGGGAGGAACGCGCGGCGAGCGGTCTCTCCCGCTCCTGAAGACCGACGCTGACTGGGACCAGCTTCTGGACCGGCTGTGTCGCCTGCTTCCAGAGCTGGAGCCTCGCGACATGGCCCGACTGCTACTGACCCTCAGCCAGTCGATTCAGGAGCTCGCCGACCCGCACCAGCGCCTCGAAGCCGAAAGCCTGGCCGGCAGCGTCCTGAACGACGCGCGCGAGCGATGGAACCGGCTGCACACGCCGCTGCCTGCGTTCGTGCTGGACGCCTGGTACCGCCTGGCCGACAACCTGCCCGGAGCATGTGCGCCGCCCAGGATCGCCGCCACCTGGGCTGAGCTACATCCCGGCGCGCGAGTGATCGAAGATCCCGACCGCGAGGAGCTGCTTCGCGCCGACGAGTGGCTCGCGGTCGCCCAGGTTCTACGCGACCATGACGCCGCAACTCTGACGCGGCTGGGCTTCTACGGCCGCGACCACGACCTGTTGCGACGACTGATCCTCTCACTCGCGCAACGGGCTGCGGAGCACGCCGACATCAGGCCCCTGACCGAGACGGTGCTCGAACGGGTCCGGAACCTCTGCCCGGACCTCGCCAACGAAGCCGCGGGAGCACTGACGCTGACCGAGCTCGCGCAAGCCGTGGATGCCAGCGACTGGTGGACACCGGGGGACCTCACCACGCGCCCGAGCGACGAGCTGGTCGCCACCGGCAACCACTTCGCTCGCGTCGACATCGGGCGCGTACTCGAGGATCTCTAGATGATCGATTCGGTCGAACAGGGCGGCCAGCCGCCTGCCGGCCCAGCGCAGGCCGGCGATGCGCAATCCGGGTGCCCGTGAATTCGCCGAGTGACCTCAGCCATCCGCGTTTTGCCCGCGCCTACCTGCGCTACGCGCAACAGGCCGACCGCGCGGGAGTCCTCGAGCACCGCCGGCGTCTGCTCGACGGACTCCACGGGACCGTCGCCGAGATCGGCGCCGGGCAAGGTCTGAACTTCCCCCACTACCCGAGCACGGTGGTGAAAGTCACCGCTATCGAGCCCGAGCCGACGCTTCGCGCCGCGGCCGAGCACGCGGCCGGGCAGTCGCCGGTGCCCGTCGTCGTATCGCCCGGGACGGCGGAGGCGCTTCCGCTGCCAGCCGGCAGCGTCGACGCGGCGGTCGTCAGCCTCGTCCTCTGCAGCGTTCCCGACCAGCGCCGGGCACTTGATGAGCTACACCGGGTGATCCGACCCAGCGGCGAGCTTCGCTTCTATGAACACGTGATCCCGCACGGACACCCCCTGCGCCTGTTCCTCCAGCTGGCCGATCACTCCGGTCTATGGCCCAAGCTCGCCGGCGGCTGCCACCCCGCCCGCGACACGGAAGCGGCGATCGCCGCCTATTTCGAGATCGAGAGTCGCGAGACGCTCATGTTCTCGCCGAGCCGCCTCGAGCCACGTATCCCGCACATCCTCGGGCGCGCCCGACGCCTGTCGCGCTGATTCCGACCGAGGCGGCGAGACCCGACAAGGTCCTGACCGAGGTATTTGTTGTATCGCGGACTGCGCGGGGCATACTTCCACGATGGCACTCTCTGACCGACAAGAGTCCCTCGTCTCGTACTGGCGGGCGCTGCAGCCGCAGGAGCGAGGAGTCGTCTTCATCGCGCTTTGGCTCAACGCGTTGATGGACACCGTAATCTCCATCGCGCAACTACTTCTGCTCTTCCGTGCGCTTCTGCGGGGCAGACGTGATCACGATTTCGCCCACGCCGTACGACAGTTGGTTGGGTCGCCGAGCGTCGCGACGGTACTTACGGCTTCGGCCGTTCACCGACTCGGCCGAGACCTCTGGTTACGACAGCAGAACCGAGACTTCGCGACACGACGGCAGAACCAGGACCGCGACTGACCGCAGGCGGGGTCTCCGCCGTTCTCTTCTCATCACGGTCACAACCGGCCTACGCCTGCCTTCGCGTCCGTACTTGCCTCTCGGCGCACCCACCCGACGGTCCCCTTTTGCGCGGGCAGCGGGGCGCTGATGCCCAAGCGGCGTCGGCCCGCGTTCGTGGCAATCCGATAGCGGCTTGTGGCGCGCTCCCGTGCCGAGAAGCGGCCTACGGCCCAACGGCCGTGTTCCATGAGCAAATCACAGGACCGCAGTGTGACCAGCGCCGGAGAGCTGCCCATCGTCGACCGTCACCGTGCCGTCGAGAATGACGTCGATCAGCTTCGGGGGCTCGTTGATACGAGCGGTGCAGGCCCATCTACTCAGTGTGGCTCGCACACAGTGGCCGGCTCTGATGTCGTATTGACGCTCGACGATCTGCCGGAACAGCGCGGTTGCCTTGGCTGTGTCGGTCGAGCTGCTGCCGCAACCGATCACGCCTACAGACGTACCGATTGCGATTGCGGCAAGCGCGGATCTGCGGAGCACCGCTGGTCGGACTACCCAGAGAGTCCTCGGGAGTCCGGGTCCTAGGTGGCTCATCTGGCTACATCGGCGATCGATCGCTGGTCCGCCGTTACCGGCTCGGCCGATGGAGGAGCCGCGAGGAGCGCCTTGCCACAAACGCGATGCCGAGAGCCACGAACATGAGAGCGGAGTCACGAGTGAGCGGAACTGACCGGCGGCAGTGCTCCTTTCACCGAGCGGGATTGCGCTCGCGCCGAGGCGGGCTGCTCTCGATTGCTCTGACGAACGCGGGTTTCGACTCGCGCCCGTCTTGCCCGTTCGTTATCGCATACAAGCGTTCAGATCAGCGTCTCCGCGGAGACGTGACGTGACGCTGAAGCAGGTCCAGGAGCGCCACGGTCGCGACCCCCACGGCGAGCGTCGGCCATCTGCCTGAGCGGAGACGCGCGAGCGTTTCGCCGCGATCCAGCAGGAACCGCTCCCGGGATCCGAAGACATGCCGAACGTCCTCAACGACCCATACTCGCTCGCGGTCGAGTGCGCGACCCTATTCGACGAGCTCACCGAACCCCTCGAGCCGGGCAGGCACGGTGCGCTGCTTGAGCGCAACGCGCGACCAGGCTCTCACTGAAAAGCATGCATGTTTGCGGATTAGTGAATATGCCTGTGCCGCGATGATTGCAGGAGCCCGCCGATCAGCTAGGGCCGACGACCGTCCATCCGGTTGCGCGGGCTGCCTCCGCCATGCGGTCGTCGTAGGTGACGATCTGCCGGACCGACGCGCCCAGTTGGCGGGCGCTGGCGAGGTGGATCGCGTGAAGCGAGCGGAGTTCGGGCGGCTCCAATTGACCGGCCTGGCTCAGGACGCGGTCGTTGATGCGCAGTAGCTGGATACGCCGCAGAACCTGCTCGCCGCGAGCGATCGCCTCAGGTCCGCTCGGTAGTAGCGCTCGCGCGATCTCGGTGCGCGCCAGTGCGCTGCTGACCAGCGACTGGTGTCGGGCGAGGTAGCGCCTGAGTGCTGCCGACTCGGGTTCGCGGATCGCGAGTTTGACGATCGCGGAGGAGTCCAGATAGGTCAGCCTCTGATCAGCGCTCATCACGCCGCAGCCGCGCCAGCACCGATGACGGAAGCTCTGAGCCTGCGGGTGAGGGCAGGGGGTCTGGCAGATCCGAGAGATCACCTTCGGCTTCTTGAAGGTCGCCCGAGGCCCTCAGCCGCTCTACCGGATCCTCAGGCAACGGCGTAAGCATCGCAACCGGCCGCCCACGGTCTGTGATCTCAACGCTCTCGCCACTCTCAACCAGCCGCAGCAGTTCGCTGGCTCGCTGGCGTAGTTCCCGAACCCCAACACTCGTCATGTGCTATTTGTAGCACACTCGGCCGGAGGCCAATGCCCCATGGTCAACCCTTCCACGCAAAGCGCAACCGGTAGTACAACGAACTTCTAGCTAGTGACCTCCGCCGGTAATTCGCTGCAGAAGTCGTGGCGCGTTGCAGGAATCGTGAGAGTGACTCCAGGATCTGCTCGGCGGTCTTGGTCCAGGTGAACGGCCTGGGGTCTTGGTTCCAGGCGGCGACCCAGTCGCGGAGGTCCTTCTCGAGCGCCTGGACGGAGCGGTGGTCCGAGCGGCGCAGGAGATCGTCGGTGAGGTACGCGAACCAGCGCTCGACCTGGTTTGATCCATCATGCGCTGCGGTGATCGTCGCCGGCCTGCCCGGCCGCGGATCATCCGACTGGCCGTCCAACCGCAGCTCACAAAACCGCCGACGCCACTTACCGACCGTGTTCGCCGACACGCCGTACGACACCGCCACGTCCTTGTTCGCCGCTCCCTCCGCGCACGCAAGCACGATCCGTGAGCGCAACGCCAACGCCTGCGAAGACTTCCTCCGCCGCTCCCACCACACCGACTGCTCACGTTCCGGTTCGGTAAGCGTCAACTCCGTCTTGGGCCGTCCGATTCTCGTCATGCTGGAGTGATTCCCGCGACACCATCGCCTTAAACAAAGAACTTCAGGCGGGGGACACTAGATGCGCGTCCCGGCGAAGAGCAGACGCCGACCACGTGATCCACTGAGTGGCAAAGCGCTCGTCCGACTGCAGCCCGCCACCGAGGCAAAGCGATCGCCTCGCCATCCGCGCGAGCGACAGAACGGCATGCGCCGGGCGCACGCTGGGTGACCCGATTCTGTCGATTTGCGCGTCTTTCGGATCCTGCACCGCGAGACCTCCTTTCGTGTGGCACAGGCATCTGCAACCGATTCTCGGATCGGACGTTCGCGAGAGCATCGTTTGATGGCCTTGGCGCCATTGTGGTGCGTATACTGGTGCATATGACGCCACATGGTGTGCTCAAGAATGAGGTCGGGGTGCGTGAGTTTCACGACCATCTCAGCCGGTACGTACGACACGTCGCTGATGGCGGCGAGGTGATCGTCACCATGCGCGGTAAGCGCATCGCTCGTCTCGCGCCGGTCGACCGGCATGATCCGCTAGATGGGCTTCGGACCCGCGGCCTGGTGTCCGACCCGAGCGCGGTCTGGCGACCACGGCAACGCGGCCGTGTACATGCTGGCGCACCCGTGTCAGAGCTCGTTGCGGATCAGCGACGCTGAACACGTACTTCGACACCTCTGCGCTGGTCAAGCTCATCGTGATCGAGGAAGGCTCCAACCTGGCGGATGAACTGTGGGACGCTGCGGATCTGAAGGTCTCTAGTCATCTGATTTACCCGGAAGCGCGTGCGGCTCTCGCAGCCGCGTCGCGGGCTGGCAGGATCGACACACGAGGACTCGAGCAAGCCGTCGCCGACTTAGACGCGGCGGTGGCCTCCATCAAACGCATCGGCGTCGATGAGGCGCTTGCGAGAGCGGCCGGTCATCTGGCACATGAGCATGCGCTGCGCGGTTATGACGCGGTTCACCTCGCTACGGCTCTCAGCATCGAGGACGAGGCGCTCGTGATGGTCACCTGGGATGGAGATCTGGCTCGTGCGGCGCTGCGGTGCGGCCGCCCGGTCGCGCCGTCGCTGACACAGTGATCGCGACGCGGGAACCTACTGCCAAGTTCCGATCATGCGTCGGCCCCAGCTTTCGGCTGACGGCACGCATTGTGTGCTCGGCTCAACGGGACCAGCTTTGCGCGGATAGCTCGCACGTTGTTATCTCGAGGGACCTGTGGCGTTCACCGCGGTCGGTAGACGTCACGGCGGTGGCCGATGGCGATCACCCGGACGACGTGTTGCTGGTGCTCGAGTTCATAGATGATGCGGTACGGCCCACGCCTGGCTGAGAAGCGCCCTTCATGCTCGAACATCAGTGGCTTGCCCAGCCGGCGCGGGTTCTCGGCGATCGCATCAAGTGTCTCTAAGACCGCAGCACCGACTGCGATCGGCAGCCTGTCGAACTCCAGGCGAGCCGGCGGCATCACAAGGACGCGCCAGATCTCGTTGCTCACTGCCCGGCGGAGCGACGGCTCTGTAAATCAGCGCGCAGCTCGTCCAGTCCCACACCCGGTTCGCCCGCGGCGAGGGCAAGCTCGCTCGCTTGGACCTGGGCCACCAGGTCGGGATCGGACATCACAGCCAGCGTTTCTTCGAGGCTTTCGAGGTCATCCATGCTGATCACGACGGCGGCCGGCTTGCCGTTGCGCGTGACGATCACTCGGTCCTGTTGGCGTTCGACGCGGTCGACCAGTTCAGAGAACCGGGCCTTCGCAGTAGCAAGAGACATCGTTTCAGTCATGACCAGAATTCTAGTCAAGGCCTGCTGGCGCGCAACCCGAAGGTCTCCGGTTCCGACCCGACTCGCCGGTCTCGCTTCCGCCTCCCGACGTGTCCGGTCGCTGTGGGATCACCTTCCCTCCCTTGCGCGGGCGGCAGGGGCTGGCTGGCTCTTGGCGCCGGGCTTGGCGCGTCCATGCGTGGTGGCTTTTGTCGGCGACGATCCACGTACGCATTCGGATGCGCTCCGGTTCGCGAGGACGCCTCTCACTGGTGCCAGGATGACTTTGCCAAGCCGATCACAAGGAGGTGGTATGGGGCGCTGGACTCGCAGCTTCGATGGGAGCGAGCGCGTGATTGAGACGGTCAACATCTTAGATGCGGTGTTTGAAGGCCGGTTTGACATCGGAGCGGCTGCCGGGTCGTCGGGCGTCAACGCTTTTGTGTATGACATCGCACCTGGTACCAGTTCCTGCCCGTATCACTACGAGTACGTGGACGAGTGGATGCTGGTGATCGCCGGTTCAGTTGTGGCTCGAACCCCTGAGGGCGAACGTCCGCTTACCGCGGGGGCTCTGGTGCGGTTCCCTGCGGGCCCATCCGAAGCGCACAAGGTCATGAACCGAACAGAGTCGCCGGCGCGCACAATGTTGTTCTCTAACGATCACGGCCCGGCAGTTTCGGTCTATCCCGACAGCAACAAGGTCGGGGTGTGGCCCGAGGCTTTTGATGAGAACGGAATGATCTTCGTTCGCTACTCCGCGGTGCCATGGTCATACGGAGAGGATGGGTGGGACAGAGCTGAGTGACGGTTGCTGCCGTCTACCTGACGGCTCACTGCCGGCGAACCGTGATGCGCCGTACCCTCTTCTGAACCTGGCGCCCGTCCGGGAGCCGGTACTTGGCGTACCAGACCGGACCGCGTGCCCGCTCGACGCGGAAGACATGCCCGGATGGCTGCTGCAGCGCACTCACAGCGCCAATACCAGCCAGTCTTCGGGACATATTGGGGACACTTTTCGTCGTCGTCCCGTCGCCCGACTTCCTGGAAGTGTTCAATCTCCAGGGCTTTACCAGTGGGACAGTTTCCAAATGCCGGCCGGCGGGCGATTGCGGGCCCTGAATCAAGACGTTTGTACAGCTGCCCGGGCTCTAGTGTAAATCTGGCACGGCCATCTCGAACGTAGATGGTCCTCCGCGGACGTCGTCAGCCTCGTCCTGCATCGCCGCTTGATGCAACGTGGTTCGCCCGTCCTAGTCGGTCGGCTCCTCGCGGCCCGACAGGCTCACAGTGCTACTCCCCGTACCGGGAATGCTTCGGCGAGTGCCTCGA
>JBOGYJ010000034.1:0-19873 GCA_050696795.1 Solirubrobacteraceae bacterium | reverse complement strand
AGCGCAAGCCTACTTCAGCAGGCGCGACAGCCGCCGGTCCTTGAGCAGGCGGCCGTCGGTCTGGCAGGCCGGGCAGTAGCAGATCACGTAGTCCTCGTAGAAGACTGCCTCCAGCCGCGTGCCGCAGCGCGGGCAGGGCTCGCCGTTGCGGCGATGGACGGTCAGCGGCATCGGCAGCTTGTCGCCGATCGGCAGCGCCAGGTGCTCCTCGTAGTGCGCGAGCGCGCGACCGAGTTGCCCGACGACGGCGTCCCGGAGGCGGTCGGCCTCCTGATCGGAGAGCTCGGAGCCGCGCTTGAACGGCGACAGCATCGCAGCGTGGAGGATCTCGTCGACCCACGAGCGCCCGATCCCGGCGATCACGTGCTGGTCGCGCAACACCGCATACAGCGGCCGGGGCTGATCGAGCAGCGCGCGCAGCGCCTCGGGCGCGGGCGTGTCGGGCCAGGCCTCCGGTCCGAGAGCAGCGAGCGTCTCCTCGGCCTCGACGTCCTCACGGCGCAGCAGTTTGACCCAGGCGCGCTGCTTGGTGCCGAACTCGCGCAGGCGCAGCTCGCGCTCACCATCGGCCAGGCGCAGCAGCACCCGCGATGCCTTGTCGCGCAACGACGCGCGCCTGTCGAAGAGCTGCAGGCGGCCCGCCGACATCAGATGCACGAGCAGGCTGTAATCAGCCGGTGGTCCAGCGGGACCACCGGCGTGCAGATCGATCAAGAAGAGCTTCCCGCGGCGGTGGATGCCCTCGATCGTGGCCCCCGCGAGCGCGTGCAGGGGCGGATCGAAGGTCTTCAGCGCGTTGATCCCGGGGGCCAGCACGGACTCGATCGCGGTCCCGTTCGTCGCCGCTCCGACCAGTCGTGCGGTGATCTCAACCTCGGGCAGTTCAGGCACGGGGAATGAGGGTAGAGCGAACTGCGATGGAACTCCTAACTGACCTTAAGCACCGTTTAACTGTGCGGGAGGATGCTCGCTTCCATGAGTGACATCCTCGCCATAGTTGATGAGTGCAACAGCGATGAGCAGCTCGTCGAAGAGATAGCCCTTCGTCACCCGCACCGCGTCACCGTCCTGCTCGAGGACGGCACGCTCGACCCGCAACTGGACGATGGTCCGCGCGGTCGTGTGCTGAGCGATCGGCTGGCGAAGCTGCTCACCGCCATCGAGCAACAGACGGGCGCCGTGGTCGTGGGCCTCGCGGGCAACCGCGAGCAGCTACGCGGCTGGCGCTTCGACCGGATCGTCGGGGCGCACGGCCTGCTTCCGGCCCCCTGAACAGGCTCGGCAGAGTCCGCGCTCACGCGCGGCGTCAGCCAAGCGCCAGACATTCAAACCGAACGAAATTGGGCCCGGCCATCAGACCGGGCCCAACCTTTCGGTACTGCCCGCCGGCGCCTACAACGGGTTGATCAGACCGAAGTTGGCTATCGCCCGCGGCGGCCGCGACCGTAGATGGTGCGGTAGAGGCGCTGCAGCAGGCGGGTCGCGCGCGCGCTGTAGGGGAACATGAAGAGCTCCCGCCGGGGCCCGAATCCGCTCACCAGCAGCGCCTGCTGGCGGCAGTACTTGCGGATGCCGCCGATGCCGTGACGGCTGCTGATCCCGGAGGACTTCCAGCCACCCATCGGCAGGTTGAGCGCGAAATAGTTGATCTGGGCCGCGTTGACGCAGACCGCCCCCACCTCGAGCTGCCTTGCGATCCGCTCGCCGCGCGGAGTGTCCTTCGTCCACACGCTGGCCTGCAGCCCGTAGGGCGAGTCGTTGGCCAGGCGCACGGCCTCGTCGATGTCGGCGACCTTCATGATCGGCAGCACAGGGCCGAAGGTCTCTTCGCGCATCGTGTCCATCGTGTGGTCGACGTCGACCAGCACGGTGGGCTCGTAGAAGTGACCGGCGCCGTTCTCGTGGACATGGCCGCCGGCCAGCACCTTCGCGCCCTTGTCGACGGCGTCACGCACGTGCGCCTCGATCGTCTCGAGCTGCAGTGGAAAGATGATCGCGCCGATGTCGACGCTGCCCGGACCGTCCGGTACGCCCTGACGCAGCCTGCTCACCTGCTCGGTCACGATACGCACGAACTCGTCGTAGATCGGCTCCGCGACGTACACGCGCTCCACCGAGATGCATACCTGGCCCGCGTTGTTCATCGAGTAGTACACGGCTGCGGTGGCGGCCTTCTCGACGTCGGCATCGGCGCAGACGATCATCGGATCCTTGCCGCCCAACTCCAGGTGGCAGGGAATCAGCGCCTCGGCCGCGGCCCTGGCCACCAACTTCCCGGTGCTGGTCGAGCCGGTGAACATGATGCAGTCGACGGTGTCCACGAGCGCCGCGCCGGTCGATCCATCGCCGGTCGCGACCTGGAAGGCGTTTTCCGGCATGCCGCACTCGTGAAACATGTCGACCATCAGCATCGAGCTCAGCGGCGTGATCTCGCTGGGCTTGAGGATCACGCTGTTGGCGGCCATCAGCGCCGGGATGCAGTCACCGAAACCGTTGACGAGCGGGAAGTTCCAGGGTCCGATCACGCCGACGACGCCGATCGGCTCGTAGCGCAGGACGAGCTTCTTGCCGACCACGGCCGGGTTGCCCCAGTAATGCGCCTTCTCGTCGGCGAGGTACTGCGCGGCGTGCTTTGCCCAGAAGCCGAGGGACTGCACGACGTAGCCGAAATCCGTGGCCTGCGCGTCCTCGTATGTCTTCCCGGTCTCCTGCACCACCGCGCCGATCACGCGCTCGGCGTTGTCGAGCATCCAGCGCGCAGCGCGCTGCATCACGGCGGCGCGACCCGTGAAGCCGAGCTCCGCCCACAGCTGCTGGGCGGACCGCGCTGCGCTCACCATGCCGGAGAGCTCCGCGGTGCCGACCACCGGGACGGTCGTGATGACCTCGCCGGTGGCGGGATTCTCGACGGCGATCGCGCTCATGTCGGTGGCCCTAGTCGCCGAGCTCGACCGTCTCGATCACCGCCGGCTCCTCCGGCCGATCGCGCGCGTCGGTGGAGAGGCCCTCGATCGCGTCGACCGCATCCATGCCCTCTGTCACCCGGCCGAAGACGGTGTGCTTGCCGTCAAGCCAGGGCGCCGCGTCGGCGGTGACGATGAAGAACTGCGAGCCGTTCGTGTTCGGGCCGGCGTTGGCCATGGCGAGCACGCCACGCACGACCTCGTGCTGGTTGAACTCGTCATCGAACGTGTAGCCCGGACCGCCGGTGCCGGTTCCCAGCGGGCAGCCCCCCTGGATCATGAAGTCCGGGATCACGCGATGGAAGCTGATCCCGTCGTAGAAGTTGTCGGCGGACAGCTTGCGGAAATTCTCGACCGTCTTGGGTGCGTCATCGTCGAAGAACTCGAGCGCGATAGTCCCGTGATTCGTGTGGAGTTTGGCTGTGCTCATGGGCTGACCCTACCCACTCGTGAAAGAAAGCGGCTCGCCCGCCCGTTCCGCCCTCAGGCGCCCCGGGGCGGCCGGCCGCTGGTGGCAATGACTGGCACGCTCTCCGACCAGAGCGCGCCGTCATTGCATTGCTTCTCGACTACGGCTCCGGAGTCACGGTCGGAGTCGGCGGGGCCGCGGTCGCCGCCGCGCCCGTCGTGGCGGAGGCCACCTGCGTCGCGTAGATCTGTCCCTGCGCCGTGACGCCCGCCGGGTTCGCCGCAGCCTTGCCCACGTTGCTACCCGACGTGTCGGTGACACTGCGGACGCATGTGACGGCTGCGTTGGTCGCGATCGCGCTGCTCGGCGCCATCACCACCAGCGGGATCGACTCCGTCTGCACCTGCGGCTTGGGAGTGCCGGACATGGAAGGGAGGTCGACGCTGACGCTCCGCTGCGCCTCGGCCGTGCCGCCGAACAGCGTGCACGTGACGATCACGTGCTGATCCACTGCGCTGGGGCTGGTGCTCGGTATGACCGTGATGTAGGGATTCGCCTGCACCTCATAGCCGGGGCCGGCGCCCAGTGACAGCGAGGCCACGCCGGCGGTCGCGCTGCCGACGGGCACGACCGGCGGTGCGGCGCTGTTGGTCTCGGCGGGTGCCGTGGTCGCGCACGTGACCATGCCGTTCACGTCGACGGCGGTCATCGCCTGGCCGGCGGCGCAGACGTTCTGCAAGCGCAGCTGTACCTGATTCTTGACGATCCGCCTCACGCCGACCGAGCTTGGCTTGATCTTCCTGAACGTAACGGCATTGTTGGCGATCTTGGAGCTGGTGACCGCCCAGTTATGGATATTGCTGGTGTGCACGAGCGACCTTGTCGCCGCATAGCCCGCGCCGCCGAGTGACATGAACAGCGCGACACCTGCCACCACGAGAGCGGGCGAGGGATGCCGCAGGCGCCGTGTCGCGCGCCTAACTACAGAACTGGGATTGCGCATAGAGCCTCCCGTTGTCATTGACCGGTCCCAAGACTTAGAACACGGCAACCGACCGGGAGTCTCGGCGCGCTTTAGCTGGGCTTACAGAAACCCGATGTCACGCGCGAGCGAGCTCGAGCTTCAGCGGGCGCCCGCCGACCTCGATTCCGGCGGCGGATGCAACGATCCTGCCGGCATCGGGCTCGGGCACCTCGGCAAAGGAGAAGCGCTCGAGCACGCGCACATTGCGCACCGCTTCACCGTCCAGATCGCCGGCGCTCGTCAACGCGTGAACGACATCCTTGGGTTCGATCCCGTCCGCGCGGCCGCCGGCGATGATCAGCTTGCGCAGCGGCAGTTCGACGCCGTCGCGCTCGGCGTCGTGCGGCTTGGAGTGCCGCTTGGGCCGAGGTTTGACGCTGGTCGGCGCGACGTGTGCGTCCTTCACCCACGGCGCCAGCTTGACGCCGGAGTTGGCCTCGATCGCCTCCACGTCACGCTTCTGACGCGTCTCGTAGAAGGTGATCGCACGTCCGGAGCGGCCGATGCGGCCGGTACGGCCGATGCGATGCACGTAGACGTCGGGCGAGGTCGGCACGTCGAAGTTGATGACGTGCGAGACGGTCGTGATGTCGAGGCCACGGGCCGCAACGTCAGTTGCCACGAGCAGCGGCGTGCGCCCCTCCTTGAAACTGATCATCACGCCGTCTCGCTGCCCCTGTGACATGTCGCCATGCAGCGCCTTGACGTTCATGCCCTTGTCGCGGAGCGTGCGGTAGAGCTGGTCGCAGCGCACCTTGGTGCGGCAGAAGACGATCGCCTGCATGGGCCTCTCGGCGTCGAGCACCTCGGCCAGGGCGGCGACCTTGTCCTTGGAGGCGACCTGCAGGCCGAACTGTTCGACCGTGTCGACGGTCAGCGTCGCCTCCTGGACCTTGATCACCACCGGGTCGTAGAGGTACTGCTCGGACAGGCGCCTGATCTCGGGTGGCATCGTCGCGCTGAAGAGCGCCGTCTGGCGGCTCGAGGGCGTCAGCGAGAGGATCTTCTCGACGTCCTCGAGGAAGCCGAGGTCGAGCATCTCGTCAGCCTCGTCGAGGACCACGAAGCGGCAGTCGTGCAGCATCAGCGAGTGCCGGCTGATCAGATCCTTCACGCGCCCGACGGTGCCGACGACGATGTGGCCGCCGGCGCGCAACTGCGCCTGCTGGCTGCGGATCGGCGCCCCCCCGAACACGGCGACGACATCGACGCCCTTGCGCGCGCCGTATGAGCGCAGCGCCTGGGTGACCTGGATGCAGAGCTCGCGGGTGGGCGTCAGCACCAGCCCCTGAACCTCGCGATCGGACGGATCGACGTAGTTAACCAGCGGCAGGCCGAAGGCCGCCGTCTTCCCGGACCCGGTCTGCGCCTGACCGATCACATCGAGGCCCTGGAGCAGGTGCGGGATCGCCTGCTCCTGGATCGGGCTCGGCTCGGAGTAGCCGACATCGTGGAGTGCCTCGAGGATCGGCTCCGAAAATCCAAGTTCGGCAAAAGTGGTCATCACCACCCAAGATAGAGGTCGCTTGGGGGCGATGCGTGTTCCTGGGGGGACTTTTGCCGCGTAGGACGGCAAAAGTCCCCCAGCATGTCGAGTAGGCGGCCAAGCGCACGCAAATCCTCCGCCCACTCACATCAGTTCTTCGGCACCGGCCAGATGCTCGAGGAGCTCAAGTCCAGCGGCCTGGTGGCGCGTACGCTCGCCGACGCCCTCAGACACTCCTGGTGTTGGTGGCAACGACGCTGCTCGAGGCGCCGCGGCGGATCAACCGCGGCGCGAGCACGCGCAGCAGCGCGCCGAGCCAGTAGTAGCGCGGCACATAGACCTCAGCGGCACCGCCGGGGCCGGCCGCGATGACCGCCTCGGCCACGTGCTCGACGTCGGAGACCGCCCAGCACGTCAGTGGGTTGGCACGCAGCTCCGCCTGGGGGAAGCCCTCGGTGGCGATGAACCCGGGCAGGACGTTCGCCACGTGTACGCCGTGGCGGCGCTCCTCCAGATACAGCGAGTCGCTCCAGGCGCCGAGCGCGGCCTTGCTGGCGCTGTAGGCGCCGGTCCCGAGCCGCGCGATCCGCGCCGAGGTGCTCGTGACGTTGACGATCGCCACGGGCGCCTTGAGCGGCTGGCCGCCAGAGGTGGCCCGCTGGCCACCTCTGGCGCTGCTGCCGGTTAGCGGACCGGCAGCAGCGGTACCGCGTTTGGTCGGCGGACCACCGGCAGCGGTGCGACGCATGAGCGGCAATAGCGCCTGAACCAGCCGCACCGGTGCCTCGAAGTTGATGCGCATGTGCTGCGCGACGTTGTCCCAGCCGCCGTCGGCAAAGTCCGAGGCCCAGCGCGCACCGGCGTTGTTGACGAGCAGGTGCAGGGCGCCATGCTGCTGCTCGACGGCCGCCAGGACCCGAGCCGGCGCGTGCTCATCGGTGAGATCGAGGGCAATGCTGGTCACCGGGCAGGGGAGCTCGGCGGCGAGTGCCTGCAGCCGATCCTCGCGCCGGGCCACCAGGATCAGCTGCACGTCGGGCTCACGGGCGAGGCGGCGCGCGACCGCCTCGCCGATCCCGCTCGAGGCCCCGGTGATCAGTGCTACGTAGGGCACCGGGCGGATGCTACGCGGAGACCGTGTTGTTGAAGCGGCGCAGCGCCAGCGGGACGAAGATCGCCAGCATCAGCAGCGACCAGATCACCATCGCCAGCTCCCCATGTGAGAGCAGCCACGAGCCGTGTGCGTGGTAGCCGTCCGCGAGCTTGCGTGAGGTCGAAACCAGAGCGCTGATCGGATCCCATTCGCCGATCGCCCGCGGCACCGCGTCCATCTTCAGGATCGGCACGAAGGCGCCGCCGAGGAACGCTAGCGGGAAGATGATGATGAAGCCGATCCCCTGCATCGCGTCGGGCGAGCGCACGAGCATCCCGAAGTAGGCACCGGCCCAGGTGAAGGCGAAGGTGCCGAGCAGCATCAGGCCGACCCACTCGAAGGCGCCGCCGACGCCGAAGCTCGGGCGCCAGCCGCAGACCAGACCGATCGCTGTGTAGACCGCGAGCCCGAGCACGCCCTCGGCGAACTGGCCGAGCACCTGGCCGGTGACGATCGCCAGCCGGCTGACCGGCATCGAGCGGAAGCGGTCGAGCACCCCCTCGGCCATGTCGTGGCTGGTCGCGACGCCGGTGCCGATCATCCCGAAGGCGAGGCCCTGGGCGATCAGGCCTGGCATCAGATAGTCCGAGTAGTTCGCGACCCCGGGAACGTGGATCATCGCGCCGAACACGTAGCGGAACAGCAGGATGAAGACGATCGGCTGGATCGTGACATCGAGGATCCGCTCAGGCACGCGCGGGATCGCGCGCAGGCTGCGGAATGTGAGCAGCAGGGATTCGCGGGCAAAGGCGGTCATGCCGCGACCTCCTCTTCGGTCCTTGCTTCCTCGGCCGGATGGCCGGTCAGGGTGATGAAGGCGTCGTCGAGCGTGGGCCGCCGCAGGGCGATCTCGTCAACCGGGATCCTGGTCGCGGCCACGGCCGAGGCCACGCGGTTGAGATCCGTGACCTCATCAGGAGCCGGGACCGAGATGCGCCGCTGCTCGGGCTGCAGGGTCAGCTCCAGGCCCTGCCAGCCGAGTTCCTGGCTGAGCTGATCGAAGCCCTGGGAGTCGACGGCGACCACGTCCACGCGCTGATCGCCGACGAGCGCCTTCAGCTCCGACGGCGTGCCCTTGGCGATCTCGCGACCGTGGTCGATCAGCACGATGCGATCGGCGAGTGCGTCCGCCTCCTCCAGGTACTGGGTGGTGAGCAGTAGCGTGATACCCGCGCCGACGAGTTCGCGCACGGTCGACCACACGACCTGCCGACTGTGGGGGTCGAGGCCCGTGGTGGGCTCGTCGAGCACCAGCAGCTGTGGCGTCTCGATCAGGCCGGCGGCCAGATCGATGCGGCGCTTCTGGCCACCGGAGAGCTGCTTGACGAGCCGGTCGGAGAACTCGGCGGCGTCGAAGCGCTCGATCAGTTCGTCGGTTTTGCGCACGGCCTCGCCGCGGCTGCGGCCGCGCAGGCGGACCATCAGTTGCAGGTTCTCGCGCGCGGTCAGGTTGGGGTCGAGTGCGGCGAACTGGCCGGTGAGCGAGATCGTCCCGCGGACCTTCTGGCCCTCATGGGCGACGTCGTAGCCGTTGACCTTGACGCTGCCGCCGTCGGGCCTCAGCAGGGTGGCGAGCATGCGGACGATCGTCGTCTTGCCCGAGCCGTTGGGCCCCAGCAGCGAGAACACCGTGCCGGCGGGAACGTGCAGGTCGAGCCCGTCGACCGCACGTACCTCACCGAAGAGCTTCGTCAGCCCCCGCGCCTCTATCGCAATCGAGGAGTTGTCCTGGTTTTGGAAGTTCATCCGGCGAGCTTATAGTCACTGTAAAAATTCTGCAACTGTAATTTCCCGTCTAGAATGTGGTCATGACCGTGGAAGGTCTGCGAGTGCTGAAGAAACGGGAGACGCACCAGCGGATCTCGGACGTGGCGACCGAGATGTTCCTCGCGCGCGGCTTCGAGGCCGTCGCGGTGACCGAGGTCGCGGCCGCGGCGGGTGTCTCGGAGAAGACGGTCTACAACTACTTTCCCACCAAGGAGTCGCTCGTCCTCGACCAGACCCAGGGACAGGTCGAGCGGCTGGTCGGCGCCGTGCGCGACCGGCCTCGCGGGATGCCGCCGAGTGCCGCGCTGGTAGCGGCGTTGAAGGAGGACTCCAAGCGCTTCTACGAGCTGGTGCCGGCCGATAAGCTGCCGCGCATCGAGGAGTTCAGCGCGATGGTGCGCGGCACGCCGGCGCTGCGCGCGGCCTGGAGTGAGCACCGCCATCGGATGGTCGCGGCGCTGACGCAGGTGCTCGCCCGCGAGCTGCAGGTCGACGAGACGAACCCCGAGCCGCTGACCGCCGCGCGTGCGCTCGTCGGCCTGGTGGAGCTCCTATATGACTCGCAGTTACGTCACGCGAGCGCCGGCGGGGGCCCGCGCGAGGTACAGGAGCAGGTCGACGCGGACATCGACCGCGGTGCGCGACTGCTCGACACCGGCATCTGGTCGCTGCAGCTGATGGTCGAGGGGCGGCGCAGCAAGGACCAGATCCGCGAGGCCGCGGCCACGGCGGAGCAGGCGCGCCGGCAGGTGTTGGCTGCGTTGCGCGACGCCAAGCGCGCGTGGAGGGAGCTCCGCGACGAGGCGCGCGCGAGCGCGAGCGGCAGTAGAAGAGGTCGAGGATGAAGTTGCGAGAGCGGCTGCGGCGCGCGCTGCGCGCGAGAATCACCACCGGCGCTGTGGCCCTGACGACCGTTGCGACGGTGTCGGCGATGGTCGCGGCGCCGGCTCAGGCCTTCCATGACCAGGGGCGACCCTGGCCCGGTCACGTCATCACCTACCACAGCGACTCCCCAGGGGACGTCGCAGCGGTGCGCGCCGCGGTGCACGATTGGAACACGAGCGGCGTGGCCCTGCGCTTCGTGCCGGCGCCCGCATCACGGGCCGAGGTGACGATCCTGCCGATGCCCGTGATCCCGCTCTCGAGCGTCGAGAAGACGCGTGGCGGAGGATCCGCTGACGCGCTCGGCTACGCGACCGTGGGCGCGGTTCCGCGCACGGCCGCGATCCGCGGGCCTGCAGGCGGCGTCGTGCACGGCGCGCATGTGTGGCTGGCGCGAATCGGCGCGCGCGACCGCTACGGGATCCAGCTCTCACTGGGCACGATGCAGCGCGTGGCCGTGCACGAGCTCGGCCACATCCTCGGGCTCGGACACGAGCACAAGGCCTGCGCGGTTATGCAGCCGATCCTGAACGAGGGCTGCGGGATCAAGCACCCGTGGATGGGACTGTGCAACGACCCGCTCGAGCCCGACGACGTCCGCGGCGCGGTGAACCTGTACGGCGGCCATGAACCCACCTTCCACAAGCGACTGTGCATGATCTCGCCGCGCCCAGGACAGCCGCGCGAGGCATCGGTCAAGCTGAGCGACAGCAACGCCGCCACCGTGTTCCGCTGGAAGAACCCGTCCGGGGTCACGCTGCGCGCCGGCCATCCGATTGACCCCTACGCGCTCGACGGACGCACCACGATCGAGGACTACGAGATCCAAGGCTCGCAGCCGGGCTGCCCGACGGGTGCGGGAGACGTGCTCGGGCGCGACCTGGCACACGCCGGCGCGTGGGTGAAGGTCACGTTGCCGCTTCCGCCCGGCTCCTGGTGTCTGCAGATACGCGTGATCGACGCATTCGGGCGTTTCAGTCCAGCCATCACACTGCGGGCCGTCGTGCCGGCGCCCAGCCAGCCCTCGCCACCGGTCCCGAACTTCCAGTTCGATCCCGCGCAGCCAAGCGCCGGGCAGAACATCGTCTTCGACGACGAGTCAACCGCCGGCGCGGCGCCGATCGCCGGCTGGTCATGGAGCTTCGGTGACGGCGCTGGCTCGACCCAGCAGGACCCAGAGCACAGCTACGCGAACCCCGGTACCTATACCGTCACCTTGCAGGTCACCGCTACCGACGGTCAGTCCGCGTCGGCAACCGCGCAGGTCACCGTCGCCTAGCGACCCGTCAGGTGCCCTGGGAGAGGATCCGGTTGGGCTCCGAGCCCGAATAGGAGACCCCTCGGCCGAACGGCCGCGTGAGGTTCACGATCACGCAGTACTGGCGGTCGCCGGCGCGATTCGGAGCGCAGCTGCGATAGATGACCCGCGGCTGGACCTCGAAGGTGATGAGCTTGCCGAGGTTTTCCTGGAAGACCGGCGGCGCGTGATCGCCGATATAGGCGACGGCGCGGGCGACCGCCTGCCCTAGCGCGGCCTTGTCGCCGGCGACCGTCGGATGGTGCAGTAGACCGCCGCCCAGCAGCCCGAAGCTGATCGCGAGCGTGACCAGCGCGCCCGCGTAGTTACGGGCCACGACCCGCGGCATGTCCGGCCTGAGCCTGCGCACCAGGCGCCCGAGCAGGCCGCCGAGCAGCGCGATCCCCAGCAGGCTGATCACCGCCGCGAACAGCCAGGCGCCGACCAGCGAGAGACCCGAGTCCCCGGACAGGGGCAGGTCATGCACCATCACCGCGTCGGCTGCCGTCAGCACGAAGAACGACGGCCACAGCCAGGCGCCACTGAGGCGCCAGCGCAGGCGAACCAGTGGCGCGGCGTCCATCCGTGTGAAGGGTAGGGTGCTTTTCGGCGTCTGCCAGGGGCATTGATCGCTGAGCGACGGCGCAATGCCGCGTGGGACCGGCATTTCGCCCACCGAAGGCGGCGGCTAGCATCAAACGGGATGGCCGCAACCGAGATGTGGGTCTGCGAACTGGGTGAGATCAGCTACCGCGAGGCACTCGCGCTGCAGCAGCGGACGCGGGACGCGCGCCAGCGCGAGCTGATACCGGACACGCTGCTGCTGCTCGAGCACAATCCCGCCGTCTACACGCGCGGGCGGCGCTCGGCCCCGGGTGAGCTCAGCAGGGGCGAGGCCTGGTACGCGGAGCGTGGAATCGAGATCATCGAGACCAATCGCGGCGGCAAGATCACCTACCACGGCCCCGGGCAGCTGGTCGGCTATCCGATCGTGCGCGTCGACGATGTCGTCGCCTACGTGCGACTGCTCGAGCAGACGTTGGTGGGCGCGCTCTCCCAGGTGAACATCAGCGCGCGAGCGCGCGACCAGGAGGGGCCCGACTACACCGGCGTGTGGGTCGAGAACCGCAAGATCGCCTCGATCGGCGTGCATGTGGCGCGCGGCGTCACCACCCACGGCTTCGCGATCAACGTGCAGTCGCGCGCGCTCGAGCCGTTCAGCTGGGTCATCGCCTGTGGCCTGCCGCAGGTGCAGATGACCGCGATCGAGTCCGAACGCGGTGACGCGACGGTCACCCTCCGGGATTTCGGCGAGCTCGCCGCGGCTTCGCTCGCCGGCGCGCTCGGGCACGTGGCCGCCACGGTGACGCACGCGAAGCTCGAAGAGATGGCCGGCGTCGATACCCTTTCCACTACATGAGTGCAACCCGATCACGGTCGAACCCGGGGGGGATCGCGGATGTCCTGCAGGTGCTCGGCCCGGATGTCGAGCCCTACAAGGGGCGCAAGCCACCGTGGTTCAAGGTCCCCGCGCCCGGCGGGCCGCGCTACCGCGAGCTGCAGTCGCTGATCAAGGCCGAGAACCTGAACACGGTCTGCCAGGAGGCCGCCTGCCCGAACATCGGCGAGTGCTGGCAGCGCGGCACCGCGACGTTCATGATCCTCGGCGACACCTGCACGCGCCGCTGCGGCTTCTGCAACGTGCGCAGCGGCAAACCGACCTGGAACGACCCGCTCGAGCCGGCCCGCGTGGCGCGCACGGTGGCGCGCATGGGCCTGCGCCACGCGGTGATCACCAGCGTCGATCGCGACGACATGTACGACTACGGCGCCCATGCCTTCGTCGGCGTGATCCGCCAGATCCGGATCCAGTCGCCGACCACCAAGATCGAGGTGCTCACGCCGGACTTCCGCGGCCAGGAGATGCCGCTCGCGAAGGTGATCGCCGAGCGCCCCGACGTCTTCAACCACAACGTCGAGGTTGTCCCGCGGCTCTACACCGTCGCGCGGCGCGGCTCGACCTGGGAGCGCTCGAACCGCGTGCTGCGCACCGCCAAGGAGATGGGCGGCGACGAGGTCGTCACCAAGTCAGGATTGATGGTCGGGCTCGGCGAGAGCTTCGAGGAGATGATCGACGCGCTCGGCACGTTGCGCTCGAGTCACGTGCAGGTGGTGACGATCGGCCAGTACCTGCGGCCCACAGAGAACCACCTGCCGATCGTGCGCTACTGGCACCCCGACGAGTTCAAGGAGCTCGAGCAGGCCGCCTACGAGCTCGGCTTCGACCACGTGGCCGCCGGGCCGCTGGTGCGCTCCAGCTATCACGCCGACCAGCATGTACCCCAATCCGAGCCCGGCATCGGCCCGCTGCGGGCAGCCGCGTCGAGCTGACCGAGGTGCTGACGCGATGAGACCGCCCCGCCGGACACTGCTGATCGCGCTGGTGCTGATGGCACTGGCGCTGCTGGCGCTCGCGCCCAGCGCGTTGGCATCCGCCGGTGGCGGCAGCTCGGGCTTCAGCGGCGGTGGTGGCGGTGGCGGTGGCGGTGGCTTCAGCGGTGGCGGTGGCGGTGGCGCGGGACACGCCTTCTTCGTGTTCCTGATCTTCCGCGCGATCATCGACCTGATCATCGTCACCCACGGCGTGGCCCTGATCGTGATCCTCGCGCTGGCTGCCGCCTGGTGGATCATGACCCGCGGCTTCCCGACGGCGTTGCGCTTCTGGGAGGCGCACGAGCAGCAGGGTCACGCGCATCGGCGCGAGAGCCGCCGGCGCGAGCGGCGCGTCGAGCTGGCCGCCGCCGAGGCCGAGGACCAGAATCCGATATTCGGGCCGACCGCCGTGCGCGAGGCGGGCGCGCAGCTGTTCGCGGACATCCAGAGCGCATGGTCGGCCGACAACCGCCTCGCGCTGCGCGGGCTGATCACGCCCGAGCTGCTTGTCGAGTGGGAGCGCCGCCTCGATGACTTCGAGCGCCGGGGCTGGCGCAACGTGGTCGAGCCGGCAGGGCCACCCAAGGTCGAGTACATCGGCTTGATGCGGCGCGAGCGCGGGCACGAGGACCTGGATCGTGTGGTGGTGCGGATCGAGGCCAAGCTGCGCGACTACGTCGTCGACTCGAGCGGCCAGCACATCAAGCGCGAAGGCTCGTTCACCGAGTCGGTGCGGATGCGCGAGTACTGGACGCTGGAGCGCCGTGGCGAGCACTGGGTGCTTGCCTCGGTCGAATCCGGCGCCGCCGGCGAGCATGCGCTGGAGGACAAGATCGTGCAGACGCACTGGGCCGACGACGACTCGATGCGCGACCAGGCGCTGGTCGAGGGCGCCGTCGCGCAGAGCACGCCCGATGGCTTCAAGCTGGCCGAGCTCGCGGACCTGCAGTTCAGCGGCGACGCGCAGGCGGCAGCGCTCGACCTCAGCCTGGCGGACGGGCGCTTTGCCCCGGACATCCTCGAGGTGGCGGCCCGCCGTGCCGTGGCCGCCTGGGCCGAGGCGGTGGACGGTCCCAACGACGAGCTGCGCAAGGTGGCGACGCCCGGCGCCGTCTCCGAGCTCCTGCACCCCGGCGATGCGAGTGGCCGCACTCGGCTGGTCGTGCGTGGCACGCAGGTCCAGCGGATCCGGGTGATCGCGCTCGACGCCGCCAGCGACCCCGCGACGATGACGATCGACGTCGATCTACGCGGGCGCCGCTACATCGAGGACCGCGACACGGCGCGGGTGCTGTCGGGCAGCTCCACGCACCTGATCGGCTTCACCGAGCGCTGGCAGCTGGCGGTCACCGGCGACGCTGCCGAGCCGTGGCGCATCGTCGCGGTGCAGACGCCCGCCGTCCCGGCCTGACTTGACCCCGAACAAATCGTGCCAATTCGGTCACAGTTCCCAAGCCCCCATCCGGGGGTTTAGCACGGATTAGGGACGTAGGGCGGGTGCGGTCGTCGTCGGCGGCACCCGGTGCCTGGGCGGCAGATCTCGCTACGCGACGGCTGGCTGCTCCGCCGCGGCGGTGGCGGCGTCGGCGATCACGTCGTCGAGTTCGACATCGGCCACGTGTGCGATCGCGACGGCGATTTCGACGTCGACGTCGACATCGGGAGTTGCCATGGCAGCCGCGGCGGCAGCCTCGACGGTGCGGCGCGCCCGCACGCGACTGAGCGCAAGCGCCCCCCCGGCAGCGACCACGAAGCAGGTGACCGCGCCGACGCCGAGACCGGCGCGCGCGCCGAAGCCGGCCATCACAGCCCCGATGATCGGGCCGCCGATCGGCGTGGAACCCTGCAGTGCGATGAACCACAGTGACATCACGCGACCGCGCATCTCGGGCGCCGCGGCCAACTGAATCGTCGCGTTGGCCTGCGACATGAAGGAGATGCTGGAGCCGCCGACCAGCGCCAGCGCGATCAGCTCGAGGGGCAGGTTAGGCGCCAGCGTGGCGAAGCACATCATCACGCCGAAGGCGACACACGAGAGCACCAGCGTCGCGATGCCCGTCTTGCCCCTGGTGGCGACGACCAGCCCCCAGATCACGGCGCCCACCCCCATCGAGGCGGTCATGAAGCCGAACGCGGCCGAGCCGGAGTGCAGGCCGTGCGCGGCCATGTACGGCAGCGAGACCGAGAACTCGTAGGTGAGGCAGCCGACGATACCCATCATCGCCAGCGGGATCACGATACGAGGCACGCTGCGCACATAGCGCAGACCCTCGCGCAGCTGTCCCTTGGCGCGAGGACTCGGCGTTACCGGATCCAGCTCGCCGACATCCAGACGCACCAGGGAGCTGATCACCGCGACGAAGCTCGCGGCATTGATCAGGAAGCACCAGCCGCTGCCAAAGGCGGCGATCATGAGGCCGCCGATGCCAGGACCGACGACGCGTGCGACGTTGACCATCGTCGAATTCAGGCTGACGGCGTTGCGCAAGTGATCGCTGCCGACCAGCTCGAGCATGAACGACTGCCGCGCCGGGCCCTCGAAGGCGTTGTTGATGCCCAGCACCACCGCCAGCGCGCCGATCTCCCAGACGTGCACGAGGTGGGTCACGGTCAGCACGCCGAGGACCAGCGCCTGTACGCCCATCATCGCCTGCGCGATGATCGTCGCCTTGCGCTTGTCGACGCGGTCGGCGACGAGGCCGCCGTAGGGCGCCAGCAGTAGCACCGGCACCGTTTGCAGCGCGACGATCAAGCCCAGCGTCGTGGCCGAATCGGTCATCTGCAGGACAAGCCAGGCCTGCGCGGCCATCTGCATCCAGGTGCCGACCAGCGAGACCGCCTGGCCACCGATGTACAGGCGGTAGTTCTTGATCCCGAGGGCGGCGAAGGTGGTGCTCGAGAAGCGCCTGACGAGCGGGCTCACCGGCGCCCCTGGTGCAGGTGCTCGGCGAGCTCTTCGAGTGCCGGCAGCGCCGCCTCGACCAGCTCGCGATCGTCGCGCGACAGCCGCGCCAGCCCTATCTCAACCGCATGCGTGCGCTGCGCCCGGATCTTTTCGGCGAGCTCCCGCCCGGCTGGCGTCCCGTCCAGCCAAGCGGAGCGGCGGTCCGCCTCGTCGGTGGTGCGCGTGACGAGACCGTCCTTTGCGAGGGTGGCGACGGTGCGTGACAGCAGCGTCGGGTTCAGACCCTCCTGCTCGGCCACGTCCGCAAGCCTGATCGGGCCGTTGCGAACCGTGTTGAGCAGCACCACCACACGGGTCGGCGTGAGGTCCGCCGCAAGGCTGGCCTCGGTCGAGCGCAGCACGCGGGCGAGACGCCCGAACGCCATGCGCAGCCGCTGTGCTGTTGCCGTGTCGATCCCCGTCGCCATGCCTGCCTCTCGCGAGTGGATAGTTGCTTGCCAGCAAGCATCTTAGCACGCGTCGTCAGGTCGCGAGCGAGGTGGCGTCCTCCCTGCGCTCGCGGGGAGGGGCAGCGACGGGGACCGGAGACTCGTGGAAGTCGCGCTGGCGGATCGCAAGCAGCGCGACCACCATGCCGACGAACGCGACGCCGGCCCCGACCAGCAAGATCGTGTTCAGCGCGTCGACGTAGCTGGCCTTGGCCGCGGCGATGATCAACCCCTGGGCCTGGGGCGGGGCATGCTTGATCGCCTCGCTGACCCCACCCGAGCCGATCACGGTGCCGAGCGCGTGCGAGTGCGCCGCCAGCGGCGTGTGCGCCAGCTGCGAGACGACCTCTGACTTGATGCGGCTGGTGAGGATCGTGCCGAGCGCGGCGACACCCGTCGCGATGCCGACCTGGCGTAGCGTCGAGTTGATGCCGGAGGCCATGCCCGCGCGTTCGGCCGGGACGACCGCGACCGCTGTGGAGGCGAGCGGCACGTTGATGAAGCCGGCGCCGATGCCCGCGAGGATGAAGCCCGGCAGGAAGTGCGTCCAACTGTCGGATGGCGTCAGGCCGCGCATCAGCAGCATGCCGGCGACCACGAAGGCGAAGCCGACGCCGATCAGGAAACGCACCTGCACCTTGGTCGTGAGCCGCCCGGCGATGCCGGCGATCACGAACACCGCCCCCGTCAGCGGCAGGAAGCGGAGGCCGGCTGCCATCGCCGAGTAGCCCATCAGGTCCTGGAAGTAGATCACCAGGTAGGTGAGCATCGAGAATATCGAGGCCGATACCGCCCACGCCGCCACGAGCCCGCCGTTGAAGGCCGGCACGCGCAGCAGGCCGAGGTCGAGCATCGGCTCACGCGTACGCAGCTCGACGCCGATGAAGGCGCATAGCAGCACGCCGGCGGCGATCAGCGAGCCGAGCACCTCGACGGAACCCCAACCCTCCGCCTGGCTGCGAATCAGACCGAAGACGAGCCCCGCCAGCGCCAGGCTGAAGGTCAGGAAGCCAGGCACGTCAGGACGTGGGGCCCCAGGCAGCTTGGACTCGTCAACGCGTCGTAGCGTGATCAGCAGCGCGACGACGCCGATCGGCACGTTGACGAAGAAGATCCAGCGCCAGCTGAGGCCGCTCGTGATCGCGCCGCCGATGACCGGTCCGACCGCCACCGCGACACCGGTGACCGCGCCGAAGGCTGCAAAGGCGACACCGCGCTCGCTCGGCGGGAAGGCCTGCGCGAGCAGCGCCAGCGCCGTGGCGAACATGATCGCGCCGCCGACGCCCTGTAGCGCGCGCGAGAGCGAGAGGAAGAGCGAGCTCTGCGCCGCGCCGCACAGAACCGACCCGAGCGTGAAGACTACGATGCCGGTGGCGAACACGCGTCTGCGGCCGGCGAGGTCGGCGATCGAGCCCGCGGTCAGCAGCAACGTCGCCAGGGTCAGCGCGTAGGCGTCGATCACCCACTGCAGGTCAGACAGGCTCGCCTTGAACGCGGTCTCGATCTGAGGCAGCGCCACGTTCACGATCGTGACGTCCAGCAACAGCATGAAGACGCCTGTGCATACGGCGATCAGCGTCCACCACTTGCGGTCCATGCTCAGCTCCTCGCATAGAAAGATTATCTGAGTTGGGGCTCAGAATATCATGGATCCTGAGCCCCAACTCAGTAATTTCTTACCCCGAGGCACTACGCTGCAACCGAAGGACATGACGGCCACTGAAGAACCACCCAGACGTCGAGGACGACCACCGTCGGGCGGACGCGAGGCGATCATCGACGCGGCCCTCCAGGTGCTGCGTGAGGACGGCATCGCCAACCTCACAAGCCGCGAGGTCGCGGCGCGCGCCGGCGTCTCGGACGCCAGCGTCTACTACCACTTCGGCGATCGCGCGGGGCTGCTTCAGGCGGTGTTCGAGCACGGCATGAAGCCACTGAAGTTCATGGTCGGGCTCGATCTCGAGCAGCTCGAGCCGACCGACGTGATCCGGGCGGCGCTGGCATCGCTGGAGCGCTTCTTCGACGACGTGCTGCCCGTGCTGCTGGCGGCGCAGGCCGACCCGGAGCTACGCTCCGCCCTGGCCACCTTCGTCGAGGCCAAGGAGCTTGGACCGCACAAGGGCGTCGCGCTGCTCGGCAGCTACCTGCGCGCGCAACAGGAGGCGGGACGCGTGCGCGCCGACGCGGACGCGGACGCGATCGCGCTGATGATCATCGACTCTGCCTTCGGGCACGCGGCCCGCAGGCAGATGCTCCTGCACCAGCCGAAGCACCTGCCATCGAGCGAAGCGGTCCTGGCCGAGATCAGCCGACTGCTGAGCTAAGCCAGATCAGCCGACTGCTGAGCCGAGCCAGATCAGCCGACTGCTGAGCTGAGCACCTCGAGCGCCGCATTCAGCGTCGCCGAGGGCCGCATCGCGGCCGCCACCAGATCCAGATCGGGGCGGTAGTAGCCGCCGATCTCGATCGGCTGACCCTGAGCTGCCGCGAGCTCGCCAACGATCTGCTCCTCGTCTTGGGCCAGGCGCTCGGCCAGCGGCGTGACGCGCGCGGCCAGGTCGGTGTCATCGGCCTGCGCCGCCAGTTCCTGCGCCCAATACAGGGCGAGGTAGAAGTGGCTCCCGCGGTTGTCGAGCTCGCCGACCCGCCGTAGCGGTGAGCGGCGCTCCTCCAGCACCCGCCCGGTCGCGCGGTCGAGCGTGTCGGCCAGCAGCTTCGCGCGTGGGTTGCCGTTGCACTCGGCAAGCAACTCGAACGAGACCACCAGCGCCAGGAACTCCCCGAGCGAGTCCCAGCGCAGATGGCCCTCGCGCACGAACTGCTGGACGTGCTTGGGGGCCGAGCCACCGGCGCCGGTCTCGAACAAGCCGCCGCCGTCCATCAGTGGCACGATCGAGAGCATCTTGGCGCTGGTGCCGAGCTCGAGGATCGGGAACAGGTCGGTGAGATAGTCGCGCAGCACGTTGCCCGTGACGGAGATCGTGACCTGGCCGGCACGCACGCGGGCGAGCGTGAAGCGGGTCGCCTCAGCCACGGGCAGGATCTCGATCTGCAGGCCGTCGAGGT
>JBOGYJ010000033.1:0-4434 GCA_050696795.1 Solirubrobacteraceae bacterium | reverse complement strand
TGACGCTGGTGATCGCCGTGGTTGGCGCCTATGCGTTCGCGCGGTTGCGCTTCCGGCTGCGCGGCTTCCTCTTCTACATCGTGCTGGCGACGCTGACGCTGCCCGTCTACGCGACGCTGATCCCGATCTACCAGATCCTCACCAGCACGCACCTGGTCAACACCTTCATCGGCATCATCTTCGTGTACACGTCGGGCTTCCTGCCGCTGGCGATGTGGATTATGTACAACATGTTCCAGGCGCTGCCTGCGAGCATCGAGGAGGCCGCGGCGATCGACGGCGCCACCACCTTGCAGATCTTTCGCCGGATCGTGCTGCCGATCGTGCGTCCCGGAATGGCCGCGGCGGCGATCATCACCTTCCTGTTCGGCTGGGGGCAGTTCATCTTCCCGCTGGTCCTGAGCAGCACGAACTCGACACAGCCGCTGACGGTTGCGTTGTCGGCGTTGGCGGGACGCCACGTGGTTCCCTACACGATGATCAACGCCGGCGCGATCGTGGCGATCGGGGTGCCCGCGCTGATTGTGTTCTTCCTCAACCGGTTCATCGTCGATGGCATCGTCGCCGGGAGTGTCAAATAGCGCGATGGAGGCACAGCGTGAGTGAGCCCGAAGGTAACGGTCGCAACGAGCGCCTGCGCGCGGTCGTCGAGCTGGTCGAGGGGGCCGAGCATCCGGTCACGGTCGAGTGGCTGGCCGAGCGGCTCTCGGTCGCCGGTGCGACGATCCGTCGCGACACCAAGGTGCTCGAGCAACAGGGCGCGGTCGCGCGCTCGTGGGGCCGGGTCGGACGCCCCGGGGGCTTCGTCGAGCAGCCGATCGGCGAGCGCGCCTCCCAGCACCCCACCGAGAAACGTCGGATCGCCGCCGCCGCCGCCGAACTCGTGCACGACGGCGCACTCGTCGGCCTGACCGGCGGCACCACGACACTGGCGGTGGCACGGGCGATCGCCGGCCGTCGACGTCTGACGGTCGTCACCAACAGCCTCAGCATCGGCATGCAGCTCGCGCCGCGCGGCAACATCCGCCTGGTGCTCTCCGGCGGCGAGGCGCGCAACGCCTCCTTCGAGCTGTCAGGCCCGCTGTCGGTCTCGGCGATCGAGGGCTTCAACCTCGACCTCGCGATCCTCGGTGTCGACGGGATCGACGTGCGCACCGGTCTGACCACCTATGACCACGCCGAGGCGATGACCAACGCGGCGCTGGTCAAGCGGGCATCGAGAGCGGTGGTCGTCGCCGACTCGAGCAAGCTCGGACGTACGGGCTTCGCGCGGATCTGCGACGTGGCCGCCGTCGAGACGCTGATCACCGACGACGCCGCCGGCGAGGAGCCGGTCGCCGAGTTGGTGGCTGTGGGAGTGAACGTAATCCGTGTCTGAGATCAGGAGCAGCAGTGGCATCGATTGAGCTGGGCGCGATCAACAAGGTCTACCCGAACGGCTTCCACGCCGTCCACGACCTCGACATCTCCGTCGCCGACGGCGAATTCATGGTGCTCGTGGGGCCATCCGGCTGCGGCAAGACCACGGCGCTGCGGATGGTTGCCGGGCTCGAGGAGGTCACCTCCGGCACGGTGCGCATCGGTGAGCGGGACGTGACGACGCTGCCCGCGCGCGAGCGTGACATCGCGATGGTCTTCCAGAACTACGCGCTCTATCCGCACCTGACCGTGGCGGAGAACATCGGCTTCGCGCTTTCGCTGCGCAAGCTCTCCAAGGACGAGATCAGGCGGCGTGTGCAGGAGGCGGCCGACGTGCTCAGCCTGACCGAGTGGCTCGAGCGCAAACCCGCCCAGCTCTCCGGCGGCCAGCGCCAGCGCGTGGCGATGGGCCGTGCGATCGTGCGCGAGCCCGCCGTCTTCCTGATGGACGAGCCGCTCTCCAACCTCGACGCCAAGCTGCGCGTGCAGATGCGCGCCGAGGTGGCCCGCATCCAGCGGCGCCTCGGCGTCGCGACGATGTATGTCACCCATGACCAGACCGAGGCGATGACGATGGGCGACCGCGTGGTCGTGCTCAGCGCCGGCCTCCTGCAGCAGTGCGACCAGCCGCAGGTGCTCTACGACCGCCCCGACAACCTGTTCGTGGCGGGCTTCATGGGCTCGCCCGCGATGAACCTGTACGAGGCCACGGTCAGCCCCGATGTCGGCTCGCTCAAGCTGGGGTCCCAGACGCTCGTGCTGCCCGCGGGCGTCAGGACGGCGCGTCCTGGCCTGAGCGCGTATGCCGACGCCAAGGTGGCGGTCGGTATGCGCCCGGAGAACCTCGCGCTGGCGCATGGCGCGGCCAGCGACGGAGCCGTGCTCGCGGTCGACACGGAGCTCGTCGAGGCGCTCGGCTCCGAGCAGCTGCTGCACTTCACGATCGACGCCCACCGTATCCACGCCCCGGGTGTCGACGAGGAGAGGGAGATCGGCGAGGTCGTCGCCGGCATCGGCGTCGCCCGCGTCGAGCCGGAGCGCCAGATCAAGCCCGGCGATCGCGTGCCCCTGGCCGTGCGCCCCGAGCTGATGCACTTCTTCGACCCCGCCACCGGCATGGCGATCAGGTCTTAGGACGCGGCCTCGGCCACGAGCGCGATGACGTCCGCTCCATGACGCTCGACGAAGGTGGGGCCAACGCCCTTGATGCCGGCGAGCTCGTCGGGTGAGGCCGGGCGCAGGGCCGCGATCGCCTCGAGCGTGCTGTTGTGGGCGACGGTGTAGGCGGGCTTGCCATTGCTGGCGCGGGTCCGCCACTGACGCAGCGCGTCCAGCAGCGGCAGCGCCGCGGGATCGACCGCTACGCCCTCTGGCGCGGTACGACGCTTGGAAGCTCGTCGCTTCGGTGTCAGCGACGCCGGGTCGGGCAGGCCGATCGTGTCGGGGTTGCAGACATCGCAGCAGCGTCCGCTGGGCGCCGCCACGCTACGGTCGCCGAAATGGTCCAGCAGCGTCCGGCGCCGGCACGGCTGCGATTCGGAGGAGAATGCCTCAACGGCGTGGTAGGCGGCCCAGGCGCGGTCGCGTGCCTCGCGGCAGATGCTCGCCACCGCGCCGGCTGCCCCTGCACCAACCCCCGCACCGGTCAGGGTCACGGCCAACTGCCCTCCGCGAGCGGGCTCGAGGCGACAGAAGCCGGCCCGTTCGGCGACGCCCAGGCTTACGCGGTCACGGTCGGCCCGCGGCGCGTCGACCACGATCGTCCCGTCGGTCGTCGCAGCCTGCAGTTGGCGCATGTAGGCCAGCACGTCACCGGCCTCGACCGCGTCACGCTTGATGAAGTTGATCAGCCGGCCGAGGTCGGCCCGGCTGGAGAGCAGGATCGCGCGCGACGGCAGTCCATCACGACCGGCGCGGCCGACCTCCTGGTAGTAGGCCTCGACGCTCTTCGGGATCGCCCAGTGGACGACCGCACGCACATCGGCCTTGTCGACGCCCATGCCGAACGCGTTGGTGGCGACGACGATCTCGGCGTCGCCGGTCATGAAGCGATGCTGTGCCGAAGCGCGCTCGTCGGCGGGCATGCCGGCGTGATACCCGACGGCGAGCAGTCCCTCGAGCCGCAGTTGCTCGCTGACCTCCTCCACCTCGCGGCGGGTTCCGCAGTAGACGATCGCCGGACGCATCGCGGCGTCCGCGAGCGCCAGCGAGAGCAGCATCTGCTTGCGCGCCTTGGAGCCCGTCCCCTCCAGCGAGATCACGTCGAAGGACAGGTTCGGGCGGTCGAAGCCGGCGCGCAGCGTGTGCGGGTCGCGCAGGCCGAGGCGCGCGCTGATCTCGCGACCGACCTGCTCGGTCGCCGTCGCCGTGCATGCCATCACCGGCGGTGATCCGAGCCGATCGATCACCGCCCGCAGCCGCAGGTAGTCGGGGCGGAAGTCATGGCCCCACTCGGAGACGCAATGCGCCTCGTCGACGGCGAACAGATCGACCCGGCGCGCGGCGACCGCGTCGAGGAACGCCGGCGATCCGAAGCGCTCGGGCGAGCACAGGACGATGCGCGCCCGCCCGCCGCGCACGTCGGCCAGCGCCCGCGCGACCAGCTCGGCGTCCATCCCCGAGGCGATCATCGCCACCGGATGCCCGCCCTGGCGCAGCCGCCGGTACTGGTCGGCCATCAGCGCGATCAGCGGCGAGACGACCACCGTCAGATCCGGCGTGGCGATGCCCGGCAGCTGATAGCAGAGGCTCTTGCCACCGCCCGTCGGCATCACCACCAGGCTGTCGCGGCCGTGCAGGGCCGCGGCCACCGCATCGCGCTGTCCGGGCCGGAACCCGCCGAGGCCGAAGTAGGACAGCAGCAGGTCCGGGTGCAGCGGACCCTCGTATACGCGGTCGGCCGCTCCGGCGACATCGATCCGGTCCAGCCCGCTGAGCGCCCGCCGCGCGTCGTCTTCGTCGCTGGCGCTCGAGGCGCGTATCGCCTGCGCTCGCGGCGCGGCCGGAGCGGTTGGG
>JBOGYJ010000032.1:0-20774 GCA_050696795.1 Solirubrobacteraceae bacterium | reverse complement strand
TGCTCGAACACCGACAGTCAGCCCGGCGGCTCGCCGATCATCTTCAGCGGCAGCGACGACACCATCACCGGAGCAGTGCACAGCAACGGCTCGATCTACGAGGCCGGCGGCGGCGGCCAGAAGCTGGGACCGACGACCTACGGAAACGGCTATGGCTGCGAGATCGACACCAGCAACGAATCCGGCGACACCTGGAACGGATCATCCACGATGCCGTCCGCCGGTGAGCCGGCGATCACGACTTGGCCCGACGATTATTCGACGGTCCTGACTGCATGCGGCGGGACGGGCCAGGTGGCCTGTACCGGCCCGTGCGTCAACAGCAGCAAGCTCAGCACCGACCCCTGCACGCCGTCTTCGAGCACCGCCGCCACCGATAAGTGTGAGAAGAGCACGGACAGCTGCACCGGCACCCCCGCGTACTGCACGCAGGGCGCGGCGAGCTGGACGTTCGGCAACGGAGCCGCATCGCTTCTCACCAACAACGTCTGGTGCGCCTTCGGCGGTTCCTCCTCGAGCCCACCGACTCCCTCGGATCCGTCCAAGTACACCGGTCTCATCGAATTCCAGTCCGGCAGCCTGGGCGGCAGTGCAACGCCCATTTACGGCACCTGGATCGCCGGCACGATCGACGTCGACCACCAGTCATACCTCGCCACGCAGACCTCAACACCAACCTACCCGGTGTTCTATTCCGCGGGCTCGGGCAGTTGCAGCTCCTCAACCTCCGGTGGCGTGTGCATGACTGCCTATGGCAACACGATCAATGGCGCCATTTTCGCCCCAAACGGCTGGATCGAGTTCAACGGCGGCGGGACGACCACCGACAACTTCCTCGAGTCGCAGTACATCTACTTCGACGGCGGCTCAAACCACATCATCGGGTCCGGTCCGACCAGCCTGACCGGCCCGTCCAACAACCCGGGTACCGACGCGCTGACACAGTAGAACTAACGCCAGAGTCCTACGGTCAGAAGACTAGACCAAACGTTTAGTCAAAGGAGTCAAGCGTTGTAGACGGTTGGTTGATGGTCGATGCTGACCGCGGTATGCGCGTACCGCTACGCCAAGTCCTGCGCACACTGCTCCGCGACGAGTGCGGTCAGTCGCTGATCGTGATCGTGTCGTCGATGACGGTGCTGCTTGGAATGGCCGGCTTCGGCATCGATGCCGCCACCTGGATGGTCAAGCATCACGACACGCAGGTCGTGGCCGATTCGGCGGCGCTGGCGGCGGCGCAGTGCCTGGCCAATCCCAACCAGACGAGCACGATGTTCGTCAACGGCTCGCAGCGGACCGTGCCCGAGTGCATCTCCTCCGCGGACGCAGGCAATGCGAAAAAGGTCGCGGTCGACTACGCGGCCGCCAACGGACTCACGATCAGCACCTCCGACGTCACGGTCGCAAACGACGTCGTGACCGTCGCCGCGACAACCAGTTCCCCCGGGATCTTCGCGCGCGTGTTCGGCATGACCACGACCACACAGTCCGCGCATGCCGGAGCCGGTTGGACAGGGGGCGCCAACACCTGCACCAGTCCGGGAGGGGCGGGCTGCGACTTCATGTTCGCGGCAAACAGCAGCTGCCAAAGCTCTTCAAACGGGATCTCCTTCGTCGACTCCGGAGGCGCCACGATCCAGGGCGACATCCAGAGCAATTCAAACCTGAGCGTCGTCGCCAGCGGGAATAACTCGTTCGGCACCGCGACCTATGGGCCGAACACCAACGGCACCTGCAAGACCTCGACCACCGCCAGCGGAACCTACCCGTGGTCTACGGCACCAACCCAGGCCACCACGGACTATCCGCTCCCGATCGACTACACCAAGGACTTCCCGGCCTGCGGCGGCTCTGGCGAGTTGGCATGCATCGCGAGCGGCACCCTCGCCGGCTACCCCAGCTTCTGCACCAACGCGGGATCTTCGATCACGCTGATCGGAAGCAGCGGCAGCGGCGACAACATGATCTCCGGCAACATCTACTGCGCCAGCGGAAGCGGCACCAAATCGGACCCGAGCACGTGGAACGGCTCCATCACGATCACGACCAGCGACAACAGCACCGTCTATGACTATGACACCTTCGTCGCCGAAAAGATCAGCTTTACCGGAAGCGGCAGGGACGTCCTTTCCCCTTGCGGCTACTCGCTCAGCGGCTACACCGCTTCGAATTGCGCGTCGGGCGTGCCGGCCCCGGTGACCCAGAACTACCCGATCTTCTATGCGACCGGATCGAACTCATCCGCCCTCAGGCTCACCGTATCCGGCTACCAGGTCTTCAACGGTGACGCCTTTGCCCCCAACGGCACAGCGAACCTGACCATGAGCGGGTACCAGACACTCGTCATGATGATCGAGGCCAACAACATCAGCGGCACCGTGAGCGGCATCTTCAAGGGTGACGGGCCGGCGGCCGGGACACTCGGCAGCCCCAGCGGTGGCTCGGTCACGCTGGTTCAGTGACTGCGCTCGGGATCGGTGTCTGCAGCCGGGCCTCCGGCCAGCGGGCCGGTGGCCCGGGGACCACGCTGGTGGCGCGAACCGGGAAAACGCTAGACCTGCTCGCCCGAGTCCTTCACGAGGCCGCTGAGCGGAACCGCGACGAGGTGCTCGCGGCGCAGGTCGCGGGCAAGCTTGACGAGCTCTCGCCTGGCGGCGACGGGGTTCCCGATCTTGATCTCGATGATCTCCCCCTTGTGCAGGGAGCGCGGCAGCTCTCCGGCCTTGGTCAGCTTGACCTTGGCCTCGACGAGGCGGCCGCCGGTGCTGTCGCCTAGCAGCACCTGCGCGAGGCTCGGGCCGTTCGAGGTGTAGAGGAAGTGGTGGCCCCAGCGGTAGCGATGCTGGAGTTGGCCAAGCTCGAGCTCACGCTCGAGCCGGCGCAGCTTGCCCTTGGTGCCCTCCCAGCCGAACAGGCCGCTGTCGTTGAGCGCCGGGATCGTGTCGTCGCCGTAATCGATCAGCTTGTCCGCGGTTGCCTGGGAGGCGTTCGGCAGCGCGAACGACACCCGGATGCCGTCGCGGCGCAACTGGCGCGCGATCGCGAGCGCGCGCGAGGTGTAGCTGATGTCGACCAGCACGCCCACCTGGCGCTTGGGTGTGGTAACCGCGGTGAGGGGCCGGGCGGCGCCGAGGTCGTTGATCAGCCCGTAGGCGACGCTCGACAGGAACGCGACCACCACAAGCGAAGCGGAGGCGACGGCGCGAGTGGCGGTGCGCACGGTCCGCACGCGCCACTTCGGCAACGGCTCCGCGCGGCGGGCGCTGCCCAGGATCATCGCGGCGCTCGTGGGCCGCTCGGCAAAGGATGCGTTCGGCTCCGGCGCTTCGGCGAGCGCGCGCTCGATCGCCGGGGCGAGCTCGGCTGCGGAGGTCGCCACCTGCGCGAGCCCGAAGCGCTCGAGCGCCTCGTTGGAGACGCGCACGTGGCCATAGCCGAAGCCGTAGGAGATCACCGGGCAGCCGCGGATGATCGCCTCGAGCACGGTCAGCCCGACGCTCGAGTGGATCAGCACGTTGGAGGCCGCCAGGATCTCGCCCATGCGGTTGGTGAAGCCCAGCACGCGCACGCGCGGATCGCCCGCGAAGCGCTCGCTGACGCGCTCCCGCAGCTGCTGGTTGCGGCCGCAGAGGCAGAGCACCTCGGCGTTATCGGCGACCTGCAAAGCGACCTCGACGGCGCCGGCAACATCACCGACGCCCCAGCCACCGCCGGAGACGGTGATCAGCGGACGGTCCTGCGGCAGCCCGAGCGTGGTGCGCGCCTCGCTGCGCGAGCGCGGCTGGAGCACGGCGTCGGCGGTCGGCGGACGTGACCAGCGGGCGCTGCCGGGACCGGCGATCTGCTCGACCTCCTCGATCGACTCGGGGTGCGAGACCAGATGCAGATCGATGCCGGGGTGCGCCCAGTAGCGCAACCCCGCGATATCCGTGATCGAGGAGTAGACCGGGATGTTCAGCCGACCGGTGTGGCGCATCTCGCCCAGCACCTGCGTGGTCCCTGGGTAGGTGGAGACGATCAGGTCGGGATCGTGCGCCCGGATCAGCCGCCCGAGGCCGCGCCGGCCGGCACCGGTGAGCAGCTTCGATGCGAGCCAGCGCGTCGGTGGGAAGTCCATGAACAGCCGGTACTGGAGGTCGAACAGCCAGGGCACCCAGCGGAACATGAAGGCGGAGTTCTCGCGCAGCACCGCGGTCGCCACCGGCCCCATCGCGGGGAGACCGTTGACGACCGCGACGAATACATCCGGATCTTCGCGCTTGAATTCGCGTGCGATCGAGCGCGCCGGAAGATCATGCCCCGCCCCGATGTCGGCGGAGATGATGAGGACCTTCCGCGGGCAAGCCTCTACTTCGTCAGGCTCGCCCGCCGCTGCTAAAGGGTCCGGGGTCCCTCCGGTCGTGGCATCGGCTTTCTTGGCGGCCTGCTCACGACGCCAGTCGACGTAGCGGCGGATGCCCTCCCCGATCGGCGTCTTCGCCGACCAGGCGAGCTCCTCGCGGGCACGGTCCGAGAGCACCGTCTTCGAGCCCAGGTCGCCGGGGCGCGCCGGGCCGAAGACGATCTCCGTGTTGCCGACGATCTCCTGTACGAGCTCGGCGATCTGCTTGATCGTGACGTCCTCATCGCTGGAGAGGTTGTAGACGCGGTTCTCGGCGATGTCGCCGAAGCCGGCCACGACGCCCTCCGCCAGGTCCTCGACGTAGACGAAGCGACGCGACTGCATGCCGTCACCGGAGAGCGTCAGCGGCTCCCCCGCGAACGCCTTGTTGACGAACGCCGGGATCACCGCGGCCTCGCGGGCGCGCGGCCCATAGGGAATACCGAAGCGCAGGATCGTGTAGTTGATCCCGTAAAGCTCCTGGTAGGACTTGCAGTAGAGCTCGCCCGCCAGCTTGGTGGCGGTGTAGAGGTGCGCGGGCGGCGGCAGCAGCGTGGTCTCGCTGACAACGCTGTCCTCGGTGTCTGAGTAGACCCAGATCGTCGAGGCGTAGACCACGCGGCTGATGCCGGCGCGACGGGCGGCCTCCAGCACGGCCGCGGTACCGCGCGCGTTGACCTGCTCGGCGTCGTGGGGCTCGGCGTGGACATCGTTGACGTCGGCGACCGCGGCAAGGTGCGCGACCGCATCGCAGCCCTCGAGCGCCGCGGTCAGCGCGGCGGCGTCGGTGACCTGGCCGATCACCGTGCCGACGTCGGCGTGCTCCGGCCACGGAGACGGACGCAGGTCATAGATGACCGGCTCGTGGCCGTGATCGCGCAGCTTGTCGACGACGTGGGAGCCGATGAAGCCGGCGCCACCGGTGACAAGGACTCTCATACTTCGGTCCCCCTGTCGGTCATGTCCTCTGCTTGCAGCGGACGGTAATAGAGCGGCGGGCAGGAATGGTGCTTCGCCACCCAGTCCGTGTTGGGCAGATCGACCGGGTGACCGAGGATGCGGTGACACGGTTCGTCGTAGACACGTCCGGTTGATCTCTCGAGCCAGTCGAACACCACGTACTTGTACAGCCCGGAGACCATACCCTCGGGGAGCTCGAGCTTGGAACCCGCGAACTGCGGATCCATGAACTCGCGGGCGACATCGTTCTTCCAGGCGACGATCTCCGCCATGCGCTCGACCTGGATCAGACCCAGCGCCGCGGTGAACTCGTTCATGCGGAAGTTCAGCCCCTGGACGTCGTAGGTTGGCTTGCCGTAGTTACGGAAGCCGCGGGCGAACTCGAGCAACTCGGGGCGCTTGGAGACGAGCACGCCGCCCTCACCCGTGGAGATCGTCTTGGTCGCGTACAGCGAGTACACGCCCGCGTCGCCGTAGCTGCCGGCCTTGCGGCCATCCCAGGAGGCGCCGTGCGCGTGTGCGCAGTCCTCGATCAGGAAGATGCCGCGCTCGGCGCAGTAGGCCGCGATCTGCTCGGACTCGAACGCGATGTGGCCGCCGATGTGCACCAGGAACGCGGCCTTGGGCTTGTGCTGCTCGGCCTTCTGCTCGAAGTCCGCAAACGACATGCAGAGGTCGTCGCGGTTGCAGTCCACGAACTGCACGCTGGCGCCGGCGCGGATCGCGGCGAACGGCGTCGCCATGAACGTGTTCGAGGGGCACAGCACCGTCTCGCCCTGGACCTCGGCGAAGTGCAGCGCGGCCAGCGTACCGCCCGACCAACTCGAGGTCGCGACGGCGGGCACGTCGTTCCACGCCTCCCAGGCCTGTTCGAAACGGGCTGTCATATCGGCCTCGGACCAGCGGTTGGAGTCGAGCACCTGATCGATCATCGCGTGCAAGCGCGCGCGATCGCGGTGGTCGAACCCGATCGCGAAGCGCCCGTAATCAGGCGTGATCTGGGTCTCTTGCGGAAAAGTCGTCATGGATCCTTCACAGGGTCTTGGTTGGGCCAGAGCCAGGGCCTTGCGTCGCGGTGGCGACGCCCCCCGACCCTGGGGCCTTTGAGTCACACGCGCCCAAGCTTAAATGGGTTAGGCGTGCGTTAGGCAAATGTCACGGTATCGAGTCCGGCGGACTTCAGCTTCTTCAGGATCTGCGGTAGCGCCCCCGCTGTCCGGCGATGCGAGCACCGGGCGCTGTAGTAATCGGCGTCGTGCAGCAGGATCACATCGCCCGTCTGCACATGCTTGACGACGCGTTGGGTGATCTGCTCGGGGGTCGTGACCTTGCGCCAGTCCTTGCCCCATTGCGACCACAGCAGCGGCTGCATTTCGCGCTCGCGCGTCACGCGCAGGCTGGTCGGGCTGTAGATCCCGAACGGCGGGCGATGCAGGCGCGGCGTCGTCCCGGTCGCGTCCTCGATCGCCGCCAGCCCGCGATCGAAGTCGACGACCAGAGCGCGCGGCTTGCGCAGCGGATGCGGGCGGTGCTGGTAGCCGTGCAGGCCGATCGCGTGCCCCTGGGCCACGATCAGGCGGGCCAGCTCTGGGCGCTTGACCACCTGCTCGCCGACCACGAAGAAGGTCGCTCGTGCCTGATATTCGGCGAGCACCTCGAGCATCTTCGGTGTGCCCTCGGGGTGCGGACCGTCGTCGAAGGTGATCGCTACAGCAGGCGGCTCGCTTGCCGCCTGCTGCGCTGGAGCGAACCCGGTGGCGGCCAGTTGGTCGAGGGTCAGCGGCAGGTTGAGCGCGCGCCCCCAGGCGGGTACGTGCATGGCAAAGACGTGGCGGAGCATTTCGTTGGTGTCATTTTCGGCACAAATCGGGCGCTCCCGCCTACTTTGGGGCTAATTTCATCCTCATGTCTGAGTCGTTCGACCGTGAGGTGACCATCCGCCGGCAGCGCTTCGCCAATACCGACAACGGCTTCGCCGTGCTCGACGCCGAAAGCGACGACGAGCAGGTGGTGCTGGTCGGGCCACTCGCCCACCTCGAGATCGGTGAACGCGCCCATGTGACAGGCACATGGGTGACAGACAGTCGCTTCGGCGAGCAGGTGAAGGTGAGCGCGGCGCGCCCGCTACCTCCGGAGGACAGGGCCGCGCTGATCTCCTACCTGCGGCGGATCCGCAATATCGGCGACGCGCGCGCGAAGAAGCTGATCGATCGCTTCGGCGCCGAGCAAGTGCTCGATGCGATCGACGAGGAGCCGGCCGCGGCCTTCCGTCGCGTCGGACTGAACCCCTTCCGTGCGCAGGAGGCGGCCTCCTCCTGGAACGAGCTGCGCACGATCCGCCGCCTGCACCTGCTGCTGGCCCCGCACGGGCTCGCGTACCTGGCCAAGCGGATCAGCGACGAGTACCCCAGCACCGCCCACCGCGTGATCACCGAGAACCCGTACGAGCTCACGCGCGTGTTCGGGGTGGGCTTTCGCGTCGCCGATCGCATCGCCCGCGCAGCGCACCCGGAGTCGGTAGACGCGATCCCTGGGCGTGTCAGCGCGGCGCTCGTGTATGCGCTGTCCGAGGCCGAGGGCCGTGGCGGCAGCACCTGCCTGCCGATCGGGCAACTGCTCGCCGCCGCCCGCGACCTGCTGGGTCAGTTGCCGGATGAGGATGCTGTGGAGCAGTTGGTCTCCGACGGGGACCTCGTGCGTGACGAGGAGTGGATCTATCGCACGCCGACCTGGGAGCTCGAGCAGGAGCTGAGCGAGCGCGTGCTCGAGATGCTCTCGGGCGATGCCGAGGCCGGCCGGCTGAGCGCCATCGGCGACGGACTGTTGAGTGGCGGCGAAATGACGCTGACCCCCGAGCAGGAGGCCGGCGCGCGGGCCGCGTTCGAGCACCGCCTGTCGGTGGTCACCGGCGGGCCCGGCACGGGCAAGACGGCTTCGATCCGGACGATCGCGGGGTTGGGCGCGGCGCAGGGGGCGAAAGTCCTGCTCGTGGCTCCCACCGGCCGCGCGGCACGGCGCATGACCGAGGCCAGCGGCGTCGACGCCAAGACGATCCACTCGGCGCTCGGCTGGGTGCCGGGCGAGCTGCCCGAGCACGACGAGGACGATCCGCTGCCCTATGACCTGCTGATCGTCGACGAGTCCTCGATGGCCAACCTCGAGCTGATGGTCACGCTGCTGCGAGCGGTGGCGCGCAGCGCGCACATGGTGCTTGTCGGCGACGCCGATCAGCTCGCGCCGGTCGGGGCGGGCAAGCCCTTCGCCGACCTGGTCAGCTCCGATGTCGTCCCGACCGCGAGGTTGAGTCACATCTTCCGGCAGGCCGCGGGCAGCATGATCGTGCAGGGAGCGCATGCGATCCGCCGCGGCGAGGCGCCCGAGTTCAAGGCGGCGGAGGGCATGCGGCACGACCTCTTCCTGATGGAACGTTCCTCGGCGCGGGAGGCGCTCGAGCTGATTGTCGAGCTCGTGAGCGCGCGACTGCCGCAGCACTACGGCGTCGATGCGGTGCAGGACATCCAGGTGTTCGCGCCCGTGTATAAGGGCGAGCTTGGGATCGACGCTCTCAACCGGGCATTGCGAGACGCGCTGAACCCTGTTGGCAGGCCGGTGGGCGGCGGGCGTCTGCGGATCGGCGACAAGCTGATGATGACCGGGCGCAACCTGCACGAGAAGGGATTGATGAACGGCACCGTCCTGTATCTGCAGGACGAGATCCCGGGCTCTGGCGCGGACTCCGGCGGCGATGACGACGCGGCGCTGCTGCTGCGCAGCGACGAGCAGTTCTTCCGGCTACCGCCCGAGGAGGCCGAGAGCCTGCGGCTCGGCTACGCCTGCTCGGTGCACCGCGGCCAGGGGATCGAGCTGCCGGTGGCGGTGATCGTCGCGCACGAGGCGGCCGGTGGGAAGTTCTTCCTGCGGCGCGAGATGCTCTACACCGCGATCACGCGTGCGAGGCTGGCGACGGTGATAGTCGGGAGTCGGGCGGTGGTGGCTCGAGCGGCACGGACTCCCGATACGGATCGGCGCTACTCGCGGCTGGGCGAGCGGCTGGCCGCCGCCGCTGGATCGTCGTAGTCGCAATCCCGGCGAGCAGGATCACCCCGCCGATCACCTCCGAGGTCGTCGGCACCTGGCCCAGCGCGATCCAGGCTGTGGCGATTCCGGCGGCCGGCACGACGAGCGCGAAGGGCACGACCGAGCCGACCGGGTAGCGCGAGAGCAGTGAGTTCCAGACCCCGTAGCCGAACAGCGAGCAACCGATCGCCGTGTAGAGCGTGCTCGCGATCGTCAGCCAACCGATGTGCGACACGGCGTGGTCGACAGCATGCGGGCCGTTGACCAGGAAGGCGAGCCCGAGCGCCGGGATCGGCACGACGATCCCCGACCAGACGGTCAGCCCGAAGCCGCTTGTGATCTGCGCCCCGCGCGACATCACGTTGCCGATCGACCAGGCCAGGCAGGCGCCGAGGATCACCACCAGCGGCAGCAGCGCGGCGGCGTTGCCGCGACCGATGACCAACACCGCCAGGCCAACCAGTCCGACCCCGACGCCGATCAGCTGCTGCCTGGTCGGGTGCTCCTTGAGGAACACCCGCGAGATCGCGATCGAGCAGATCACCTGCACCTGCACGAGCAGCGAGGCTAGGCCGGCGGGCATCCCCAGGTGCAGCGACAGGTACAGCAACGCGAACTGACCGAGACTCAGAAACAGGCCGACCTGCAGGATCGTCCGCCACGGCCCCGGCCGCGGCACGAGGAAGATCGCCGGAAACAGCACCACGAGAAAGCGCGCGGTCAGCAGCAGGAACGGCGGGAAGCCCTTGAGGCCCTCGTCGATGACGACGAAGTTGGCACCCCAGATGATCGCGACGAGCGCAGCTCGAAAGTTGTCGCGCGGAGACATCTCACGCGATCCTACGCGCTCGCATCCGCCCTGGTCTGCCCTGGTCCGCCCCGACCCGCCCCGCCCTGCCCTGGTCTGCCGTGCCGTGCCGTGCCCTGCTCTGCCGTGCCGTGCCGTGCCCTGCTCTGCCGTGCCCTGCCGTGCCCTGCCGTGCCCTGCCCCGCCCTGCCGTGCCCTGGTCTGCCCTGCCCTGGTCTGCCCTGCCCTGCCCCGCCCCGACCCGCCCCGAGCGGCCCTACCTGCCCGAGGGTTACTGACGTCGTACCTGGCCGGCGCTGATCCGGAACTCCCACTGCTCGACCTCGACCACGTCGCCGTGGTGGAGCTGGCGGCCGCGGCGGACCTCGACGCTGCCGTTGACGAGCACGGCTGCGGAGGCGAGCAGGTCCTTGCCAGCGGCGCCGCTCTCGATGACGCCGCCGAGCTTCAGCAGCTGGCCGAGGCGGATCATCTCGCCCGTGATCTTGATCTCTTGCATGAGGATTGTCAGCGTCGTCTGCTCGCGCGGGTGGAGGCTATGGGAGTTTCCCGGCGGATCTGCCGGGAAACTCCCATAGCCTCAGCGCGGCGCCATGCGGATCGCGCCATCCAGGCGGATCACCTCGCCGTTGAGCATCGTGTTGGTGATGATGTGTTCGGCCAGGTCGGCGTACTCCGACGGCTGCCCGAGCCGGGGCGGGAAGGGGATCGAGGCGGCCAGTGAGGCGCGGACATCATCGGAGAACTCGGCGAGCATCGGCGTGTCGAAGATGCCAGGGGCGATCGTCATCACACGTATACCCTTGGAAGCGAGCTCGCGCGCGACGGGAAGCGTCAGCCCGACGATACCCCCCTTGGAAGCCGAGTAGGCGACCTGACCGATCTGCCCGTCGTAGGCGGCCACCGATGCGGTGTTGACGCAGACGCCGCGCTCACCCTCCTCGGCCGGCTGGTTGCCGATCATCTTCGCCGCCGTCAGGCGCAGGGCGTTGATCGTGCCCAACAGGTTCACGTTGATCACGCCCGCGAAGTGATCGAGCGGCGTCGGCCCGTCACGTCCGATCAGCTTGGCGGGCCAGCCGACGCCGGCACAGCAGACGGAGATCCGCAGCCCGGACGCGGCCGAATCGGCGGCGGCGTCGACCGCACGCTGCACGGCCTCGGGATCGGTGACGTCGACGGCCTGCGCGATGCCGCCGATCTCGCCGGCGACAAGTCCCGCGCGCGTGATATTGAGATCCGCGACCGTGACGGTCGCGCCCTCGGCGGCCAGACGCCGAGCGGTGGCCTCACCGAGACCGGAGGCGCCTCCAAAGACGATTGCTGCCGTGCCCTGGATCTGCATGTGTCCTCGCTTCCGAGCTGAGGGTCCGTCTGGAGCCTGAGGGTCCGTCTGGAGCGTGTTTCGTCTGGAGCCTAGGAGATGGAATCGACCCGCAACCTGCGAACCCCGACGGGGATCGCGATCTCGACCTCGTCGCCGACGCGGCTGCCGATCAGCGCCTGCGCCACCGGCGAGGTCGAGGAGATGCGCCCTGCCTTGGGGTCGGCCTCGTTGGGCGAGACGATCTTGAAACTCTGGGTGCCGCCCTTACCGAGGTCGGTGACCTCCACGTCGGAGCCATGGCGCACATCGTCGCCGGGAGCGCCGTCGACAACAACCGCCGCCCTGACCTGCTCCTTCAGCCTGAGGATGCGCGTCTCCAGGTGCGCCTGGGCCTCCTTGGCGGCGTGGTATTCGCCGTTCTCCTTGAGATCACCCCACTCTCGCGCGGTCTTGATGCGAGCGGCGATCCCTGCCCGTCCGCTGCTCTCCAGGTCGTTCAGCTCCTCCTGCAGGCGCTGCAACTCGGCAGCGGTCATTTCAATCGTGTCCATCAGCTCCTCCGCCTTTCTCCGGGCGCGCCGCTCCGGCACCCCGCGTACGACGTTAGCTGAGAGCTGCGGTCGCGGGCCGCTCGCAACAAGGGTTACGGGGACGTGGCAGCCACATGAAAGTGCTCAGCTTTCTTCGGCGGTTCTCCCTGGGACTGTAGAGTTCCCCGGCTATGGGGGGATGGCATCGCGTTCGCAGCGCAAGATCCGTGGCCGTCGCCGGGGTGGCAGTAGGGGCTCTGGCTGGCGCATTCGTTACCTCCGCGCTGGGAAGCGGAAGGATCGTCAACGGCGAGGCCGCGACGGTTCATTCGAACTCACCCGCCAGATCGATCTCGGCGACCGAGTACGTGTCCGCGATCTATTGCGGCGCCGTCGGCAGGAGGCGGTACGCCGGACAGCGCTCCGGCGTCCAGCTATTGAGTCGCTACACGCGCAGCGGGGGGTCGGCGCCCACCTTCGACTTCGCGGGCTACTACAGCTACTGCAAGGGCCGTAAGCCGGTCTACACGGCTGAGTTCCTGATCAGCAACAACAGCACCGGGATCCTCCATTTCAAGCCGGCTCACCTGAGGATCAGTCCGGGCGATCCGCTCGCGGTCAGCGTCAAGCGAGTCCACTTCAGGATCCGCTTGAAGATCACCGATCTGAACACCAAGAAGTCCCGTACGGTGAGTGGACCATGGCTTAGGCCGAACTCGGGCTGGGCGGCCGGTGCACTGGAGCTGTTCGCCAGGCCAACCGGCCAGCCCTACCTCACCGGGTGGGTGCGGCTGCTCAACCTCTACTCGCCGACCGATGGCCCGGCCGCAGTCGCAGGCCCGGTGCCATGGGCGCCGATGGTCTTCACGCATCTGCGCGTCAACGGGCACATCGTCGGGCACAAGACCAAGCACGTGCAGCTGACGATGTGGCGGGTCGGCGCCGGTGCGTCGTCGGCCGGCAGCAAGGCGACCACGGCGGGTGCCCTGGCCACCCCAGGAGGCAGCGAAGCGACCACGGCGGGTGCCCTGGCCACCCCAGGAGGTAGCGAAGCGACCACGGCCGGCATCACGGCGACCACGGCCGGCATCACGGCGACCACGGCCGGAACGACGCCGACCAACGCAACGGTCACCCCTCCGAGCAACGGCAGCTTCGAATCACACGACGGCGGACTGCCTCCTCCGACCCTCGGCAAGAACGTGGACATCACCCCGGTGAGCGGTGACGTCTTGGTGAAGCAGCCCGGTCAGAAGCACTTCAAGCACGTTCCCAGGGGAACCTCGGTCCCCAACGGGTCGCAGATCGACGCGCGCAATGGGTCCGTGCAGATGACCCTGGCCCTGCCCCATGGCGGCTATGAAACCGGCGTCTTCTACGACGGGCGCTTCCAGCTCGACCAGAACCGCGGGTCCGGTGCGACCACGGCGACGCTCACGGATGGCAACAGCGCGAGGTCCTGCCCGGCGACGACGATCGAGCCCGGCGACACGGTCGTCGGTGTCGCCTCGGTGGCTCGGACCACCGCATCAGCCGCTTCGGCGACCGGGTCGGTGGCGGGGGCCACCGCATCGGTCGCCAAAGCGAAGGGCAAGAAGGGCAAGGGCAAGGGCAAGAAGCTCGGGAGTCTGTGGGCCAACGCACACGGCAGCTTCACGACCAAGGGCTCCGGCGGCGCCGCCGCCGTGCTCGGCACGAAGTGGTTCACAGAGAACACCTGCGCCGGCACGTACTTCAAGGTGGTGCGCGACAAGATCAAGGTCACCGCCTACTACCCGCATGTGCATACGGTGGTCGTCACCGCGGGGCACTCTTACCTCGCGCCGAACAAGGTTGCGCCGGTCAAGGTCGCGCCGATCATCAAGGTGTCGCCCGTCACAACCACCGACGGGCGCTTCAACGTCCATGTCACCGACACCTACAGGCTGACGGTGATCAGCCAGGGCCATCCGTCCTACGTCGACGCGGCCGTCGCCCCGAACCTTCCCGGCAACGGCACCACCCCACTGTTCGCGGACGGAAGCGTCAACGGCGTCCCGCGCTGGTACGTGCTGTTCAACATCACTCCGAACCTCATCAACTTCCAGTACTGGAACGTGGGCGTGCGGATCGGTTCGAAGATGTACCTCGTGCGCCTGCGCGTGCACGGCTGACGGCGGTTCTCAGAGCCGCGGACTCTCAGAGCAGCGCGCTGACGAGCAGCGCCGCGCCAAGCAGCGCGATGATGTGAAGCGCTTGGTCGACCAGCGCCGCGACGACGTGGTTGGCGACCGGGTCCATGCCCTTGACCTTGCGCAGGTACGCTCGCAAGAGCCGGCCGTCGTCCTGGATCAGATGCGGGATCGAGACGGCAGCGGCGATGATCAGCGTGCTCCAGCCAAGCCGCGTCTGGATCCAGACGAAGGCCGGCACGTATGCGAGCGAATAGGTGAACGTGTGCGTGAACAGGGCGCGCCGTGCAGCGGGATCGCGACCGAGACCGCCACGCTTATGCGTCGCCTGCCAATCCGTCTGCAACAGGTAGTCGCCGCATTGGTGGGTTGCGAAGAGGAGAACGAAGATTGCCGGCCAGGTCACGGGGCCACCTTGGGGCTCGTATCGTCCGACGCCGGTGAAGGCTTGAGTCCTGGGGACCCGACCGGGTCCGAGATCGAGAAGATCCGCATCTTCGCCTGGCGACCGCGCACGTCGAACTCATCGACGAACTCCAGATCATCGGCGGTGGTCTTCATCGCCTGGCGCGTGGCCTCTGCCACGAACAGCATATGCGGTTGATTCTTGGTCATGCCCTCGAGGCGGGAGGCGGTATTGGTGGTGTCGCCGATCGCGGTGTACTCGACCCGCTGTTCGGCGCCGACGTTGCCACACATCACCGGACCGGTGTTGAGCCCAACACCCATCCGGAACCCCGACGGGTAGCCCTGCTCCGCCAGCCAGCCGTTGAACGACTGCAGGCGCGGGCCGATCATCTCACGTGCGGCCCGCAGCGCGCGGTCCGCGTGGTCCTGTTGCTCCAGCGGGGCGCCGAAGACGGCCATGATCCCATCGCCCATGTAGGCGATCAGCGTCCCGCCCGCGTCGAGGATCGCCTCGGTCATCTCGTTGAGGTAGTGGTTGACCACAGCGATGACCTTCTCCACGGGCTGCGTCTCGGAGAACTTCGTGAAGCCGCGCAGATCGCTGAACATGACGGTGCAGATGCGCTCGACGCCGGCGAGGCGCAGATCGTCGTCGGTGCTCGAGAGCACCTCGTCGACGACCCCCGGCGGTACGAAGCGTGCGAACGTCGAGCGCGCATACTGCCGCTCGAAGGCCTCGCCGAGGTAGATCACGGCCAGGGTGCCGACGCTGCCGACGAGCAGCGCGAACTCAGGGTCGATCACGGCGACGATGCGACCCGAATCGAAGGACAACTGCGTTGCCACGGCGTAGAGCAGGCCCGCGAGGACTCCGCCGAAGAGCGCCCTCAGCGCCCAACCACGGAGGCCGAGCAGCGGCGCCGCGGAACCGAGCAGGATGATCAGCAGCACGTTGACCCAACCGGCGTCGTCACGCAGCGGGATTCCATGCAGAATCGTCGCCGCCGAGTTGGCCACGATCTCGGTACCGGCCATGAGGCCGCCCATCGGCGTGGAGTGCCTGTCCTGGAGGATCGCCGCCGTGGCGCCGATGATCACCGCCTTGCCGCGAACCAGCGACGCCGGGAACCGCCCGGTGAAGGCCCGCCAGTACGAGAGGAACGGGACCGTCCCGGGCGGACCGGCGTAATCGATCGGGACTTGCTGTGTCGCGCCACCGAACACCTCCGACGCGACCGGCTTGCCAAGCACGTGTGCGGCGATCGCCGTAGGCAAGCTCTCGAGCCCCTGATACGAGTGCTGCGTGCGTCTGTAAACGCCATCGCTGTCCGGGATCACCGTCGCGTTGGCGGCGACCGCACGACCAAGCAGATTCCAGAGGTTGCCGTTGCCACCGAAGATGTCTGTCGACCCGTGCGCTCCAACAGCGGTCGTGGCCAGCACCACGTTGCGCGCACCGCGGATCGCCAGCTCGAGCGCCGTGTCGTCACGATTGTCGGTCGGCTGTGAGAACTGAAGGTCGACCGCGACGTGCCGCGCCCCGGCCCGCACCAGGTTGTCGATCACACGTGCGTCGAAGCGCCGCGGGAACGGGAAATTCCCGGCGTTGTAGCGCTTAGTGGTGGCAAAGTAGCTCAGCGTCGAGGAGTCGACGCCCACCACCACGAAGTTCTCGAGCAACGACGGATCCGAGCCCCGCAACTGGTAGCGCGCATCGATCGTCTGCAGCTCGGTGCGATGGAAGGCACCGGTGGCATGCGTGAGGATCCCGACTCCCGCGGCAACCAGAGCCACGAGCGCGAGCAGCATCCGGCGCCGCCGGCGCCAGCGCAGCCGACGCATTATCCCCCCAACCGTTCTGCACCCCGGAGCATTCCGGCGCATCCTATTCGAGCCCAGAGCGTCGGTGAATCCCGCCGTTGGCCGGGGCGAGCAGCACATCGGCGGCACGGATCACGCGACGGCCAACGAGCAGCGCAGCGATCATTACCGGCAGATGAGCACCGGCGTCCGCAACCTCGTCAACCTCAGCTCCGTCGCCAAGCAGTACGCCGCGCGCACGATCCTCGAGGGCATCACCCTCGGGATCGCCGACCGCGACCGCATCGGCGTGGTCGGCGGCAACGGCCAGGGCAAGTCGACGCTGCTCGAGCTGATCTCCGGCAGCGAGCCTCCGGATAGCGGCCAGGTCACACGCATCGGCGGGCTGCGACTCGGCGTGCTGGACCAGAGCGACCGCCTGCCGGCCGGCGCCACGATCCGCGAGGTGCTGGTCGGCGACCGCGCCGAGCACGAGTGGGCCGGCAGCCGAGAGTTCCGCGGCGTGCTCGCCGGCCTGCTCGGCGGCGTCACGCTGCCGCGCTTCGCGGCCGGGATCGACACGGACATCAGTGGCCTCTCCGGAGGCGAGCGCCGCCGCGTCGCGCTGGCGCGGGTGCTGCTCGACCATCCCGACCTGCTGCTGCTCGACGAGCCCACCAACCACCTCGACGTCGAGGCGATCACGTGGCTCGCCGGTCATCTCGCGGCGCGCGACGGCGCGATGCTGATCGTCACCCACGATCGCTGGTTCCTGGACGCGGTCTGCACGCACACCTGGGAGGTCAGCGACACGACCGTTCACCAGTACGAGGGCGGTTATGCGGCCTACGTGCTCGCGCGCGCCGAGCGCGACCGCGTCGAGGCCACGCGCGAGGAGCGTCGCCAGCAGTTGATGCGCAAGGAGCTCGCCTGGCTGCGGCGCGGGCCACCGGCACGGACCTCCAAGCCGAGGTTCAGGATCGAGGCCGCCAACGCGTTGATCGCCGACGAGCCGCCGGCGCGCGACCCGACCGAGCTGCTGCGCTTCTCGGGCTCACGTCTGGGCAACAAGGTGATCGAGGCCGAGGACATCTCCTTCGGCTACCGCGACGCGACCGTCATCAACCACCTCACCTGGCGCCTCGGCCCCGGCGACCGCGTCGCTCTGGTCGGCGCCAACGGCTCGGGCAAGTCGACGCTGCTGCAGCTGCTCGCCGGCGAGCTCACACCGGCCACGGGCGAGGTCCAGCGCGGCGAGACCGTGAAGCTCGCGCATCTCAGCCAGACCGCCGCCGAGATCCCCGAGCAGCGCACGGTGATCGAGGCGGTCGAGGAGGTCAGGCGCCGGGCGACGCTCGCCGGCGGCGAGGAGCTCACGGCCGGCAAGCTCGCCGAGCGCTTCGGGTTCCGCGGCGAGAAGCAGGTCACCAGGGTGCGCGACCTCTCGGGCGGCGAGCGCCGGCGCCTGACGCTGATGCGCCTGTTGATGTCGGAGCCGAACGTGCTGATGCTCGACGAGCCGACCAACGACCTGGACATCGAGACGCTGACGGCGCTCGAGGACCTGCTCGACCACTGGCCCGGCACGCTGGTCGTGGTCAGCCACGACCGCTACTTCGTCGAGCGCGTGGCGGACAACGTCTTCGCGCTCGACCCGCTCGCCGGCATCCGCCACCTTCCGGGCGGCATCGACCAGTACCTCGGCGAGGTGCAGGCGCCTGCTGCGCCCACCGGCACGTCGGGACCGGTGGCAAGCAGCGGCGCGCCACCGGCAGGCGCAGCGATGCCCAAGGGCCAACAGATCAGGCAGGCGCGAAAGGCTCTCCGGCGGCTCGAGCGGGAGCTCGAGCGGCTCAGCGCGCGTGAACAGGAGCTGCACACGGCGATGGCCGCGAGCGCGACTGATCACGCAGAGTTGGGCGCGCTCGCGGCCGAGCTCGACGGGCTGGTGGCCGAGCGTGAACGCGCCGAGTCCGACTGGCTCGAGACCGCGGCGCTGCTCGAGGGCTGAGGATCTCAGCAGAGCGCGGCGGGCGGGCCGTGGCAGTCCAACGCCACGGCTTCGCCGCGAGTGATGCTGGCACTCCCTTCACCCCGTGCCAGCCACTGCTGCCCCCTTGGTCCCCGTGGGCAGATCGAGGACGATACCACAACATCTGTTGCTATATTCGCAACATGCCGATGACCCGCGGCCTCGAGCTTCTGGAAACGCTCGATCTGCACGGGCCGCTGACGGTCACCGAGATCGCGCGCATCACCAGCCATGACAAGTCATGGGTGTCGCGCATCGTGACCGCGTGCGAGCCGGATGGCTGGATCGTGCGCGAGCATGGGCGCGTTGCGCTTGGGCCGCGTGCAGCGCTACTCGCCTACGGAAGCGCCGCGGGCGAGCAGATCCGCCGCGCGCAGCCGCTGGTCGAGGCACTCGCCGGTGTGACCGGATTGACAGCGCAGGCGTACGGGCTGGCGGGACGCCACGCGACCGTGCTCGCCGCCGCGGGCAGCGGCAGCCAGCTGTCATCCGTCGGGGTCGGCATGAGCACCTCGCTGGTGGCAACGGCCGCCGGACAGGCGATCCTGGGCCAACTCGATCCCGCCGAGGTCGAACGCCTGCTGCCCCGCGAGCCCTTCCCCGACCCGCTCGCCGAACTGCTGGCGAACCCGGGCTACGTGGCGTTCGCCTCGGGGCGCTTCGCGTCGCTGAAGGCCGTCGCCGATGCTCCGCCCTCGGTGCCGCGCGACCGCAGGGAACTGTGGGCGCGGGTGGACGCGGTGCGCGCGCAGGGCTTCGCGCTGGACGAGGGCGACCTGCACCCGCGGATCGGGTGCGTCGCCGTGCCCTGGGGCGACGCCGGTGACGGTCCGGCGGCGCTCACCTGCATGGGCTCGCCGGCCGAGATCACGAGCTCGGCCCCGCTCTCGCGCGTGGTGCTCGAGGCTGCGGCCGCGCCCGCGGCAACGCGTGAGGATGTGGTCGCCGCCGCCGCCGCGGCGCGCCATTACAGTGTGGCGCCATAGCCACTCTGGAACGCCTTGATACACCCACGCCGGCGGGCCGGCGGCAGCTGTCGGCCACAGCCATCGAGGGGCTGCGCGAGCATTGGCTGATCGCGCTGCTCGTGCTGATCGGCGCGATCGTGCGCGCCCTGGCGATGGTCGCGTACTCGCCTGCGCTGCTGTTCCCGGACTCGTGGGGATACATCGCGACCGGGCTGACCGGCTCGTTCGTGGGGCTCCCGACCGTGCACCCCGTCGGCTACCCGGTGCTGATCCGGCTGCTGACGCTGCCCGACCGCAGCCTCGCGGAGCTGGTCGCGTTCCAGCACCTCTGCGGCGTAGGCGTCGGCGCCGCGATCTACGTGGCGCTTTACCGCTCGCGGCTGCCCCGCTGGGCAGCCGCGGCAGCCGCGGCGCTGGTCCTGCTCGACGGCTACTCGGTCACGCTCGAGCAGTACGTGATGTCGGACACGTTCTTCACGGTCGGGATGCTCGTTGCGCTGCTGGTGCTGGTCTGGCCGCGACTGGGGTCCGCGCGCCCGCGGCCGCCGATGCTCATGCGCTGCGCTGTGGCCGGGCTGCTGATCGCACTCACCTCGCTGGTGCGCGAGGTCGCGCCGTTCACGATCCCAGTGGTGCTGATCTACCTGCTGTGGGTGCGCGCGGGCTGGCGCCCGCTGGTCGCCTTTGTGCTCGCCGCGGTGCTGCCGCTGCTCGCCTACAGCGCACTGATCGACCACCGCTTCCACGTCTTCGGCATGACCGCGACACCGGGCTGGACGCTGTACGGACGGGTCGCCGGGTTCGCCGACTGCAACGGCATCAAGCTCTCACCGGCGGCGCACCAGTTGTGCGAGACCAGCGCCCAGCGGGCGAGCCATCCGGCCGCGCCGGATTGGTACATCTGGGGCCCGTCGCCGGCACAGCGACTGTTCCACCCCGGCACCCAATCGGTCGCCGACGTCGCCCCCACCAACCGCGTGCTGGAGTCGTTCTCGCGGACGATGATCCTCCACCACCCGCTGGACTTCGCCGGTGTGAGCCTGTCTGACTTCGTCCGCTACTTCACCCCCGACGCCGTGCCCTACAACGACGCAGTCAGCGCCACTTCGCTGCCGCGCACCCCCGCCGCCGAGGCGTCGAGCCCGGCGACCCAGCGGCGAGACCTGCCCGGTTTGAAGCTGAGGGTGCGCTCCCCCGCCGGGTTCGTGCGCTGGGACCGCGGCGTGCTGCACGTGCCGCGGCCGGTGCTGGCGCTGCTGGCGCTGGGGGCGCTGGGGGCGGTATGCCTGCGCCTGCCGGCCCGACGCGAGAT
>JBOGYJ010000031.1:0-6695 GCA_050696795.1 Solirubrobacteraceae bacterium | reverse complement strand
GGACCGCCGCCATACCGGTGGCCTACCTCGCGACCGCGCGGCTGTTGCGCAACCGCCGCGCGGCGCTCTGTGTGGCGGCGCTGGCGGCCTGCAACCCGCTGCTGATCTGGTACTCGCAGGAGGCGCGGGCCTACGAGCTGCTGGTGCTGACCGCCGCCGCCAGCCTGCTGGCCTTCGCCTGCGCACGCGAGCGTCCGACCCCGTGGCGGCTGGCGGCCTGGGGGCTCGTCTCCGGCATCGCCCTGGTCAGCCACTACGACGCCGCGCTGGTGGTAGTACCGCAGGCGCTCTGGCTGCTGGGCGAGCACCGCCGTCGGATCGGCCCCTGGCTGGCCGTCGGCTTCGTCGCGGCGTGCGGCGGCGCGCTGCTGCCGCTGCTGATCGAGCAGTCGGGCCGCGGCAACTCCGCGTGGATCGCCAGGGCAGCGCTGAACGACCGCCTCGGCCAGATCCTCCCCCAGTTCCTGCTCGGCACCGGCTCGCACGCGTACACGGCGCTGATGTGGGTGGCGTTCGTGCTCGGGGCGCTTGCTCTGGTGTTGCTGGCGCGCTTTGCCAGCAGCACCGAACGCAGGCTCGCACTGGGCGCCGGAGCGATCGCGCTCGGCGGCTTCGCGCTGGTGATGGTGGTCGACGCCTTTGGCAGCGACACGGTGCTGACGCGCAACCTGTTGGCGCTGTGGCTGCCGGCGGCGATCGTCGTGGGCGCCGGGCTGGGAGCGGCGCGCACGCGCCGGCTGGGGGTCGCGGTCACGGTCGTGCTGTGCGCGATCGGGCTGACCGCGGCCGTGAGCGTCGCCACCGACTACACGCTGCAGCGCCCTGATTGGGCGGCGGTGGCCAGGGCGCTCGGCCCGTGGCCGCGGCTCGGCCAGCCACGCGGCACCACCCGGCTGTTGGTGTTCCAGCGCAACGTCTGGCTCGAGTCGCTCACGCAGGTGTACATGACGCGTACGTCCAAGCTCGGGACGGGCAAGCCGCACCACGTGACCGAGATCGACATCGTCGCCAACAGCGCGCCCCCGCATTCCACCGAGCACTGGCTGTGCTGGTGGGGCGCGGGCTGCAACCTCTACCCCTCGCGCCTGGCGAGAAGCTATGCGATCCCCGGATTCCACGCCGTGTCGCGCACGCACGTTAGGCAGTTCACGATCCTGCGGCTTGTCTCCGACCGCCCGCGACGGGTGTATCAGGGCCAGATCCAGTCGGCGCTGGAGGCGGCGGGCTCGCCCCTGTACGGCCTGCTGATCCAGCGGCCCTGAGCAGGCTCACCTCGTTCGCGCCCAGCCGGCGATATCCACCGATGGGCAGCTCCCCCAGCCGCAGCGGCCCGAAGCGCACGCGCTTCAGCTCTAGCACCCGGTGGCCGACGTACTGGCACATGCGCTTGACCTGGCGCTTGCGACCCTCGTGGATCGTGATCTCGAGCGTGTCGGACTTGACGCGGGTGACGCGCGCCGGCGCGGTCATGCCATCCTCGAGCGGGACGCCCGCGCGCAGCGCCCGCAGCGCCTGCTCGCGCACGGGTGGGCCGGCCACAACGGCGCGGTAGGTCTTGTCGACCTCGAAGCTCGGGTGCGTGAGCCGGTGCGCGAGCTCACCGTCATTGGTCAGCAGGATCAAGCCGGTGGTGTCCGCGTCCAGGCGCCCGACCGGGTACAGGCGCTGAGCGCTTCGCACGAGCGAGACGACCGTGCGGCGACCCTGCGGGTCACTGGCGGTCGAGACAACCCCTGCCGGCTTGTTGACCGCGTAGACGACGAGCTCCTGCGGCTCGGCGCCGACCGGCTTGCCGTCGACCGCCACGGCGCTCGCGGCATCGACGTCGCGCGCCGGATCGGTGACGACCTCGCCGGCGAGGGTCACGCGGCCGCTCTGGATGATCTGGTCGGCCGCGCGGCGCGAGGCGACACCTGAGTTTGCGAGGAACTTGGCGAGCCGCATAGGCCTGTCACCATAGGGATTCCCATGGATCTCGACCTGCTCTCAAGCACGCTCGCCGAGCTCGGCCAGCCGCGCTACCGGCTACGCCAGGTATGGGAGTGGACCGCGGGCGGCGCCGGCTCCTACGACGAGATGACGAACCTGCCCCGCGGCCTGCGCGACGCGCTGAGCGAGCGTGTGCCCTTCTCGACGCTGACGGTCGAGCACGACGCGCGCGCCAGCGACGGCACGATCAAGGCGCTGATGCGGACCGCCGATGGTCGCCCGCTCGAGGCGGTGCTCATGCGCTACCGCGACGGGCGCTGCTCGCTGTGCGTCTCCTCGCAGTCGGGCTGCCCGCTCACTTGCTCCTTCTGCGCCACCGGCCAGATGAAGTTCGGGCGCAACCTGACAGCGTCGGAGATTCTCGATCAGGCGCTCTACTTCAGGCGCATCACCGAGGTCGACCACTGCGTGTTCATGGGCATGGGCGAGCCGCTGATGAACCTGGACAACGTGCTCGCCGCCTGCCGGCGGCTGCCGGACCTCGGCATCACCAACCGGCGCACCGCGGTCTCGACCATCGGCTGGATCCCGGGCATCGAGCGCATGGCCGAGGACCCGATGCCGGTGCGCCTGGCGCTCTCGCTGCACGCCGCCAACCCGGCGCTGCGCTCGGAGCTGATGCCGGTCAACGACCGCTACCCGCTGGGCGAGGTGCTGGCCGCCTGCGAGCGCTTCTACGAGCGCAAGCGCCGCATGGTGTTCGTCGAGTACGTGATGCTGGCCGGGATCAACGACGCCGTCGGCCAGGCGCGCGAACTGGCGGCGATCCTCGACCCGAAGATCTACAAGGTCAACCTGATCCCCTACAACCCCACCGACGTGGGCATGCAGGGCTCGACGCCGAAGGCGATCGAGGCCTTCCGCGCCGAGCTCGAGCGCCATGGACTGGGCGCGACCGTGCGGCTCACCCGCGGGCGCGACATCGCCGCCGCCTGCGGTCAGCTGGCGGCGGGTGCGCTCAGCGCCGACGCGGCTGTGGCCGTCGGCGCGGGTTCCTGAGGCCCTGTCGCCGCTGCTTCGAGGGCCTCGCTACTAGCTCGCGACGCGGGACTCGCCGGCCCGCAGCAGCCGCTCGCGCAGCTCCTCCTCGAGCTCGGGCGAGGGGTCGAAGGCGCTGATCGGCGGCAGCTCGTCGAGATCTTCGAGCCCGAACAGCCGCAGGAACAGGTCGGTGCTGCGATAGAGCACGGCACCAAACTGCGAACGGCCAGATTCCTCGACCAGACCGCGCTCGAGCAGCGTCGCGGCGGCCGACTCGGCGTTGACGCCACGGATGCGGGCGATCTCCGGCCGTGAGACCGGCTGCAGGTAGGCGATGATCGCGAGCGTCTCAGCCTGGGCGGGCGTGAGTGCCGGCGTCCTTGGCCGCGCGAACAGGCTGCGGGCGGCGTCCTCCGCCTCGGGGTGCGACGACAGCGCCCAGCCGCCGGCCAGTGGCCTCAGCACGAGGCCACGTCCCGCCTGCTCGTAGTGCTCCGCCAGCTCCTCGATGGCGACCTGGATCTGCTCGACCTCGACCTCGGCGGCGCCGGCGAGCGCGTCGGCGCTGAGCGGCTCCGGCGAGAGGAACAGGAGCGCCTCGATCGTGGCGGGAAGCGAAAGGCTCACGCCGCCCACTCCGCCGGCGGCGCTGCGACAGCGGGAGCTGGCGCCGCCGCAGCCTCGACCCGGATCTCGCCGAACGGCTGCTCCTGCGACCAGGTGAGCTCGCCCTGCTTGTAGAGCTCGAGCAGCCCGAACAGCGTCACCGCGACCGTCACGCGGTCGGCGTCGCGCACCGCCTCATCGAAGTTGAAGGAGCCGCGGCGCAGCAGGCTGCGCAAGTGCTGGAGGCGCTCGGCGACCGTGACCTTGGGTGCGGAGATGTGGCGTACGTCGACCTCGGGTGGCAGCGTCAGCAGCTGACCGATGGCCTGCGCCAGTCGGTTGGGGTCATAGACCGCGGTGGCCTCCGGCAGCGAGGCCTTGCGCAGGCTTGCCGGCAGCGGCGCGGAGCGGAAGCGGTAGCCGGCCTGGTCGCTGAGTAGGGCGGCAAGATGCTCGGCGGACCCGCGGTAGCGGTGGGCGTCGAGCAGCCGCTCGAGCAGCTCGGTCGCGGCCTCTCCCGGGTCGAGCTCGAGCTCCTCGATCTCCTCCCCCGGCAGCATCAGGCGCGACTTGAGCTCGAGCAGCGAGGTGATCAGCACCAGGAACTCGGTCGCCGCCTCGAGGTCCAGCTCGCCGCGCGACTCTAGGTAGTCGATATAGGAGATCACCACGTCGGCGAGGTCCACCTCGAGCAGATCGACCTCCTCACGCAGGATCAACGTCAGCAGCAGGTCGAACGGCCCGTTGAACACCTCGAGGTCGAGCTCGAGGTCGACCAGGCGCACTGGCCGACGTGTGGCGGTGGCAGGCGTCACTGCGTGCGAGGTTACTCAGAGGCTCGGCTGTTCTTCCTCCCTGGTGTTCCATATATAGAACACCAGGGAGGAAGAATGCAGCTGGACGCCGCCGATGTCGCCTCGGCGCGGGGCGGGGTCCTTCAACGGGCGCGGTCGACCGGCCCGACGCCCATCACCGTGCGCACGTCACGCATCGTCTTCGCGGCGATCGCGCGGGCCTTCTCCGCGCCGGCCTTCAGGGTCTGCTCGAGGCCCGGTTCGTCGGCGCGCAGGGCGTCGTAGCGACCGCGCACCGGCGCCAGGTAATCGACCACGGCCTCGCCCACGGCGAGCTTGAAGTCGCCGTAGCCGGCGCCGTCGAGCTCGCGCTCGAGCTGCTCGACCGAGGTTCCCCGTACGACGGCCAGGATCTCCAGCAGATTGCTGATCCCGGGCTTGTCGGGCCTGTAGCGGATCTCACGGCCGGAGTCGGTCACCGCGGACTTGAACTTCTTGACGATTACGGCGGGCTCGTCGGTGACGTACACCGTTCCCGCCGGCGTGCCGCCGGTGGTCGACATCTTCTTCTCGGGGTTCTGCAGGTCCATGATCCGCGCGCCGACCTCAGGGATGACCACCTCGGGCACCACGAAGGTCTCGCCGAAGCGCGAGTTGAAGCGCTGCGCGACGTCGCGTGTGAGCTCGACGTGCTGGCGCTGGTCGTCGCCGACCGGCACCTGATCCGTGTTGTAGAGCAGGATGTCGGCCACCATCAGGATCGGGTAGTTGAAGATCCCGGCCGAGATGAACTCCTGCTGCGCGGACTTGTCCTTGAACTGCGTCATGCGCGAGAGCTCGCCGTAGGCGGTGACGCTGTTCAGCAGCCACTGCAGCTCGGCGTGCTCGATCACGTCGCTCTGGCGGAAGAGGACGCAGCGCTGGGGGTCGAGTCCGGCCGCCATCCACACAGCCTGCAGGTCATATACGTCGCTGCGCAGCCTCGCGGGCTCGTAGGCGACAGTCGTGGCGTGCAGGTCGACGATGCAGTAGATCCCCTCGCCGCGCTCCTGGCTCGCGACGTGCGGCACGAAGGCCCCAATGTAGTTGCCGAGGTGCTTGCGGCCGGTGGGCTGTACTCCGGAAAAGATGCGCATCGCTCCGGCAGGCTAGCGGGCGCGCCTGTAAGCCACCCTCGCTGTGTGCCCGCGAGAGCGGCGAGGCCGCAGCTCAGGCGAGTGCGTGGCCGCGCCGGTCACGCTCGGTGCGCGCCAGCAGCAGCTCCGCGCCGATCCCGCGCTCGAGCGCGAGCGCGGCCTCGAAGCCGCGCTCGGCCGCATCCGGATCGCCGAGCGTCCGGTGCAGGCGGCCCAGGAGGCGGTCTGCCGCGCCGAGGCAGGCCATGCCCTTGGTTGCCGCCAGCAGCGTGCCGCCGTATGGCGCGACCAGCGGCAGCAGCGCCGCCGCCCAGGCCGCGTCAGCGAGCGTCGCGGCGGTGTCGCTCAGCGCGACCAGCGAGGTCGTCCATGTCGAGTCGCGCGGGATCGCGCCGAGGCCGTCGAGCCCGATCTGGCGCAGCTGCTCGGCCGCCTGCGGTAGCTGTCCGGATTCCGCATGCGCGAGCGCCAGCGCGCAGCGGAACACCGGCAGGTTGGAGTTCTGCGCGACCGCCATCTCGACCGCCGGAACCAGCTCGCCTAGGCGCCCCTGCTCGCGGTACAGGCAGTAGAGCTGGCCGGTGTAGAGGTTGACGACGTTGGGCTCGTGACGCGCATAGCCGAGCAGCTGCTCAAGCGTCGACTCCGTAACCGCGAAGCAGCCGTCGAGCAGCGCCCGCATGCCGCGCCAGAGCAGCACGTACACGTCCGTGTACCAGTAGGCGAGCCGCTGACGCAGGCCGTCGATCTGCTCCAGCTCGCGGTCGAATGCCGCCAGCCCGCCGTTCGCGAGCAGCGCCAGCGCACGGACGTGGTGGGCGTTGGCCAGCGCCTGCAGGTCGCCGCGCTCGCGCGCGAGCAGCTCGAGCTCGTCGGCCAGCGCCAGCCGCTCGCGCGTGCGCGGGCTCCACTCCAGCACCTCGGCGTGGACGAACAGCGCCCTGGCACGCGCCTGCGGGTCGCCGCACGCCCGCGCCAGCTCGAGCGCTCGGCGGCTGAGCGGCTCGGCCGCTGGCGCATCGCCCTCCGAGGCCGCGAGGTAGTCCGCCTGGCCAGCGAGGATCTGTGCGGCGGCCGCGGGATCCCGCTCGCCACGGAGCGCCAGCGCGTCCGCCAGCAGCAGCCGCAGCTCCGCCGACGGCTGGCCGAAGGTGTTCAGCTGCGAGCCGATCACCGCCGCGCGCGCGAG
>JBOGYJ010000030.1:0-21080 GCA_050696795.1 Solirubrobacteraceae bacterium | reverse complement strand
TGTTGCGGATCGCGTTGACCAGGGTCAGGACACCGTCCCTGCCCTCGCTCGCCGGATCCTGAGCCACGGTCCCGTACCAGCGACCGGACTTGACCCCGGCGATCCCCGCCTTGGAGGCGCCGAAGCCGACCAGCACTGCCTTGGCGGCGGAACTGGCGTCCGCCGCGCCCTCGATGCCCTGATCCGAGGCGGCGATCAGATTGATCTCCGGATGCGCGGTCATCATCGTCTGAACGGCCGATTCACCCGTCGTCGGGGTGAAGAAATCCTGCCCGGTGTCGACGATCTTGGCGCTCGGATCCTGCTTCAGCGCGTTGGTGAACGCCGCATGCAGGGCGACGTCGAGCGTCGACTGCTGGATGTCATACAGGTAGCCGATATTGCATGGGCTCAGGTGCTTGGCCTCACATGCCTTGACGGTCAGCTGTCCCCAGAGCGAACCGAGTTCCCACGGATTGAACGTGACGTTGCCCGAGAGGCCCTTCACCTGCACCGCCGCGGTCGTGTACTTCGGTCCCATCACCTGGTCGACGTTGACCACCTTGATGTGCTTCTTGACAGCCTTGCTGACCAGCGGGACCAGGTTCGTCGACTCGATCGGCTGCGTGATGATCCCGTTCACGCCACCCTCCGCCAGGGCATTCTGGAAGTCGGAGTACTGGGTCGTCGGGCTGTTGTTCGCGTCCATCACCTGCAGCGACGCGCCGAGCTTTGCGGCCTCCGCCTTGGCGGCGGCCAGCATCGGGGCGTCATAGCTGTTGTTGGTGGCGGCGAACGACAGGAATACGAGCTTCAAATGCTTGGTCTTGGCGTTGGCGGCCGAGGTCGAGGCGACCATGCCGATCGCGATCGCGGCGACGAGCGCGCCCGCGATCCCGGTCCGGAATCGGTTCACCGACCTGTGCCGAAAGAGCTTCTCAATCAACTGCACTCCCTCCTCTACGGTTCTCTCCAACCGCTCTCCGCCCCCGCGCCCTCCAGGCGGGCACGATGAGGCGGCCGCAGGGTGCCACAGTTGAAGCGGCACTGTGCGACGATCATAAACAGTGGTCGGGACGTGCGTCAAGCGTCACTTCCCGATTGTCGGAGCTAGCCCGCCTCGTTGGAGCGCTGTACAGTCCGTTGATACCGGCATCTGCTTTGACAAGCGCGATGCCGTCTGCGAGGGTGCTCGCCCTCAGCAACCGTTTACTCTCAGTCGACACAGAGGGGTGGAGACTTGGCATCACGGAACCTGACCGGCCCGACGCCCGAGCAGCTCGCCGCCGCACCTGCGGTGGTGCTGCGGCACGGGCTGGTCCTCACAATGGACGACGTGCATACGGTCATCGAGGACGGCGACGTCCTGATCGTCGGCAGCGACATAGCAGCCGTCGGCCGTGACCTGGAGGCGCCAGAGGGCGCGGTCGAGATCGACGCCGGCGGCGGCATCGTGATCCCGGGCATGATCGACACCCACCGTCACATGTGGCAGACCGCGATGCGCGGCTACGGGGCGGACTGGACGCTGACGCAGTACTTCGTCTGGAACTACCTCGAGCACGGCAAGAAGTTCCGGCCCGAGGACTACTACGCCGGCAACCTGTTGTCTGCGATCGAGGCGGTTGATGCCGGCGTCACCACCAGCGTCGATTGGTCTCACGGACTGGCGACGATCGACCACGCCGATGCTGCGGTTGACGCGCTGGAGGAGGTGCCGGGGCGCTTCGTCTTCGGCTACGGCAACATCCATGCCGGCCCCTGGGAGTGGTCCACCTCGCCCGAGTTCCGTCAGTTCGTCGAGCGGCGCATGCCGCGCTCGGAGATGCTCGGCTTCCAGCTCGCCTTCGATGTCACCGGTGATCCCGCCTTCCCCGAGAAGGCGGCCTTCGAGGCGGCGCGCGAGTTGGGCGTCAACGTCACGACGCACGCGGGCGTCTGGGGCGCCACCAACGACAGCGGCATCAAACTCATGCACGAGCACGGCTTCATGACGCCAGGGACGGTCTATGTCCACGCGGCGACGCTGTCGGAGGACTCCTACCAACGGATCGCCGCCACGGGCGGGTACGTCTCGGTCTCGGCCGAGAGCGAGTGCTCTTGTGGCCAGGGCTATCCGTCGAGCTGGGCGGCGCGCCGCCACGGGATTCCGATCTCGCTGTCGGTCGACACCTCGGTGTGGTTCAGCGCCGATCCGTTCGCGGCAATGCGCGCGACGCTCTCGGCCGACCGGGCCCGCGAGCACCACGAGGCGCACGCCCTGGGTGAGACGGTCACGCATCTCGGCCTGCGCGCCGAACAGGTGGTCGACTGGGCAACGCGCGGTGGCGCCAAGGCTCTGGGCATGGATAGCTTCGTCGGCAGCCTCCAGGCGGGGAAGCATGCCGACGTGGTGTTGGTCAAGAACGACGCCTCGCCGGCGATGTTCCCGATCCTGCACCCGTACGGCCACCTGGTCTTCCAGGCGCAACGCGCCGACGTGCACACGGTGCTGGTCAACGGCCGCGTGCTCAAGTACGACGGCCGGCTGCTGGGGAGCGACCTGGCGAAGGCGCACAGCGCGATCGAGAACACCGTGGAGTATCTCCGCGGTGCGCTCGGTGAGGAGGAGTGGAGCAAGGGCATGCACCCCGACATCCCCGAGTCGAAGGTGCTTGACAACCCCTACACGTACACCGAATACGCCGACGCGTCGACGCACACGGCCTGAGCGGAGTGCAGTGAAGATCTACAGAGGAGTGTGGTGATGACAGCAGGCACGGCGGTGGTCGTCGGTGGAACCCAGGGTCTCGGCCGGCGCCTGGCAGAGCGCTTCGCGGCGGACGGGCACCCGGTGGTGCTGACCGGCCGCAACGCCGAGCGTGCCCAGGCGGTGGCGGCCGAGATCGGCCCCGATGTCCAGGGTCGAGCCCTCGACCTGGCGGAGCCGCACGGGATCGCCGCGGCCCTGGAGGGGGTCGAGAACGTCGACCACGTGGTTCTGGCGGCGATCGAGCGCGACGCCAACACGATCCGCGACTACGACGTGGCACGAGCGATCCGGCTGGCGACGATCAAGCTCGTCGGCTACACCGAGGTTCTGCACACGCTGTGCACGAAGCTGCACGGGACCAGCTCGGTGCTGCTCTACGGCGGCCTCGCCAAGGAGCGCCCCTACCCGGGCTCGACCACGGTCACAACCGTCAACGGCGCCGTCGACACGATGGTGCGGACCTTCGCGCTGGAGCTCGCGCCGGCGCGGGTCAACGCGATGCACCCCGGAATCGTCGGCGACAGCCCGTACTGGATGGACAACACGGCGATGCTCGAGTCGGTCATCAAGCACACGCCGACCGGGCGCACGATCACGATGGACGAGGTGACCGACGCCGCCCTCTTCCTGCTGCGCAACGGCGCCGTCAATGGCGTCAACCTGTACGTCGACGGCGGCTGGGTGTTCGGCTGATGCGGGTGGGCGTTCTCGGGCTCGGCCACATGGGCGCCCCGATCGCCGAGCGCCTCGAGCACGCCGGCCACGAGCTCTCGGTCTGGAACCGCTCAGCGGCCGCGACCGAACCATTCGCGCAGCGCGGCATCAGAGTGCTCGACAGTCCCGCCGAGGTCTGGCAGCACGCCGAGCTGGCTGTCACGATGCTCGCTGACGACGACGCGCTCAAGGCCGTGACGTGCGGTGAGCACGGCCTGCTCTCCGATCGTGCGCAGGGCACTGCCGGCGAGGCCGGCAGTGCCGATCAGACCACAACTGGCCGCGGAGCCACGCTGATCGACATGAGCACGGTGTCGGTGCGCTGCTCAGCAGAGATCGCGCAGATGACGGAGCGGCGCGGCGTCACCTACCTACGCGCACCCGTCAGCGGCAACCCCTCGGTGGTCGTTGCCGGAAACCTCACGATCATCGTCTCCGGCCCGCAGAGCGGTTTAGACGCCAACTCCACGATCCTGCGCGACGTCGGCCCGCACCTGTTCTATGTGGGGGCGGACGAGCAGGCCCGGATCGTCAAGCTCGCGCTCAACCTGATGCTGGGCGGCACCACCCAGCTCCTGGCAGAGGCGCTGGTGTTGGGCGAGCACGCTGGCATGGAGGCGGAGAAGATGCTCGAGGTGATCAACGCCTCCGTGATTGGCAGTCCGTACGTGAAGTACAAGACCGACGCGCTGGTGGCAGGTGACTACAGCTCGACGTTCACGGCGAGCCTGCTGTACAAGGATCTGGCGCTGGCGCTCCAGGCTGCTCACGATGTGGGCGTCCCGCTGATGCTGACAGCCGCCACGCAGCAACTGGTCGAAGGCTGCATCGCGGGCGGTATGGGCAACATGGACCTGTCGGTGTTGATCGAGCGCCTGCGGCAGGAGGCTGGACACTCCGAACCGACGCCTCACGCCTCAGCGCAGATTGCTGCTGAGGCGTGAGCGGCGCACATAGATCGTCAGTCCAACGGGATCTTCGTCGCGTTCTGCGCCAGCCAGCCGTCAAACGTCAGCAGGCCGGGATTGAGCTCACGGCTGGCGGCGACCTCCTCCTCCGAGCCAAATGGCGCGGGAAACTCGACGATCGCTTGGAACATGTTGCCGAGATCCTCCGCTCCCGGGAAGCCGAAGCCTCGATAGGCGTCGGCTGACACCGACTGGTAGCGCACCGGCTCAGCGACAGCCTGCGACAGGCGGTCAGCCATCTCTGTGCCCGACAGCAGCGCGCCGACGATCCGGAATGTCTTCCCTACGGTATCTGTGCCACGGCCGAAGATGCCGTATGCGCACCCGCCGACGTCGCCGCCGGAAATGCCCGGGAGCTTTGCATCTCCGAGCGGGAAGGTCAGCACCAGTTGACCGTCGCCGTCACGCTTGGGACCCATCCCGAAGTTGATCATGTTGTCCCAGTAGAACGCGGCCTGAAGGAAGGTGGTCGGTACGCCCTCCTTCGCGAACAGCTCATTGGCCTCGCCCTTTGCGTCGTAGTGCGGCACCTTGTAGCGGTCCTGGAGTGTGGGCATGCGGTCGTCATCAAGAGGGATGAACCGGCGGGTGTCCTCCAGCGTCGACCATATGACGTGGCTCAGCCCAGCCTGGGCGGCAGCACGCGCCATACGCCCTGCCTGCTCGTACTCCTTGGCGGGGCTGAAGTGCTCCCAGAAGTTGGTGACGCAGTACGCCCCGTAGGCACCGGTGAATGCCGCGAGCAGGCTCGCTTCGTCGTCGAGATCGGCGCTCACCACCTCAGCTCCGGCTGCTTGCAGCGCCTGAGCTGCGTCCGCACCCGGATTGCGGGTCAGCGCGCGGAGCTTGAACCCGCCGCCGGCAGCACCGAGAATGGCCCGGGCCAGCCCTCCACCCTGCATCCCCGTGGCACCCACGACTGCAATGATCTTGTCGTCACTCACGCGCGATCCTCTCCTCTCCCGAAGCCGCCAGAGCTGACGCCTCGTGGTTGGCCAACTCGAATGTTCGGTAACAACGTCTGTTCATCTGGATTAAACACACCGCCATCACGCACGTCAAGGTAGCTGACTGGTCGGAATGGCGCTGGATCCCGCGTGATGGCGCTGTTTTCAATGACATTGACACACCACTCCCGGGCGCCGGCCTCCGACACCCCGGCACTTGCTGTGCGACATCATTTGACACCTGCGTCTATTAGTCGTAAATCCCTGCTCAGGTAAATCAACCTGTGTCGCCAGCAGCTGCTGCCCTCACGTCGGTGCCACGCGTCCGTGGTGGAGGTACTGCTGGACATAGCGCACGTGACGCGGGGTGATCACGAACGTCTTCCGCTGCTCACCAGGTGCGAGCCACGGGTAAGCCTCGCCGATGTACTTGCACGCGAGCGCATCGATGTGCTCGCGTGCTCCATCGGTCCTGCCCTGCGCGCTGCCCTCGATCTCCACGAAATGATTCGGGTTGCCGCACTCAACTACGACGAGCGTAACCCGTGGATCACGGTCGAGATTCGCCGGCCAGCGACGCCCAACCGCACTGTTCACAGCCAGCACACCGTCGGCATAGTCGATCCAGACGACCGTGCTGTGCATTGTGTTGTCAGCGTTGTGACTGCTGAGAACCGCATAGTTGGGCCCGGCGAGCAGCTCTTGGACTCCCGGGTCTGTGATCTTGGCCATGTATGAACACCTTGTAGTAGTTGACTGTCTACCTCCGCGCGCAGATCCTGGCGCCGGTGACGCCTGAGGCGGTCGCGCTTGATCCACAACGGACCACCGCCAGCTGCGACGACATGCGACGTCACGCCCAGCGGCTCATCGCCCCCAGACCTCAGGGGGCATGTGACGGCCCGGCTCGCTGTACCAGTACTCCCGCAGTTCCTCGCACAGTCCGTCACCGTCAAAGCGCAGCAACATGCAGCCGGGCAGCGTCACCTCGTTGCCGCTCTCCCGCATCGTGGCCCAGAATTCCAGGACCATCCTGCCGTCAACAGCGATCGGGTTGGAGAGAGCAAGCTCGACCTCTGCCTGGGTGGAGCAGGTTCCGCGCCAGTATCCCTGGATCGCATGGCGTCCCACCGCCGGGGGCTCGGTCAGACGCCAGCAATAGACCCCGTCTGGCGTGAACAGCGAAGCGACCAGCTCAGGGTCAGCCTGCAGCCACGCACGCCTATAGCGCTCGATCCACTCCCCGGTGGTGATCGCCATCTCACCCACCGGCCGCGCGATTGCCCGCGGGCGATCTCGGCAGCGGCACGCGTGCGCGCAACTCCTGTGCCTGCCGTTCCAGCGCGACCAGCACCTCGAGCAGGACCGCCTGGCTGGAGATGTCCAGCTCCCCGATCGCATCGATCCGAGCGCGGGTGCGCATGACCATCTCGGTGAGCCGGCTGGCAAGCGTCTCCACCACCTCCGCACAGCTCGTGGCGCCCACCGACACCGGCTCCAGCCCCCAGCCCTCTGTCACCTGAAACAAGGTGATGGCTTGACCGTCGGGCCAGCACCCGACAGCTCTGATGCGGGACGCGATCAGGTCTGCGAAACCGCGCCAGCCACGTACCAGCTCGTCGAGGTCAGAGTGCAGCCAGCCAGCTTCTGGCCCAAGCGCGCTCCAGGCAAGCTGCTTGCCGACGAGTCCAAGGTCGACCAGCTCGACAAGCATGTCCTGAAGCTCGCTCCCCAGTGCATCCTGGGCCTCACGGGACAGGGCGGGGTTAGGTTGTGGCTCGTCTCGGGATTCCATCCCTCCTCCTCATCGATACGGGCAGCCAAACCACCTGGCGCCACACGGTTGAACGAAGCTCATACAGCCTCTTGGACGGCCGGACCGCCCCGCTTGCGGCGAGCGCGCGAGTATGCGCCCGCGCCGGCCAGGATCAGCAGCCCGGGGAGATAGTCCTGCCATTGGACGCCGAGGTTCAGGGTTGTCGTCGCCGCGATGATCTCCTGGAGGAGCACCGCTCCGAGCAGCGCGCCGATGAACGAGCCGCGCCCACCGAAGATGCTCGCTCCGCCAAGCACGACGGCGGTGATGCCCGTCAGCGTGTAGGTGACACCCACCGTCGGATCGCCGATGCCAACCTGCGAGGCGAGCATCAGCCCGGCGGCCGCCGAGAGCACAGCGCACAGAACGTACGCCGAGAAGTGTGTCAGCGTGACGTGCGCGCCAAGCTGGCGTGCACGTTCCTCATCCGATCCAACCGCGCGCAGCTCGAGGCCGGGACGGGAAAGGCGCAGCGCCAGCTCTCCGATGACCGCGAGCAGGCACGTCACGACAAACGCGACCGGCAGCCAGCCCCAGGTAGTGGTCAGGGCGTTGACCACGGACTGCCGCATGAACCCCCCCGGCTGCGGCCGCAGTAACAGTGAACAGCCCTGGAGGATGATGTACGTGGCGATCGTCGCGATGACCGCGGACAACCTGATCCAGCGAACCAGGATCGCGTTCACGAGCCCGACCGCAACGGCCAGCGCAACCACAACCACGATGCCAAGCACCAGGTGACCGCCCCCCTGCCCACCGCCGGCAAAGAAGGAGAACGTGACCACGACCAGCCCCATCAGCGGCCCGACCGAGAGATCGATCCCCCCGGTCAGCAGCACAACCAGCTCTCCCAGCGAGACCAGGCCGAGGGCGCTGGCCAGCAGGAGCGAGTTGCTGAGGCTGAAGCTATCCAGGAAGCGGCCGTGCGATGCACCCGTATAGCCGCCGAGCGCGACGATCAGCACTGCCAGCACCAACGACGACAGGTAATCCCCCGCAGCAAACCGTTGCAGTCCGAACGCGCGGCGTACCCGGGTGCTCAGACCGACACGCCGGATGTCCGACGTGACCGCGGCACCCGTGATGTTCTCCTCCGTCAGTTCGTCCTGCTCGAGCGAGCGGACGATCTCACCGCGGGAGAAGACGACGACGCGGTCGCAGAGGCCCATGAGCTCGACCACATCGGTCGACAGGACCATGACCGCGCTGCCGGCGGCGGCCACATCCCGCAACAGGCGGTAGATCTCGATGCGCGCGCCGGCATCCACGCCACGCGTCGGCTCGTCGGCCAGCAGCACCTTGGGCTCCGCCAGCAACGCGCGCCCAATCAGCACCTTCTGCTGGTTGCCACCGGAGAGTGAGAGCACGGGCGTCTCGCCCGAGGGGGTGCGTACCCGCAGGCCTTCGATCAGCTCGGTGACGACCCGGCCCTCACTGGATCGGCGCAGGAAACCGTGGTCTGAAACGGTGTCCAGGGACAGCAGGGTTGCGTTCTCGCGGACCGACAGTGGAACCAGACCCTCAGTGTGCCTGTCGCCGGGAAGGTGCACGATGCCGCCCTGCGCCATGCGGCTCGGATTGCCCCCGGTGACCGCGGCACCCTCGATCTCGATGCTGCCGTGGGTCGGCAACAGGCCGCCGAGCGCGCGCAGGAAAGCACGCTGCCCATTACCCTCGACACCTGCCAGGCCCACGATCTCACCGGCTGCCACCTCCAGATTGACATGCCGGAATCTGGGACCGCTCAGGTCACGGATCGCCAGCAGCGGCGAGCCATCCACAGCCGGCTCGCGCTTCGGAGGGAAGACCTGCGTGACCGGCCTGCCGATCATGAGCTGGAGGATCTCGTCCTCTGAGATGTCCGCACAGGCGGCCGTTCCCCGTGCCTCACCGTCGCGCAGCACCGTGATCCGGTCCGCGATCCGCTTGACCTCCGGCAACCGGTGCGAGATGTAGACCACCGCCGTGCCACGATCTTTCATCGTCCGGATCTGCTCGAACAGCCGGTCGGTCTCCTCAGCGGTCAGTGATTCGGTCGGCTCGTCCAAGAGCAGTACGCGTGGTTGCAGCGCAAGCGCCTTGGCGATCTCCAAGAGTTGACGCTGAGCGACACCGAGATCCTTCACGCGCGTAGCTGGATGGATCTCTCCCGCGCCAATCCGCTCCAGTTGTTCGGTCGCCCAGCGCCGCGAACCGGTGACTGGCGGCCGCAACTTGCGCGGCATCGCATAGATCAGGTTCTCCGCGACCGTCAGATCCTCGAGGATCGACAGACGCTGATACACGACCGCTAACCCCAGCGCCCGCGCAACGGCGGGCGCTGCCGGTGTCAGCGATCGGCCGCCGATCTCGACGCTCCCAGAATCTGGGAGCGTCGAGCCGGCTGCGATTCCCATCAATGTGGACTTGCCCGCGCCGTTTTCTCCGACCAGCGCATGCACCTCACCGGTGAGCACCTCAAAGGTGACTCCGTTCAGCGCGGTTACGCCCGGGAACGTCTTGACGACATGATCGAGTCGGAGGACAACGGCACGGGAGCCCACGGTCTGTTACGGCTTTCCGTACTTGGCGATGGTTGAGGACGAGAGCTGGTTCGAGAGGTCGAAGTCACTCGCCAGCTTCCGACTCGGATTGCACTGTGGCGCCAACCCCGCCTGCGTGTTCTCGATGAACGGCAGCGCGTACGTGTTGGGTTCCTTGTTCGGCAGCCCCTCGGCTGCCGCAATCGCCTTACGGGCGGCGATGCGCCCCATCCAGTTACGCCCGGACACCGTTCCCAGTCCAACGTGCGCCTTCTTGTAGGCGCAGCTGGTGCCGTTCGACATGAGCGTCGCGATCGGGACCAACTTGCGTCCGGCCGCCTTGAACGCGCGGATGCTTGCCAGGGCGTCCGCACCGTAGTTGGAGATCAGCCCGTTGATGTTCTTGTAACGAGACAGCAGCGCCGCCGTTGCCTGCTGGGCGGTCGCAGGCTCCCAGTTGGTGATCCCGAAGCTGTGGTCACCGGTCAGCAGGTGCATCCCGGAGTGCTTGGCAAACACCTTAACGATCGCCGCAAGCTGCTCGGCGCCAACCGCGTTGCCGGCGGGCCCGCCGGTGAAGATCACGTTGCCGTGACCCTTGAGCTGCTTGACCATCCATTGCGCCCACAGCGTTCCGGAGTAAGGCACGTTCCAGTCCAAGTACGAGACGTAGTCCACGCCTGCGCGCCCTCCGGGATCGGCTCCCCATGGGACGACCTTGACACCCTGCTTGGTAGCTGCCGTGATCGCCTGCAGCTCGGACTTGCCGAAGTCAGGGATGATCGTCATCGCGTTAGCGCCCTGCGACACTGCACTGTTGATCTGCTGAATCGCGGTCTGGAGGTTGCCACTCGCTGCGAACGTGATCACCTTGACGTTCTTGCACTTGGCCGCCTCGGACTTAACCGCCGCATAGGAGATCAGCGACCAGGGGTTGGTGCCGACCCCGTCCAGGACCGCGAGAGTGATTGGCTTCTTGCCACAGAACGGCACGTTCACCTGTCCTGCCTTGGCGACTTCCTGCTTGACGGTCGGCCACTTCACCGCGCTGCTGTGACTGGCTCTGGCAGCCGTCGCCGTGGCGCCTGCGCTGGCGCTGGCACTACTTCCGACGGCCACCAGTGCAGCCGCGGCCGTGGCGCCAACAACAAGCGCGCGACTGCGTCTTGCGTGCACACCTAACATCTGTCTCTCCTCCTCAACCCCATTACTCTGATCGTGAACCAGCACCGGCTTCCGGTGACTGGGGTTCGCGCCCTGGTTGCCGTGGGGTCGACTTCGCCAACCTTGAGCGCAATCTGGTGAAACCGCTGCCGTTGCGCAGCGCGAGCCGCAGCGACGGCAACTGTGTGAGCGCCATCCCGGCAGCGATGATCCCGCCCTGGATCACGAGCTGCACGGAGCTTGCGGCACCCATTCCCTGCACTACCTGATCGAGCTGCGTCAGGAACAGCGCCCCAATCGCGCTCGCCACGACGCTGCCGCGCCCGCCTGCCAGCGACGTGCCGCCGATCACCACCGCTGCGACGGTCGGCAGCAGGTAGTTGTCACCGACCGTCAGGTCGGGCCGCTCGAGATATCCCGCCAGCAGAATCCCAGCCGCGCCGTATGCGACGGCTGCCGCGATGTAGGCGCCGATCTCGTAGCGCACGACGTGGAGCCCTGCCACCTGGGTGGCCGGCCGCCCGGCGCCGATTGCGATGAAGCGCCGACCGACCACGGTCGTGCGCATCACAACGGCGACGACGCACAGCAGCGCAGCGGCGATGATGACGGTATTGGGGATGCCAACGGTCTTTGCCAGTGCGAAGCTCGCCAGACCTGACGTGGCCACCGCGGTCGGCTCACCGTTTGTGATCTGCAGGGCGACGCCGGTCAACAGCGCATTGATGCCAAGCGTCGCGACCAACGGGGTGATTCCCAACTGCGTGATCGCCAGCCCACTGGCCAGCCCCGTCAACGCGCATACCGCCAGAGTCAGCACGATCGCCGGCAGCAGGCGACCCCCGCTTCCGTGCGGGTACACGGTCACGATGATGGCTGCGACCGTGATCATGCCGCCAACCGAGAAGTCCAAGCCTCGCTGCTGCACGGCGAGCGTCTGACCGATGCTCGCAATCGCCAGGATCGCCGCAAACGGCAGCATCGACAGCAGCGCGCTGCTATCGATGCTGCCGGGGGCCAGGAGCGGACTGATCGCGAACAGTACGGCCGTCGCGATCCAGATCGCGATGAAGCGCGACGGGCGGGCGCGGCGGATCCGCGCAGGCGTTAGCGCTCGGCGGGATGCACTAGCCAAAGCCCACTACTCCTCCGTGGACACCGCTTCGTACGCCGTGGGGATCCAGTCGCCGCCGAGCCGAGCACCGTTCTTGCCGTCCGCCATCCGCAGGATCTGGTCACGTGCGTCGGTCGCGACCCTGCGTACCCGGGCGTAGTCGACGCCCAGGAGCTTCCCGCCCTGCTTGACGACCTTGCCATCGACCAACACCGTGTCGACCAGGCCGGGATGCGCGTTGTAGACGAACGCACCCACCGGGTTGTTCATCGGGGTCATGCTGAGGCCGTCGGCCCGGACGATGATCACGTCCGCACGCTTGCCCGGCGTGATGCTGCCGATCTTCGCGTCGAGGCCGCAGGCGCGAGCACCCTCGATCGTGGCAAACTCGAGCACATCACGGCAGGTCAGGGTCATCTCGCTGACGGATGGCTCGCCCTGGTCGCGCGCGTGCGCGTTTGCGAATCCGCGCTCGGTCCCGATCACGGCGCGCATCGTCCCGAACAGATGGCCGCCGTTGGAGCTGCACACGTCGATCGAGAGACTCGGCCTGATCCCGGCCTCCAGCAGCCGGCCGGTCGCCGGCCAGCCATGGCCCATCTGCAATTCGACGTCAGGCGCGATCGAAGCCGAGCAGCCGGCGGCAGCCATCATCTGGAGCTCATCGTCGGCCAGCATGTTGCAGTGCACGAATGTCATCCTCGGGCCGAGCAGCCCCAGCTCGTTGAGCTTCGCCACCGGCCGGCCCTTACCCCACTCGCCGTCCCCGAAGTGACACGTGATGCGCAGGTCGAGCTCATGTGCAAGTGCCCAATCCTGCTCGGTGACCTCGAGCGTCGTGAACTGGTTGCCGCGGGGCGCCAGAAACAGCGTGACCAAACCGTCATCTGAAGCCAACCGCCCCTGCCGCAGCCGCCGCACGTCGTCGGCCGGATGCGGGACCGAGCTCACCGGCTGCCAGTGCTGGTAGCCGCCGCCATGGCCGAAGACCGCACGAAGTCCGGACTCGAAGAGCGCGTCCAGAGCCGCGTCGCTGTGCTCCGGCGTATTCAGGTTATGTGACCAGTCGACGAGCGTCGTGATGCCCGAGTCGAGCGCCTCGAGCGCACCGATCAGGTTTCCAGCGTAGGTGTCCTCCGGCCGGTAGAGGCCGCTGAAAGTTCCGTGCACGCCGGTGAAATAGTGTGCGAGCGTCCAGTCTGATGCGATGTTCCTGAAGAGCGCCTGCCAGGTGTGCCGATGCGTATCGATCAGACCTGGCAGGACAAGGCAATCGCGAGCGTCAATCACCTCCGCGTCCGCCTCGAGGTCAGGGCCGACATCGATGATCGTCGATCCCTCTATCAGCACATCACCCTGGGGCAGGTCTCCCAGGGTCGGGTCGACGGTCACGACCGTCCCACCCTTGATCAGCTTGCGCTCACTCACAACCTCTCCTTCCGTTCCAGTGCATAGGTGACCGGGCACCACGACACGTGCGCGCGTCCGACTTGACACCTAAAGTGGCTCAACACGATCACCAACCTGTACGCGGCCACCACGTTCTATGCTCGCGTAGACGCCGAAGGGCACCCCCACGGTCGTCCTTCCCCGATACCGCTTGATCGCCCGCAGCGCGTCCAATGACCTGACACCGGTGTCAGGGTTCTGCGTGATCACGCCGCAGCGTGGTACCTGGTGCCCGATGGCGCTGCCGATACATACGATCGCCTCGCCGATCTGCACCCGTGTCCATCCATCCTCCTCATGCGCGTCACAGCCATCGAGGGTGAAGAGCATGCGGAAGCGCCGGCAGTCGATCTCAGTATCGAGCTCGCGTCCCAGCCGTTCCAGCGACGCGCGTGACAGCAGCGTCACCGGCGTCAGGTCGTCGGCGTCGGATTGCTCTGCGTAGACAAGGCGCACGCCGATGCCGGTGTAGTTCGCAAGCGCCTCGGCCCAGGGGCCGGTTACCACACGGCCCCTGACCGTACGCAGGTTGTAGAAGTTGGTCTCTACCGTGTCGCCGAGCTGGATTGTGTCCGATACCACCTCGCCCGAGGGGAAGATCAGGGTGAGCACCGTCCCGTCGAACTCCGGACGCACCTGTACCAATGGCCCGAACCTGCGCCCGACAAACAGGCGATCCCGGTGATCGATCAGATAGAAGCGGCGATTGTCAACGATGCCATCGGTCGTCAGTTCGATCTGCTCGGGCTGCTGGAGCGCCATCGACTTGACCGGGGTGGTCAGAATCACCCCGACTTTGCGCGTCGATGCGTCTGCTGCGGCCTCGCCGCTCGAGGCCGCCGAAGTATCCGATGTGACAGTCATGACATCTCCTGCATCGTCGGGTCATTTCGCTGATGACTTCCTGTGTGGGTGCGAGCCGGCCCGGACACGAGCCGCGCCATCCCCGCCGTGGACCGGCGCGGATCCCCGCCGTCACACCACCGCGAGACAGCGGCGCGAGATAGCGGCGCCGGGAAGCGGGCCGGCAGTGCGCCACATGCGACGAACTGAGTCGGGCGCACCGGATGCACGGGTCAGTGGGCCGTCCAGCCCCCGTCGACCACCAGCGACTGCCCATCGACGTAGGTGGACAGCCCAGAGAGCATGAATACGATCGCGTTTGCGAGCTCCTCGGGCGCGCCGATCCGGCGCTGGAGCGTCTGTTCGCAGATCTCGGCCTCAAAGCCTTCGATCGCATCGAGCGAGGGCGTAAGCATCGGGGTACGGACATAGCCTGGAACGACGGCATTGACACGGATATCCCGCGGCGCCAGCTCCACCGCCAGCGCACGCGTCACAGCCTCCACCGCGCCCTTGGTGGCGGTATATGCCAACAACCCAGAGAATCCGACCTTGCCCGCCGTCGAGCCCACGAACACCACAGACGAGCCCGGTTCGAGATGCGGTACCGCCCGCTGAGTCATCATGATCGGCGCCAGTACGTTGATCCGCCAGTCGGTCTCAGCCGACTCGACCGTGGTCTCCTCGAGCGTGCCCACAACAAGCCTGCTCGCGGTGTGGACGACTCCCCGCAGCGAACCAAACTCTTCGACGGCGCGGTCCACAACCTGCATTGCCTGCTGCGGGTCTTCCAGCTCCGCAGTCACGGTGAAGGCCGTCCCCCCAGCGGACTCAACCTGCGCCGCCTCTTCGCGGAGCCGGTCCTGATGGCGACCGACCAGGGCGACCCGGGCACCAGCACTGCCAAGCGCGCGCGCAGTCGCCGCGCCAACGCCGGAACTCGCGCCAGTCACGATGATCGCCGCACCTGCCAAAGACCATTCGGGTCGGGTCGCTTCCAATTCACTCCTCCATCCCGGACGCTGTGCGGCGCGAATATACAGAGGGCCTCTCAGACTGTCAAATGACTCTAAACAGCCCGGGACGGCACCTGCCTGGCGCTCGCAAAACACCCGGCTTGCCCTTATCATCAAGCCCGAGCACGCCAGCGAAAGGCGCGGTAAAGCCGCCTGTCCAGTCGAGCTTGACGGTGCTCTCCTGGCGTGGATAGACTGTTCACAATGGCTGGACGAGCCGCACCACGAGCCGCACCAGAACCGCTTTACCACGTCGCGCATGCAGCTGAGGTGGAGCTTGGCTCACCCGCAGGAATGGACGCACACAGCGACGGGCTGCGGCGTGCGGCGCTGGCAGGCCGCCACGTCGGAGCCGTGCACACCGGGTTCGCGCTGGTCGAACTCGATCCCGGGGGCTACGTCGAGACGCACGTGCATTCGACCGAGCAGAGCTTCTATGTGCTCAGCGGCCACCCCTCACTCACGCTCGATGGACGCACCTACCGCCTCTCGGCGGATGAGTGTGGCCTGGCACCGGTCGGCGTGGCCCACTGCTGGCACAACGCGGGCAACGAGACCGCACGGTGGCTTGAGGTGAATGCACCGGCGCCGCGGCTGAGTGGCCCGCCGGACACGTTCTGGACCGGCGTCCGGCCACCACAAGAGGGCGGCGAGGCTCCGGATATCCGTGATCCGCGCGCGCGCGGGCTCTTCCGCCTCGGCCCCGGGCAGATGGACGTCGACAACCTCAAGATCGGCTCCGCAGCCGACGCGCCGACGGTATCGGCGAGCATGGCGACCGCGCTCCTGGCCTACAGCGGGATTGCGGTCAAGATGCTGGTCGACAGCAGGCTCGGCGCGGTGCTGCACTCGCTGTTCATGGTCGAGTACCAGCCCGGCGGCTCGGCGCTCCCCCACGACCATCCCCTGGAGGAGGCGTACTACATGCTCGAGGGCGAGGTGGTCGCGAGCGCCAACGAGCATGAGTTCACGCTTGGTCCGGGTGACTTCTTCTGGACGAGCGTCGGCTGCATCCATTCGTTCCATAATCGCAGCGACGGTCGCGTGCGCTGGTTGGAGACGCAGTCTCCGCAGTTGCCCAGCAACTACTCCTATCGCTTCAACCGCGACTGGGATTATCTGACAGAACAACTCAGGAGTGCTAAATGATCGCGTCGCGCGGGGCCACGATGGCGGTCGACTGGGAGCAGCGTGTGGACTTCGTCCGGCTGCGCTCGGACCGCCTGCGCAAGGCCAGAGAAGCGCTCGAGGCCTCAGACCTGGGAGCGTTGCTGCTATTCGACCAGAACAACATCCGCTATGTCACGAGCACGCACATCGGCGAGTGGGCGCGTGACAAGAGCGCCCGCTGCGTGCTGCTGCCGCGCACCGGCGACCCGGTGCTTTGGGACTTCGGCTCCGCCGCCCGCCACCACCAGCTCTACGCCCCGTGGCTGCCCGAGTCGAGCTGGCGCGCGGGGGTCTCGAGCATGCGCGGGGCGATGCCGGAGCAGACCGGCGTGCCGGACCTGCTCGCCGGCCACATCTTCGAGGTGCTGCGTGAGCATGGGCTCGAACGCGAGCCGCTCGGAATCGACCTGACCGACATGGAGACGCTGGCCTCGCTGCACCGCCGCCAGATCCCGACCGCCAACGCGCAGCCCGTGATGCTGAGCGCGCGCAAGCTGAAGACGGCCGATGAGATCGCGCTGCTCGACCACGCGGCCGCGATCGTCGATGCCGTCTACGAGAAGATCTACGAGCTGCTGCGCCCGGGCGCGCGCGAGCACGAGATCGTGGCCGAGGCGCAGAAGCTGCTGTTCGAGCTCGGATCCGAGCAGGTCGAGGCGATCAATGCCGTCTCCGGCGACCGCTGCAACCCGCATCCGCACGTCTTCTCCGACCGCCTGCTGCGCCCCGGCGACCAGGCCTTCTTCGACATCATCCACTCGTTCATGGGCTACCGCACGTGCTACTACCGCACCTTCTGCGTGGGCGGCGCGACGCGCTCGCAGCTCGACGCCTACAAACAGTGCCGGGAGTGGCTGGACAACGCGATCGAGCTGGTCCGCCCGGGCGTCACGACCGACAAGATCGCCGCCGTGTGGCCGACGGCGCAGGAGCTCGGCTTCGCCAGCGAGGAAGCCTGCTTCGGGCTGCAGTTCGGGCACGGGCTGGGCGTCGGCCTGTACGAGGCGCCGATGATCTCGCGCCTGCACTCCTTCGATGATCCGGTCGAGATCGAGGAGGGCATGGTGTTCGCGCTCGAGACCTACTGCCCCGCCAGCGACGGTCGCTCGGCGGCACGGATCGAGGAGGAGGTACTGGTGACCGCCGACGGACCCGAGATCCTGACGCGCTTCCCGGCTGAGGAGTTGCTGGTCGCCGGCCGCCAGTACGTGCGTGGCGCCGACCTCGTCGGCGAGTCCGAGCAGGTGACGGTCTAGTGGGCGCCGACGTCAGCGGCTCGGTCACCGACAGCGCCGCGGCGGCGCCCGAGCTCGGACGCGACGAGGCGCTCGAGCTCTACCGCCGGATGCTGCTGATCCGCCGCTTCGAGGACACGGTGCAGACGCTGTTCCAGCGCGGCGAGGTCCCCGGCACCACGCACCTGTACTCGGGCCAGGAGGCGATCGCCACCGCCGTGGCCTCGGTGCTCGGGCCAGAGGATCGCGTGGCCGGCACCTACCGCGGCCACGGTCACGCGCTGTCGCTCGGCGTCGAGCCCCAGGCGCTGCTCGATGAGATGCTCGGCCGCGCCACGGGCGTCTGCCAGGGCCGCGCCGGCTCGATGAACGTGATCGACCTGCAGCACCGCCTGATCGGCTGCTTCGGGATCGTCGGCGGCAGCATCGCCGCCGCCACCGGCGCCGCGGTCGCGCTCAAGCGCTCAGGCGGCGTGGCGGTCGCGTACTTCGGCGACGGCGCCACCAACCAGGGCTACTTCCACGAGTGCCTGAACTTCGCCAAGGTCCTGAACCTGCCGGTGCTGTACGTCTGCGAGAACAACCTATACGGCGAGTTCACGCCGATGGAGGACGTCACCGCCGGCACGATCCTGCAGCGCGCACAGACGCTGCAGCTGCCTGCCGAGCAGGTCGACGGCAACGACCTCTGGGCCGTGCGTCAGGCGGCCGGCGCGGCCGTGCAGCGTGCCCGCTCCGGCGAGGGCCCGCAGTTCATCGAGGCGCTCACCTACCGCTTCGTCGGCCATTCGCGCAGCGACCCAGGCGCCTACCGCAAGACGGGCGAGCTCGACGCGTGGCGTGAGCGCGACCCGCTGAAGCGCACCCGTGCCGGGATCCTCGAGCGCTACGACGCCGACGAGGCGACGATCGACGCGATCGACGCGGACATGGAGCGCCAGATCGAGGCGATGATCGCCGCCGGCCTCGCCGCGCCCCACCCGGTCCCCGGCCCGGTCGCGGAGTTCAAGGAATAGCCGCCGTGCCGAACGAGGATTAGCGCCGTGCCGAACGTGACGATGCCAAGGCTCTCGGACTCGATGGTCGACGGGACGATCGTCTCCTGGCTGCACGCCGATGGAGACGAGCTCAGCGTCGGCGACGAGATCGTCGAGATCGAGACCGACAAGGCGATCATGCCCTACCAGGCCGAGCACGCGGGCACGCTACGGATCGTCGCTCGCGACGGCGAGGTGATCGCGGTCGGCGCGTTGATCGCCCACATCGGGGAGCCTGATCCGGTTGACGAGGCGGCGGGCGCGAGGGCAGGCGGGACCGAATCACCCGCTTCATCAGCGGCTCAGTCCGGATCGGTCGGCGCACCGTCCCCACCGGCCACCGTGGCGCCCACGGCGCCGCCGGCGAGCCAGCGGGCCGCCGGCGGCAGCGGCAACGGCCGCGTCAAGGCATCGCCGGTGGCTCGGCGCCTGGCCGCCGCGCGGGGCGTCGAGCTGGCGACGCTCGCGGGTACCGGACCCGGTGGGCGGATCGTCAAGCGCGACGTGCAGAACGCGACACCGGCTGCGGCGGCCCGGCTGGGCACGGGCGACATGGGCACGGGCGACATGGGCGCGGTCGAGCGCCGGCCGCTAACGGCCACGCAGGCGACCATCGCGCGGCGCATGGTCGAGGCCAAGGCGGGCGCCCCGGACTTCACGGTGACGGTGACGGTCGACATGGAGGCCGCTGTCGATCTGCGTGCGCAACTGCGGGACGCGGGCGTCGAGCCGCTGCCATCGCTCGGGGACTTCGTGATCAGCGCCTGCGCCGGTGCCCTGCGCGAGCATCCGCAGGTCAACGCCAGCTATGCCGGCGACGCGATCGAGCTGCACGGGCGCGTCAACGTCGGGGTGGCGGTGGCCGCGGGAGCCGGGGCGTCGGGCGGGACACAATCGTTGTTGGTCCCGACGATCCACGACGCGGATACCGCATCGCTTGGGCAGATCGCAGCCGCGACACGGACGCTGGCCCAGCGCGCACGCGACGGCCACCTGACGCCGGCCGAGATGGCGGACGCAACCTTCACGGTGTCGAACCTCGGCATGTTCGGAGTCAGCCACTTCACCGCCGTGCTGAATCCGCCACAGGCGGCGATCCTCGCCGTCGGCGCCGCCGAGCAGCAGGTGGTCGTGCGCGACGGGCAGTTCGTCGCGCGCCACCGCATGGCGATGACGCTCACCGCCGACCACCGTGTGATCTACGGGGCCGACGCCGCCGCGTTCCTGGCGAGCGTGCGTGAGCGCCTCGAGAATCCCCTGAAACTCTTGATCTGAGGAGACTTCTGTCCGATGCCAACGCTCGAGTTCCGCGAAGCGATCCGCCAGGCGCTTGACGAGTCGCTCGACGCCGACGAGCGCGTGATCCTGTTCGGCGAGGACATCGCCATCGCGGGCGGCGTGTTCGTCACCACCCCCGGCCTCTACGAAAAGTACGGCCCCGAGCGCGTGTTCGACACGCCTATCTCCGAGTTGGCGCTGACCGGCGCCGCCTACGGCAGCGCCGTCTGCGGCCTGCGCCCGGTGATCGAGATCATGTTCGGCGACTTCCTGACGCTGGCGATGGACAGTCTCGTCAACCAGGCGGCAAAGTTCTTCTACATCTCCGGCGAGCAGGGCAGCGTGCCGCTGGTCGTGCGCGCGGCCGTCGGCGCCGGCGGGCGCTTTGGGGCGATCCACTCGCAGAACCCGGGTACCTGGTTCCAGAACGTACCCGGCATGAAGATCGTGGCGCCCTCGAGTCCGGTCGAGGCCAAGGCGCTGCTCAAGGCCTCGATCGCGGACGACAACCCGGTTCTGTTCCTCGAGCACAAGCGGCTCTACTCGGTCAAGCAGGAACTCGGCGGCGAGCAGCACGACGACAGCAAACAGCGGGTCGAGATCGGCAAGGCCAGTGTTGTACGCGAGGGTGGCGACGTGACTCTGGTCTCGATCATGAAGGGCGTATCCGATTGCGTCGAGGCGGCCACACGCCTGAGCGAGCTGGGGGTCGAGGCGGAGGTGATCGACCTGCGCACGCTGCGACCGTTCGACCACGCGACATTGCTTCAGTCGCTGCAGAAGACCAACCGCCTGGTGGCGGTCGAGGAGGGACCGCTGACGGGCGGTTGGGCCGGCGAGGTGCTGGCGGTGGTCGCCGAGCACGGCCTGCACGACATCGACGACGTCTGGCGACTCGCGACCCCGGACCATCCGATCCCCTTCAGCCCACCGCTGGAGGACGCGTTCCTGCCCGGCACGGATGCGATCGTCGCGTCTGTCTGCGAGCGGCTCGGGGTCGGGGCCCAGCAGTACAGTCCGGGCGAGGGACAGTCGAGGATGAAGCGGTGACCACAAGCTCAGCGGCGCCTCCCAGC
>JBOGYJ010000029.1:0-25086 GCA_050696795.1 Solirubrobacteraceae bacterium | reverse complement strand
GCGTTGAGGCCGTGGTCCTTCTTGGCCTTGCGCACCTCGTTGACGATGACCGAACCCTCGAGCCCGGCGTTGTCAGCGATCTGCCGCAGCGGCTCCTCGAGCGCGCGGAAGACGATCTTCGCCCCCGTCTGCTCGTCGGCGTCGCCGACGCTCTCGATGTCGAGCGCCTTCTGGGCGACCAGCAGAGCGGTGCCACCACCGGCGACAATGCCCTCCTCGAGGGCGGCGCGGGTGGCCTGCAGCGCGTCCTCGACGCGGTGCTTCTTCTCCTTCATCTCGGTCTCGGTGGCAGCGCCGACCTTGACCACGGCAACGCCGCCGGACAGCTTCGCGAGGCGCTCCTGGAGCTTCTCACGGTCGAAGTCCGAATCGGTGTTCTCGACCTCGGTCTTGATCTGGGTGATGCGGCCCTTGATCGCGCTCGCGTCACCGTTGCCGTCGACGATCGTGGTGGTGTCCTTGGCGACAACCACGCGGCGGGCGCGGCCGAGCTGCGAGATCTGGGTGTTCTCGAGCTTGAGACCCATCTCCTCGGTGATGACCTCGCCGCCGGTGAGGATCGCGATGTCCTCGAGCATGCGCTTGCGGCGGTCGCCGAAGCCCGGGGCCTTGACGGCGACGCCGGTGAAGGTGCCGCGCAGCTTGTTGACGACCAGCGTCGCCAGCGACTCGCCCTCGACGTCCTCGGAGATGATCAGCAGCGGCTTGCCGCTCTGGATCGTCTGCTCGAGGATCGGGAGGATGTCACGGACGGAGCCGATCTTCTGGTTGGCGATGAGGATGTAGGGGTCCTCGAGAACGGCCTCCATGCGGTCCTGATCGGTGACCATGTAGGGCGAGATGTAGCCCTTGTCGAACTGCATGCCCTCGGTGAACTCGAGGTCCATGCCGAAGGTCTGACCCTCCTCGACGTTGACGACGCCGTCCTTGCCGACCTTGTCGATCGCGTCGGCGATCACGTCGCCGATCTCCTCGTCGCCGGCCGAGATCGTCGCGACGCGCGCGATCTGATCCTTGCCCGAAACGGGAGTCGACTGCTTGGCGATGTTCTCGACGACCTGCTCGACGGCCTTCTCGATGCCGCGCTTGAGCGCGAGCGGGTTGGCGCCGGCCGCCACGTTCTTCATGCCCTGGCGAACGATCGCCTGAGCCAGCACGGTCGCGGTGGTGGTGCCGTCACCGGCAACGTCGTTGGTCGCGGTCGCAACCTCGCGCACCAGCTGAGCGCCCTGGTTCTCGAATACGTTCTCGACCTCGATCTCACGGGCGATGGTGACGCCGTCGTTGGTGATCGTGGGTGCGCCGAACTTCTTGTCGATCACGACGTAGCGGCCCTTGGGGCCGAGCGTGACCTTGACGGCGTTGGCAACCGCATCGACGCCTGCCTGCAGCGCGTTGCGGGCATCCGCGTCGTACTTCAGTTCCTTGTGAGCCATGTGATCTTTCGTTCTCCTAATGCGGAAATTGGTCTTACTGGACCTTGGCCAGCACGTCTGACTCGCGCAGGACGAGCAGCTCCTCGCCCTCGACCTTGATCTCCGTGCCGCCGTACTTGCTGTAGAGGACCTCGTCGCCGACCTCGACGTCGAGCGGCGTGCGCTTGCCGGTCTCCTCGCTGATCTTGCCGTCGCCGACGGCGAGGACCTTGCCCTTCTGGGGCTTCTCCTTGGCGGTGTCGGGGAGCACGATGCCGCTGGCGGTCGTCTCCTCCTCCTCGATCGCGCGCACGATCAGGCGGTCGCCAAGGGGCTTGAGCTTAAGAGCCATCTATACAGCCTCCGGGTTGATTCCCTTGAGATTGATGCGTCCGGGCCGTTTTCAGCCCGGACCTTGGCACTCTCAGTAGCTGAGTGCCAACTGCACGGCACTATAGCTCGTTTCAGCCCAATTTGGCACTCTCGTGTGATGAGTGCCAAAAATCTGGCCGGTTGCCGCTAACCGAGCTCGAAGCAGCCGGTCGGCGGCAGTCAACCAAGCACCTCGTGGCTGGCCACCGGCGTGTGCTGGGCGGCGCAAACAGCGGCACCCGGTGCGACGGGCGCTCCCACGCCACGCGGGGCGGGCGTCAGTTGTTGGCGCCGCCGAGACCGTGGAGACGGTCGCGCAGCTCCGGCGGGTTCTCGATGATCTGCGAGAAGCGCACGACCGTGACCGTGTCGTCCATCGAAACCTTGCGGGAGTAGATCTGCTCGAGGAAATGCACCATCTCGTCGACCCGGCGGAACTCCGGATTGTCGTGCTCGATGTCCCTTGGGGAGAGCTCCTCAACGCGCTTGACCTCGACCTGGTCGATCACGGCGCTGAAGATCTTCTCGCGTGGCGAGTGCTGGTAGCCGATGGTGACCATCACGCAGTCGTTCTTGTGGTACTTGTGGGACTTGTCGCCGAGGCGGATAGTGGCCGTCTTGCGACCGCGGCGCAGCTGGTCGGCGAACACTGACGAGTAGAAGTTGAGTACGCGCACCTGGAGCAGCCTACCGTTCAGAAGCGCGACGCGACACGGCGCGCGAAACGATCTCCCGCTCACCGGGATAGGTGAGCGCCGTCGCGGCTTCCGACAGCGGCATCCAGCGAGCCTGCTCGACCTCGTGATCGTGGTCGGCGGGGTCGCCGTCGCGGTACTCGATCAGGAAGAACTCGACCTGTTTGGCGATGCGCCGCCGGCTACGCTCGTAGGTGTACTCGACGACCCCGAGCGACTCGAGCAGCTCACCGCTGACGCCTGCCTCCTCGCGCACCTCGCGCAGCGCGCCCTCGGCCGCCGACTCGCCCGCCTCCGGGTGTCCCTTCGGCAGGCCGAGCACCTTGGCACCGCCTGGACCGCGGCGCATCGGCACGATCACGACGACGTCATCGCCGCGCACGACGACACCGCCTGCGGAGAACTCACGTTCGGGGCCGCGGTCACTCACTGCTTCAGTAGACATATCCCTCCAGCGCGCTTGGGTCGTGCACCGTCAGGCGGCCACGTCCCTGCGTGATCACTCCCGAGCGCTCCAGCGTTGCCAGGAACCGGCTGGCCGACTCGCGTGAGGAGCCAGCCAACTTTGCCAGGTCCGCCTGCGTGAGCGCTATCACCACGTCGCCCTCACCCGCGCTGGCGCTGCGCGCGCTGGCCACCATCTGGGCGAGCACAGCGGCGACCCGGCTCTGTACGGTCTGAAACGACTGGCGAGCCAGCCGCTCGTTGGTCGCGCGCAGGCGCTGGGCGAGCGCGGCGATCAGCTTCACGGCGATCTCCGGGTACTCGCGCATCAGGCGCTGCATATCGCGGCCGGGGATCGCGACCACCTCGACGTCCTCGATCACGTTCACGGTCGCCGAGCGAGGCTCCTCGTCGAACATCGCCAACTCGCCGAAGATGTCGCCCGAGCTGAAGTGTGCGAGCGTGATCGAGCGGCCGCCGGAGTGCTGGCGCACCGCGCGCGCGAGACCCGAGCGCACGATGTAACAGGTGTCGCCGCCGTCGCCCTCGCGGAACACGTCCTGACCGGCCTCGAAGCGCCGCGAGACGGATACCTCCGCGATCGCCGCCAGGTCCTCCTCGGACAGACCCGCGAAGACGCGCACGCCACGCAGCAGCGCGATGCGGTCAGCCGTGTCGGCGGGCTCACCAGTCATAGCGCGGGAGCCTATAGCCGATCAGAGATTTCCGGCGGGCTTGGTCCGGGCCCCGATCTCGGTCGGCGCCGCCCGGAGCCGCACGTCGGAGCGGTCAGCTGGCGCCGTCGAGCGCTTGCTCGCGGCGCCGCTGACGCAGCCACACCCATAGCCACATCAGCAGCGCCGCGACCAGGCCAACCGGGATCATCACCGCCAGCGCGATCAGCGCCACGCCGGCGGAGACGACCAGCACGTGCAGCGCGTCGTGGCCGGCGCGACCGATCGTGAAGCCGGTCGAGTGCTTGGCGACAGGGAAGATCGGGAGCCCGTTCTGGTTGATCTGCACGCTCACGTTGCTGTAGCCGATGCGGTGCTGCAGCGCGCCGAGCGTGTTCTGCCAGCTCGAGATCTGCTGCTCGGCGAGCTTGAGCTGCGCCTTGATGCTGTCGATGTCGGACTGCGTGTAGGCGGTCTGCAATTGCTTGAGCAGCGAGGCGCGCAGCGCCTTGGCGTCGGACAGCTGGCGTTGGTCCTGGTTGTACTGATGGCTGACGTTCTGGCTGGAATCGGTGCGCGATTGCACAGCCGCGAAGTGCAGACGCGAGAGCTCCGTCATCGTCGCCTGCAGGTTGCTGGTGGGGATGCTCAGCGAGAACGAGGCATAGCCACCACCGGTGCCGCGCGCGGCCGCGGTGATGTGGGAGCTCTGCACGGTGCCGTGCTCGTCGCCGACCACCTGGAAGACCTCCTGCGCCACCTGGTCGACGTGCAGGTTGGGCGTCGTCAGGCTGATCTGGGCGGACTGGATCTGCTTTGCCCCGGGGGCGACCGGAGCCGTCGAGGTGAGATTGACGGCTCCTTGAGAGTTGGCGAAGCTCGAGGAACCCGACGAGCCGGCGGCCCGGTCGGAGCTCGCCTGGCTGGTGCTGAGCGAGTGGAGCGCCGGTGCCGGCGGCTTCTCCAGGCGCGAGCCGCCGTTGTGGGCTGCATGGGTGACCTGCGGCGGGCCGGATGTGGCGGGTCCGTTGGATGAGCCGCTCGGAGCGCTCGGCCTGCCGTTGAGCGTGCCACCCGAGACCACCACGACCACGGCGACGGCGCCCGCCACCAGCGCCACGGCGGGCCCGGCGGCCCAGCGGGGCAGCCGGGATCGAGCAATGCGCCCGGCCGTCGGTGCCGGCTCCGGCGCGAACCGCCGGGCGACGCGCGCGTCGAGCTCGCGGGCGAAGTCTTCGGCCGGCCACTGACGCACGCTTGCGACCATCAGCGCGACGTCCGAGTAGTCGCTTTCCTCCAGCGGAATGTCGTCAAACGGGCGCATTGACAGCGCTCCTCAGCTTCTGGACGGCGCGGTGCAGCAGCGTGCCGGCGTTGGACTCGCTTACCCCGAGCACGGAGGCCAGCTCCGCGTTGGTCAGGCCGGCATGGAACTTGAGCGCGATCAACTCGCGCTCACGCGGGGCGAGCGCCTGAAGCGCCTCGCGGACGACCGTGCGCCGCACGACCAGCTCCTGCTCGCCGTCGTCGACGAGCGCGTCCTCCGAGACGTCCTCGGGGTCCACCGTCAGCGTGGCGGTACGGCGGCGGCGGCGCAGCTCATCGAGCGCGGCGTTGCGTGCGATGCCGAACAGCCAGCCGCGCTGATCGCCGCGATGGCGGTCGAAGGTCCGGCGCCGGCGGTAGGCGCGCTCGAACGCGACCGCCGTCACATCCTCGGCGGCGGCGCGGTCTCGCAGCAAGGTCAGCACATAGGCGTAGATGTCGTCGCGGCTGGAGCGGTAGAGCACCTCGAAGCGCTCCCAGCTCTCGCCCTCCGCCTCAGACTGCCGCGTCACCACACCAAGCTTCACACCCGTACTACGTCAGGACCGCGGCTTTGTCACACGCGAAGATCTCAGCCGGTCAAAGTGAGCCGCCGCGGGCCTTCCCGGAAACCGTGAGCGCGCAGCTTCGGACCAAGCGACGAGGAGGTCGCGGGCTCGCCGTCGACGCGCTCGAGCGCGAGCTTGCGGATCGCGCCGCGTCCCGACCGCACATGCTCGGACAGTGCCTGAAGGGCGAGCTCCAGGCGCTCGGCGCCAACAGGAGCCTCCGCGTCGAGCAGCGTCTGCAGTCCCCGGCCGCCGCGCTCCAGGTACAGCACTGGCTCGCCGCCAACCAACACCACCTGCGCGCCCGCGACCCGCGCCGGACTCTTGGTGCCCTCGCGCTTGGGCCACTGCAGCGCGGCGCCGTAGGGCTGGGCCGGGTCGATTGCGCTCAGCACCAGCGCCTGCTCGGCGTCGCCGGACCGCTCCCGCAGCCGCTCGACCGCCCCGGGCACGGCGAACTGCGCGCCGCCCAGCCCTTCGACGAAGTAGCCGCGGCGGGCGACGCCGAGTACCTCGAGCTGGGTCAGCTCCGAGTAGATCCCGGAAAAGCCGCCGGGCACACCCTCGGCCAGCACCTGCTCGCGCGTCAGCACGCCGTAGCGCTCGAGCAGCAGTTCCGCACGCGCGCGCCGACGCGAGCCCGGATCGGCGTCGCTGCGCAGCAACCCCGCGGTCAGCGACCAGCGGCCCTGGACCTGGACGGCTGCCGAGTGGCCACGACGGGCGTAGCGACTTCTACGGCCGGTGGCCCGCTGGCCGCCGGCCTGACTGGCGGCCAGCGAAAGCCGCGGTGCCCGCAGCGGCGCGAACGCGTCGTTGGTCACCTCTCCCACCCAGACCAGGTCCCACAGCGCCTCCTGCAACGCGCTGGCATGGATCTCCGCGCCGACATCGACCAGCAGGTCGGTGAAGAAGGCGGCCCCCCGGGACAGTCGCTCACGCAGCGCGTCGTGCAGCTCACCGGTCGGCGGTTCGCCTGACGGCGACGCGCCGAGCAGGGGCACCTCATCACGGAAGTACAGCGCCACCCGCCCCGAGCGCCCCAGCGCGCCGGCACCGAGCCAGACGAGCTCACCGGAGGCGCAGAGCTGATCGATCCAGGATGGCGAGTACGCCCCAACCCGTCGTGGCAGCACCTCGCGCTCCCACAGCTCGGCCGGCAGCGCCAGCCCCTGCAGCGGCACCAGCACGTCGCGCAGGCGGTCGATCCCGGCGCCGGATCCGGTCCCGCCCGCCCAGCGGTCGACGCCCTGCCAGCTCGGCAGGAAGCGCGCAAGCGCGCTTGACTCGACTGGCTCGACCTCCTTGCGCAGCGCCGCCAGCGAGGCGCGGCGCAGGCGCCGCAGCACTTCGCGATGGCACCACTCGCGGCCGCTGCCGCCCGGGCGCAGCTCACCCTGAACGAGGTCTCCGTCGCGCTCCAGCGCCGCGAGCACCGCGCCGCAATCGACCCCGTAGCGCTCGCGCAGCTCGGCGGACATGAATGGCCCGTGTGTGATCGCGTAACGCGCCACCACGCGGGTGAGGGCGTCGGGCACGTCCGCGAGGAAGGCCTCGGGCAGGCCACCCGGCGGCACCGCGCCGAGCGCATCGCGGTACATGCCGGCGTCGACCGCGTCGATCCAACGCTCCTCGCCCCCGAGCCTGACCTGCACGGCGCGGCGCTCGCCGCGCAGCGCATCCAGCATCGGGTTCAAAGCAACGCCCGCGACGACCCGCGCGCCGAGCTCGGTCTCGCTCAGGTCGCCGAGCGCCCGCAGCATGTCGTGCAGCTGATCGCGGGTCGCCACGCGGCGCTCCTCGGAGAGCCACTGAAGATCGGCCTCCACCGACGCCAGCGCGCCGGCGTCGATCAGGTCGCGCAGTTCCTCCTGACCGAGCAGCTCGCGCAGCAGATCGCGATCGAGCGACAGCGCCGCCGCCCGGCGCTCGGCGTTGGGCGTGTCGCCCTCGTACATGTAGGTGGCGACGTAATCGAACAGCAGCGAGGAGGCCATCGGCGAGGCGACCGCGGTCTCGACCTCGACCAGCGAGATCTCGCGGCGCTGCAGCTGCGCGAGCAGCTTGGTCAGTGCCGGCAGGTCAAACACGTCACGCAGGCACTCGCGGAATGTTTCGAGCACGATCGGGAACTCGCCGTACTTGGCCGCCACCTCGAGCAGCGACTGTGCCTTCAGCCGCTGCTGCCACAGCGGCGTGCGGCGCCCCGGGTAGGCGCGCGGGATCAGCAGCGCGCGGCCGGCGTTCTCCCGGAAGCGCGCCCCGAACAGGGCGCTGCCCGAGAGCTCTGAGACGACCAGGTCCTCGACCTCCTGCGGGTCGATGAGGATCATGTCGGTGAGCCGCGCCATGTCGAGCTCCTCGGCGTCGGGCAGGTGCACGATGATGCCGTCGTCGGACCAGATCGCGTCGGCCTCGAGCCCGAGCTCGTCGCGGATGCGGGCGCTCAGCGCGAGGCCCCAGGCGGCGTGCACGCGGCCGCCGTACGGGCTCAGAACGCACAGCCGCCAGTCGCCGATCTCGTCGCGGAAGCGCTCGACCACGATCGCGGTGTCACTGGGCACCACCCGCGTGGCGTCGCGCTGCTCGCGCAGGAACTCGACGAGGTTGCGAGCGGCGCGGGCGTCGAGGTCGTAATCGGCCTCGAGCACCGCCGGGTCCTGGTCGACGGCCCAGCGACTGAAGGCGCCGATCGCCTGACCGAGCTCGCTGGGCCGCCCGACGCTGTCGCCCTTCCAGAACGGGACCGCGCCCGGCATCCCTGGAGCGGGAGTGACGATCACGCGGTCGCGACCGATCTCCTCGATCCGCCACGTCGACGCGCCGAGCAGGAAGGTCTGGCCGGGACGCGCCTCGTAGACCATCTCTTCGTCGAACTCGCCGACGCGGCGGCCATCGGGCAGCGTCACCAGGTAGTTGCCACGGTCCGGGATCGTGCCGGCGTTGGTGGCCGCCAGCTGACGCGCGCCCTTGCGGGCGCGCAGTGTGCCACCGATCCGGTCCCAGACGATCCGCGGGCGCAGCTCGGCGAACTCCGACGAGGGATAGCGCCCGTCGAGCATGTCGAGCACGTTCTCGAACGAGGTGCGGGTCAGCTCGGCGTAGTTGTGGGTGCGCGTGACGAGCGCGTACAGCCCGTCGACGTCCACCGTCCCCCGGGTGTCGCCACGCTCACCGGCCGCTGGGCCACTCTCGCGGGCCAAATACATGCCAGAGGATGTATTTGGCCGCCCGCTCTCAGCCGCGGCGGCGATCGAGACGATCTGCTGCGCGAGCACATCGAGCGGGTTGCGGGGGACGACCGTGGTTTCGATCTCGCCCTCGCGCATGCGCTTGGCGACGACCGCGCACTCGAGCAGGTCGGCGCGGAACTTGGGGAAGATGCGCCCGCGGCTGACGTCGCCGACGTTGTGCCCGGCGCGACCGATGCGCTGCAGCCCGCGCGCGACCGACTTGGGCGACTCGACCTGGATCACGAGGTCGACGGCGCCCATGTCGATACCGAGCTCCAACGACGAGGTCGCGACCAGGCAGGGCAGCTCGCCGGCCTTCAGCAGCTCCTCGACGATCGTGCGCTCCTCGCGGGCGAGCGAGCCGTGGTGGGCGCGCGCGATCTCGCGGATCGGGCGGTTTGCGCCATCGTCTTCAGCGGCCGCCAGCTCGTTCAGCCGCAGCGCCAGGCGCTCAGCGCTGCGCCGCGCGTTGACGAAGATGATCGTCGAGTGGTGCTCGCGCACGAGGGACAGCAGCTGCGGATACATCGCCGGCCAGATCGAGTTGATCGTCGGCTCCGTGCCGCCGGCCAGCGGATCGAGCTCGGCCCCGGGAGTGTCCCCTGGGGCGGCCATCGACTCGACCGGCACCTGGATCTTCAGGTCGAGTTGCTTGCGCACGCCCGCGTCGACGATCCGGCACCGGCGGCTCGGGCCGACCATGAAGCGCCCAACCTCCTCGAGCGGCTTCTGGGTGGCGCTCAGGCCGATGCGCTGCGGCTCCCGGCCACCGCCGCGTTGGGCGACCTGCGAGAGACGCTCGAGCGTCAGCGCCAGGTGGGCGCCGCGCTTGGTGGAGGCGACGGCGTGGATCTCGTCGACGATGCACCAGCGCGTGTGCTCGAACAGCCTCTGCGCCTGGCCGGTCAGCATCAGGTAGAGCGACTCGGGCGTGGTGATCAGGATGTCCGGCGGGTGGCGCAGCATCTGCTGGCGCTCACGCTGTGGCGTGTCGCCCGAGCGCACGGCGACGTTCAGCTCGGCCCCGATCCCGCGCAGCGGCACGCGCAGGTTGCGGTCGATGTCGTAGGAGAGCGCCTTCAGCGGCGAGACGTAGACGAGGCTGATGCCGGGCGGCTGCGCGGTCTGGTCGGGCGGCTGCGCGGCCTGGTCGGCCGGCGAAGCAGCGGCGAGCCGGCCAGAGGCGAGACGGTCGATTGCCCAGAGGAACGCCGCGAGGGTCTTGCCGGAGCCGGTCGGAGCCGAGATCAGGACGTGATCGCCCGAGGCGATCGCGGGCCAGGCCTGCTCCTGGGCGGGGGTCGGGGCGGCGAAGGCACGCGTGAACCAATCCCGCGTCGCGGGGCTGAAACCGTCAAGCGCTGAAGTCCGTGGGTTGCCTGCCACCTCATTGGCGAGGCTAGCGCCGTGGGCAGAGCCACCTAACATGCGCCGCCAGTGATCACCGGACGTCGCCCATACCCGAAGTGGCTGGTCCGCGGGCTGATCGTGTTCGCGGTGGGCATGACCGTGTTCGCCTCGGTCGCCTCGCGTGAGCACCACAGCACGGAGAGCTCCCGCAACGCGGCGCTGTCACGGTTCGTGGCGCTCGAATCGCGCGACTTCCAGAGCAGCGACCCGTCACTGGCGATGCAGCTGGCGCTGGTCGCCTACGGCCTTTCGCAGACCATCGAGGCGCGCTCGACGCTCGTGGATACGACCGCCGGTGAGATGCCCACACGGCTGGCCGGGCGCCCGGGGCAGACGCGCCTGGCGCTCGGTGACGACGGCCACCGGCTGGCGATCGCCTACCAGGGAACCAATCAAATCGCGCTCTACGCGCTGCGCTACGCCCAGCTGACGCCGCTCGCGACGGTCGCGGGTGCGCCGCGCGCGGCACGGGTCGCCGCCGTCGCGCTCAGCGACAACGGGCATCTGCTCGCCATCGGAGACAGCGCGGGGAAGGTGACCCTCTGGAGCCTGGACACCCCTGCCCATCCCAGGCAGCTCGCCGTGCTGCACGCCGGCAAGGGCGCGGTCCGTGGGCTCGGCTTCAGCCCGGCCGGCGGGTCGCTGGCAGCCGCTGATGCGGATGGCAGGGTGCAGCGCTGGTCGCTCGCCAGCCCGGCGCAACCGGCGCTCGCTGCCGCGCTCGTCGCCCCCGGCAGGGTCGCGCTCGGGGCGGTGAGCTACAGCCATGACGGCAAGACGCTCGCCGCCGTCGGTGGCCACGGCACGCTCATCATCTGGCCCGCGCACGGCGGCGCCCGGCCGCTGGCAACGACCAGCATCGGAGCGATCGCGATGACCGCGGTCAGCTACAGCCCGGACGGAAAGACGCTCGCGGCCGGCAACCGCTCCGGCGGCGTTGACCTATGGGCGCTGAGCACAAAGGGAATCCCCGCGCCGACCCACGTCTACCTGCCGGCCGGCGGAAGCGTCACCTCACTCGCGTTCAGTCGCGATGGCCGTTACCTCACGGCCGGGACCGCGGCCAAGTCGGCGCCGATCTGGTCGACGTCCGGATGGACGCAGGTGGCGAGCCTCCCGCATCCGGCCACCGCCACGGGTGTGGCCTTCAGCGATGGAGACCGCCGCCTGATCTCGACGGACACGGCGGGCACCACCAGGCTCTGGCAGTTCCCCGCGCCCAGCACCTACACGTTCGGGTCTGCGCTCAGCGGGATCAGCTACTCGGCGACCAAGCCGCGGCTGGCCGTGACGCTCAGCTCCGGGCGCACGGACACCTGGGATGTCGTCAACGAATGGCGCGCCGCGCCGGTGGGGGCGTGGTACGCGGCGCCACCCGCGGCCGCGCCGCTGACCGCCTACTGGCTCAAGACCACGACCTCGACGTCGACCACCACCACGGTAACCGGCACGACGACATCGGGAATGGCGCCGGTGGTGGTGAACCCGCACGCCGGCGACCAGGCGCTGCGGCGCACGCGGTCGGTGACGACCGTCGCCGGCTCGGCGCTCAGCGCCAATGGGCAGCTGCTCGCCGCCGCCGGCGGCGACCACCTGGTCTGGCTCTGGGATGTGTCGGACCCCGCCAACCCGCAACTGCTCGCCAAGCTCTCCGGTTTCACCGCCGCCGTGACCGCGGTCGTGTTCTCGGGCAACAGCCAGACGCTGTTTGCCGGCAGCGCCGATCACACGGTCCGGATCTGGACCGTGGCAACGCCGGCGAGCCCCAAGGAGCTCGTCAGCAGCCCGCTGGTAGAGCCTGGGCTGCGCACGCCGATCACCAGACTCGCGCTGAGTCCCGACAATCGCACGCTCGCCGCCGCCACCGTCGATGGCCACGTCTGGCTCTGGGCGGTGCCCAACCCGTCGAAGGCCAGCCTCAGCGCCACCCTGACCGCCGCGCGAGACAAGCTCAGCGTGCTGGCCTTCAGCCCCAGCGACAACGTGCTCGTCGCGGGCGGATCGAACCGCCGCCTGACCTTCTGGCACTACCGCCCGTACCAGGCCGTCAACCGTATCTGCGCGCTCGAGGGGACGCCGATCACGCCCAACGAGTGGGCGCTCTACGTGCCAGGCGCTGCCTACAAGCCGCCGTGCGCGAAGTGGAAGCCGCCGGCGCCGCCGGCGCCGGCGACCGCGAGCCCCTAGCCAGCCTGTATCAGCTGGGGATCCCGGCCTTGGGCGCTTCCTCGGCAGCTCCGAGCGTCTCGTCCAGGTGCACCGACGGGTGGGTCTCCGCCAGCAACGACGCTGTCCTGGTGAGCATCGCCATGGACGGGCTGGCGGTCGCGATCGCATCGAGCAGCGTCTGGCCGTCGATCAGCGCGCAGCGGCACTCCCCGGCCGCGATCACGTTGGCCGTCCTGGGAATACGCTGGAGGATGCCGATCTCACCGAAGTAGGTCGGCGCCTGCATCGTCCGGATCGGATGTGGCGCTCCGCCGGCCTCGCCGCTCGAGGTGACATCGACAGAGCCTTCGATCAGGACGTAGAGGTAGTCGGCGTCGTCGCCCTGGGTGATGATCTCGGTGCCGGGCGAGAAGCTCTTCTCCTCGGCCTCGGACGCGAGCCGCTCGAGCAGCGCGCGGCTCGCGGAGGCGAAGATCCCGAGCTGCTCGAGCAGCGCGACCTTCGGCGCCACCAATGCACTGGCGGCAGCCGTCTCGCGATCCACGCGTTGCAGCGAAGGAAGCGTGAGCAGCGCCAGCAGTGATGGCGCCAGTGCCATCGTCCAAAGTCCGGCGTCGAGCCCGAAGCTGCTCGAGATGGCTGGCGTGATCACCGTGCCCAGTGCGATCGCAGCGATGATGAACGCCCAGAAGACGCCCATCACACGGCCGAGCTGATCCTTCGGAGTTGCGCGCTGCAGCGCCGTGAGCGCAAGCACGTCGACGACCAGCGTAGAGCCGCCACGCACCACCTGCACGAGCACCGCGAGCACCGGCGAGTGGATCACGGTCATCAGAGCGGTGGGCAGCGTGTAACCCGCGACCCCCGCGAGGATCACCCAGGCGAGACTCGCGCGCGCAGCCAGCTTGTCGACGGCAGTGGCCATGAGCACACCACCAACGCCAAGCCCGGCGAGCAGGTAGCCAAAGCCGTCGGCCCCGGTACCGAGCTTGTGTGCGGAGACGCCGACGAACAGAACCGTGTCGGTGCCATAGATGAAGCTGACCAGCGCGCAGAGCGCGACCAGGGTGCGTGCCGAACGCGCGCCCAGGATCGTCCTGACCCCGACCATCATCTGCTTGAGCGCGTTGGCGCTGCCGCCCTCGGTGACATCGACCTTGATGGTGCGATACCTGATGCGGGTCACCAGGAATGCCGCCACGCCGAAGGTGGCGGCATTGACGAAGAAGACGATCGCCGGCGAGCCGGCCAGCAGCAGCACCGCGCCGATCGCGGGACCGACGACGATGACGAGGTTGTCGATCGTCGACTGCAGAGCGTTGGCCGCGACCAGCTCGCTCTCGGGCACGAGCGTCGGCACGGTCGCGCCCACCGCGGGCATCTCGAAGACACCCGTCGCCGCGCTCAGCGCGGCGCAGGCAAGCGCCAGCACGACGGGTCCGTGCGTGAGCGCAACCACCGCCAGCAGGCACTGCCAGACCAGGCACATGCTGTTGGTGAAGAACAGCAGGCGGAAGCGATCGGAGCGCTCGACCACGACGCCGCTGTAGGGGCTCAGCAACAGCGAGGGCAGGAAGCGCACGAGACCGGCCGCGCCGACCCACCCGAGCGAATGCGTGCGGTCGTAGACCAGCGCGAGCAGGGCGGCGTTGTAGGCCCAACCACCGGTGGCCGAGATCAACAGGCCACTGAACAGCAGCCGCACGTCGCGGATCGCCAGCACGGAGGCGTAGGAGGAGAACCAGCTCTTCAGATGTCGCATCACGGCGGCTCCGGACTCATGAACGCCAAGGCAGTGCTGATGCCGGCCTCCGGTCGGAGCGTTGCGATGCGCCGGCCTGGCTGGGTTGCCTGTTTGATCGGGCCGAGCCTATCCCCTAGCCGCTCGGCAAGGGATTCAATGCTGATGACGACGACTGCCAAGCCCCAGAACGTGGCCTCATCGCCTTCGAGGTCGTCGCGCTGGACCACCTCGAGAATCGCCGGCCCCAGTCGACGGAAGCCCATGCGCCCGCGCCCCGATTCCTGGGTCCGCTTGAGTTCGATGCCCGCCCGCGCGAGCGCCGCCGCGGTGCGGTCAAGGCTCGAGCTCAGGATCACCACGTGATCGATGCCGGTGGCGCCGTTCGGGTGGGTCTTGAACGGCGGCGGATACAGCACGCGCGGAACAGGGCTAGGCAGGCCGTCGATCGAACCCATCGCGTTCACGCGCATCAGCGACCAGGCGCTGATGCCTTCGCCCTCGCTGCCGAGCCGCAACCGCACCCCACCGATGTCGAGGTGTCCCTTCAGGTCAACGTCGAAGCCGAGTTCGCGCCAGGCATCGGGCGGGTCGGCGATGACGAGTTCGGCCAGCTCAGGTTGGCGTGGTATGTACATGGATCGGTGCAGCTTAAGCGGTCCGCTGTCGCCGAGGTCACAACCCGCGCTGTGGAGCAATGAACAGAGCCGCGCGGGCGGGAGCCGCTTCCTGTCGAGCGTGGGACGCTCAGGCCAGCGCGGATTTCAGCAGCGTCTCGACCGCAGCCCGCTGTGCCGCCGGGACCTTCGCGTCGCGCTCTATCTTCGCGCTCTCGGCACCGCCGCTGTAGACCAGTTGCAGCTGCCAGGCCAGCAGATCGGGGTCCGTGGCCCCCGCCTCGACGCAGAGCTCGCGGAAGAGCTCACGCATCTCCGCACGGTAGGCGCGGGCGGCGGCGTCGACCGGCCCACCCGCCGGCTCCTCCGCACGCGCTCCGGAGAACGGGCAGCCATTGTAGTCAGAGCGCTGGTAGTTACGCGCGAGTGAATCGAACACGGCCAGGATCGCCGCAACCGGATCGGGTGCGGACGCGGCGGCGGCGCGCTGGCGTCCGATCACCCGGGCGTGGTACTCCTCGAGGTACGCACTGACCAATCCGTCCTTGGACCCGAAGGTCGAGTACAGCGACGCCTTGGCGACACCGGCCCGCTCGATCACCCGGTCGATCCCGACCGTGTGCACGCCCTCGGCGTAGAACAGCTCGCGAGCGGCCTCGAGCAGCCGTTCCCTCGGCGGGCGCCGGAGTTCTTCCTCGACTGGCATTGCAGTGCCAGTTTGACTCATGGCGCGGCGGGGCTCGAGGAGGTCAGCGGGCAGGTCATACGGCGAGGCATACCGCATCGTTGCGTCCCTCCCTCCACAGCGTCCAGGCGAGGCCGGCGGCGGTCAGCGCCGCCAGCGCGATCACGGCGGCACCCAGCTCCTCGGCTACCTGAGACAGGCTCGAGTTGACCACCAGTGTGCCGGCCAGTATCGCGGGAAGACCGAGCGACAGATAGGAGATCACGTAGACCAGGGAGATCACGCCGGCGCGCTGATGCGGCTCCGCCTTGGTGACGATTGTCCGCAGTCCACCCTGGAAGCCGGCGCCGAAGCCCGCGCCCGCGGGGAAGATGCCGAGCGTGAAGAGCAGCAGCGAACGATTTGCGACGCCCAGCAGCAGCAGCGCGGATCCGAGGATGATCGCCAGCGCACCGGCAAGGGCCAGGCGCCGAGCCTCGAGCTGATGGAAGCAGAGCACCGCCAGCGAGCCACTGCCCGCCAGCAGGAACAACGCTGCGCCGCCGAGGATCATCGAGCGGTCCCCGGCGACCAGCTGCGCCAGCGACGGCCCGAGCGAGGCGTAGAAGCCGCCGAGTGTCCACACCGCGACCAGTATCGGAGCGGCCACCAACAGCACGCCGCGCACCTCCGACGGCAGCGCGAGCTTCGGTGCCAGCGCCTGACGGGCCCCCGGAATGCGCGCGGAGGTCTCCGTGATCATCACGACGCCGATCGCCTGCAGCAGGAACACGCCCGACATGAACAGGTAGACGAGCTCAGTCGGGGCGGGCAGCAACGCCACGAACAGCGCGGCCAGCAGCGAGCCGCTGGCGGTCCCCGCCATCAGCGCCGATGTGTTGGCCACAGGACCACGCGTCGGATGCAGGTCCACGAGGCCCGCGCCGATCGCTCCAAGCGCCGCGCCGGTTGCCAGACCCTGCAGCACGCGCGCGGCGAGCAGCACATCGAGGTTGCCGGCAACCGCGAACAGCAGCATCACCGGCACCTGCATCCCGAGCCCGGCGAGCAGCAGCGGCCGGCGTCCGACGTGGTCCGACAGCGAGCCGAACACCAACAGCGACGCCAGCACCGCGACGGCGTACACGCCGAAGATGACGGTCACGGTCAGATCCGAGAAGCCCCACCTGGCCTGATAGGTCGCGTATAGCGGGGTCGGCACGCTCGAGGACGCGAGCAGCGTCAGTGCCGCCGAGGCGAGCAGCGCAAACGCGGCCCGGCTACCCAGGCGCCGCCTGGTGCGCAGTCCTACGGGTCGAGCGAGAAGAGCGGTTGGGTGGTTCATACGCAAAGCTCCTAAACAGAAAGGTCTGTCTGTTGCTGCCAGAACTTAGCACACTAGACAGACAGTTCTGTCTAGTGTGGTTCAGCGCGCATCCACCCGTTTGCGTCCGGGCCGCGGCAGGCGCGGGGCGGACACGCTCAGGCGGCGGCCAGCTCGCGTGCCCGCGCGAACACGGCGTCGAGCATCGGCTCCGTGAGCCTGCCCGTGAAGGTGTTCTGCTGGGAGACGTGGTAGCAGCCGATCAGCATCAGCTCACCGAGCCCGCCATTTTGGTCGCGAATACCGCCACCAGCTGCATTCGCGACCAAAATGGCCTCGACCCCGTGGCCGAACTTGGCCCACGGCCGCGGCGCCGCCAGCACGCGGTGGGCGGCATCCCACGCAAACCCACCCAGGCAGACGATCACGCGCACGTTCGGAAGCAGCGCGAGCTCGGCACGCAGCCAGGCCGAGCAGTTGTCGCGCTCCTCCGGCGTCGGCCTGTTGGCCGGCGGCGCGCAGCGCACGGAGGCGGTCACCCAGCAGTCGCTCAGTGCCAGGCCGTCGTCACGGGCCACCGAGGTTGGCTGATTGGCGATCCCGGCGCGCCACAACGCCGCGAACAGCCAGTCGCCGGAGCGGTCGCCGGTGAAGATGCGCCCGGTGCGGTTGCCGCCATGGGCGGCGGGCGCCAGCCCCAGGATCAGGATCCGGGCCGCCGGGTCACCGAAGCCGGGCACGGGACGGCCCCAGTACTCCTGATCGATGAACGCGCGGCGGCGGACCCGGGCCACCTCCTCACGCCAGGCGACCAGCCGCGGGCAGCGGCGACAGTTTGTCACCTCAGCCTCGAGCTGCTCGAGCGCGTCAGCCACGTTCGGTCAGCGGCCGAGGACCTGGTACTTGGCCTCGGTCTCGTGCTTCTGCGGCCGCCACCAGTCGACGTTGTCGCCGTACCAGGCGATCGTCGCCGCGAGCCCCTGTTCGAAGTCCTGGAACGTCGGCCGCCAGCCGAGCTCGTCGCGCAGCTTCGAAGCGTCGATCGCGTAGCGCATGTCGTGACCGGGGCGATCGTTGACGTGGTCGAAGTCCCGGGGGTCGCGACCCATCAGGCTGAGGATCAGCCCCACCACGCGGCGGTTCGACAGTTCGCCGTCGGCGCCGATCAGGTAGGTCTCGCCGACCCGCCCGTGCTCGAGGATCGCGAGCACACCGGAGGAGTGATCCTCGGTGTGGATCCAGTCGCGCACGTTCTCGCCGGCGCCGTAGAGCTTCGGGCGTCGGCCCTCGAGGATCTCCGTGATCTGGCGCGGGATGAACTTCTCGACGTGCTGGTAGGGGCCATAGTTGTTGGAGCAGTTGCTGATCGTCGCGCGCACACCGAAGCTGCGGACCCACGCGCGGACCAGCAGGTCCGAGCCGGCCTTGCTGCTCGAGTACGGGCTCGATGGGTTGTATGGCGTGTCAGGCGTGAACTTCGCTGGATCGTCGAGCTCGAGGTCGCCGTAGACCTCGTCGGTCGAGATGTGGTGCAGGCGCCTGTCGTGGCGCCGCGCCGCCTCCAGCACCTGATAGGTCCCGATCAGATTCGTCTGCACGAACGGCCACGGTGAGTGCAGCGAGTTGTCGTTATGGGACTCGGCAGCGAAGTGCACGACAGCGTCACACCGATCGACGGCGCCGTCGATCCGCCGCTCGTCGCATATGTCGGCCCGGACCAATGACACCCGCTCGAGGCCCTCGATGTTCTGGCGGTCGCCGGCGTAGGTCAGCAGGTCATAGACGACGATCTCCCAGTCGGGCCTCTGGCGGTGCACGTGGCGCACGAAGTTCGAGCCGATGAAGCCGGCACCGCCGGTGACGAGCAGCTTCATGCCGGCACCCTCGCGCTCAGATAGTCGCTCAGCCCCTGGCGCCACTCAGGCAGGACCGGCGCCACAGGGCGCTCGGAACGCATGACGCTGTAAGCCGGACGTGTTGCGGGGCGCGGGAATTGCTCGGCGCTGCAGGGCCGCACTGCAACGGATGTGTTCGTCGCGCGCATGATCTCCGCGGCGAACTCATACCAGGAACAGTGGCCCGAGGCCGCCAGGTGCAAGGTGCCAGGCAGGCGGGTGCGCGTGGCCAGCTCCACCAGCGCCGGGGCGAGGTGACCGGTGAAGGTCGGGCAGCCGACCTGATCGTCGACGACGGTCAGCGTGTCGCGCTCGGCGGCGAGCCTCAGCATCGTCGCCGGGAAACACGACCCCGCGGCGCCGAACAGCCACGAGCTGCGTACCACGGTGTAGTTGCCAGGGGCGGCGATCGCCAGCGCGCGCTCACCGAGCAGCTTGGTCGAGCCGTAGATCGAGCGCGGGCCCGTGGGGTCGGACTCCACGTAGGGCGAGGTCTTGGTCCCGTCGAAGACGTAGTCGGTAGAGACGTGGACCACCCATGCACCGGCGGCGCTGGCGGCCTCCCCAAGGTGACCCGGACCCGACGCGTTCACCGCTGCGGCGCCGTCCGGATCGGCCTCGGCCCCGTCCACGTTCGTGTAGGCGGCGCAGTTCAAGCTCGCGTCGGGTTGCGCGTCCGCGACGGCGGCAGCGACCGCGTCGCGGTCGCTGATGTCGAGCCCGGCCCGGGACAGCGCGACGACCTTGTGACCGGCGGCGCGCGCCGCGGCCTGGGCGTCCGTGCCGAGCATCCCGGCAGCACCGGTTATCAGAAGCTTCATCGCCCGCGAAGGGTAGTGGGCGGGCGGGCGACAGCGGGAGCCCGCCCGCCGAGCGAGCCAAGCGTCTTAGACCTAAAGCGGGAAGCGCGTGCCGGTCAGCTGCTCGCTCGCCTCCCACAGCCGCGTGGCCACCAGCTCATCCCTGGCACGCTTGCTGCGCGCGACCGCCCGCACCGGGCCACGCATTCCCTGCATGCCGCCCGGGCCGACAAAGCTCCCGCCCGGGATCTCCGCAAATGCGGCGTAGAGAGTCGGCAGCGCGCCCGCGCTCTCAGTCTGCGCGAACAGCGGGTTGCCGAACCTGGTCATCACCAGCTCCCAGAAACCGCTGCTCGAGTGCGACTGGAGGTTGGTGGCGGCATAGCCGGGGTGCGCCGCGACCGACAGCAGCTCGGATCCCGCTGCGGTCAGGCGGCGCTGCAACTCGGAGCTGAACAGCAGGTTGGCGAGCTTCGACTGTCCGTAGGCCGGCCAGCGTCGATACCTGCGGCGCTCCCAGTTGAGGTCATCGAAGTCGATCCTGCCAAGCCGGTGCGCACCCGAGGAGACGGTTACGACGCGGCCCCTGACGTATGGCAGCAGCAGGTTGGTGAGCGCGAAGTGCCCCAGGTGGTTGGTGCCGAACTGCAGCTCGAAGCCGTCGGCGGTGCGGCTGAGCGGGGGGATCATGATCCCGGCGTTGTTGATCAGCAGGTAGATGTCACCGTCCCAGCCGGCCGCGAACGCGCGGACCGAGGCGAGGTTCGCCAGGTCCAGCTCGCGCACCTCGGTCTTACCCGCGATCTCCGCCGCCGCGGCACGCCCTTTCTCGAGGTCGCGGACGGCCAGCGTCACCTGCGCGCCCGCCGCCGCCAGCACCTGCGCCGCCGCCCGGCCGATGCCGCTGTTGGCGCCGGTGACGATCACACGCTGGCCTGGAATATCGGGAACGTCTGCAGTGGAAAAGCTCGTCATATACACATCCTCTCGCAAGAATGCGGACATGACCACATTCCCCGAAACACACAAGGACCTGCTCGACGCGCCGGTCGCCCAGCTCGCCACCGTCGGCAGGGACGGCTATCCCCAGCTGACGAGTACCTGGTTCATCTTCGACGAGGGCGCCATCAAGATCTCGCTCAACGTCGCGCGCGTCAAGACCAAGAACCTCAAGCGTGACCCCCGGGTGAGCCTGCTCATCGCCGATCCGCAGAACCCGTATCGCTATCTGGCGGTGCGCGCGGACGCCAGGATCTCGCCCGATCCGGACGGCGCCGACGCGGACAAGGTCAACGCCAAGTACAACGCCCGCATCCAGGACAACGACAAACCCGGCGAGGAGCGGATCACGGTCACGCTCGAGCCCATCGGCGCCTTCGCCTGGCCGGTCGGGGGTGCTCACGCATGATGTTGACGAGGCTGGTGGCCCGCTGGCCACCAGCCCAGGTGGCGCTGGCCCCCGGCGGGCCACGGCGATAACGTGCGCCGGCGCATGAACTTACGGATCTCGATGCTGCGGCGGTTCGCCGCCGACCCGCTGCTGGCGACCGCGCATGCGATGACCGAGGACCAGCGCGAGCACCCGGTCATCGAGCTGATCCGGCGGCGGCGCGATCAGGGCTCAGTGCCAGGCGAGCGTGGCGACGGTCGGCGCGTGGCCCTGGTGATCGAGGGTGGCGGCATGCGGGGCGTCGTCTCGGCCGGTATGACGGCCGCGCTCGAGCAACTGGGCTTCGCCAACTCCTTCGACGAGGTCCACGGCGCCTCCGCGGGAGCCTTCAACGCCGCGTTCCTGATTGCCGGCCAGGCCTCTTACCTCGCCGGCCTCTACCAGCACGGATTCGGGAACCCCACGTTCGTGAGCGTGCGCCGGTTGGTGCGCGGGCGGGCGCTCTTCAACATGGACTACGTGGTCAACGAGGTCTGGCGGACGCAGCGGCCGCTGCGCACAGAGCGCATCCTGGAGAGCGCCATCAAGCTGCATTGCACCGCCACAGACGTGGAGACGGCGGAGGTCGTGGACCTCACGGATCTGCGCGACGACACCGAGATCCGCACGGCGATGCTGGCCTCGGCGCGCTTGCCATGGCTCTCCGGCGCACCTGTCCCCTTTCGCGGGAGGATGCTGTTCGACGCGACGCTCGCCGAGTCGGTTCCGGTGCATGTGCCACGGGAGACCGCGACCGACATGCTGGTGCTGCAGACCCGACCACACGGGATCACGCACACGCCGCTGTCGAGCAGCCTCGCCAACCTCACCGACCGCTACCTCGTCAAGTTCAACCCGGCGTTGGTCGAGCTGCGCCGCACCCGCTCGGCACGCTACGACGCGCTGATCGGCGAGCTCTCACGACAGTCACGCGATCCGGAGGCAAGCCCCAGGGTCGGCGTCATCCGACCACCCGCGGGATCGCCGATGATCGGGCAGATGGAGAACCGCGCGGCGGCGATGGCCGCGGCAGCCGGTCATGGCTTCCGTGCGGCGTGGATGGCACTCGAGGGAAGCGACCCCGAGGTCGTGAGCGTTCCCCGCGCCTTTCGCTGAGCCCGCCACCGATCTGATTCCCGCCAACCCGGTGGCGTCAAGGCGCCGCCGATCTGGCCCGCCCGCCCGAGCGGCGCGGGCATTGGTTCGTTGCCTCTTCTGTAACGGGCGTCACACAGGGGGGTACCAAGCACATGCCGTCGTTTCGCCGCCAGACGACAACTGAACCGCCGCTGAAGGAACGCGTCCGTGACGCCGCCGTCGAGGCGGCGCGCGAGGGCCAGCAGCGCATCGTCGAAGCAGCACGCGAGGTCGCCGAGCAGGCGCCGGAACGCGCCCAGCAGTTGCGTGTCGCCGTCGAGCGGCTGGACGTCCGCTGGGCTCGGTCCGTCCCGGCGCAATGGATCCGCGAGCGCTTCATGCAATTCGTCATGAATCCGATCCTCGATCACTACGCGGCGCGCCGGGCAACCGGCTTCGAAGGGCTGCAGCAGCTCAAGGGCCCGGTGATCCTGGTCGCCAACCACGCCAGCCACATGGATACGCCGATCATCCTCTCGGCGCTGCCGCGCAGGCTGCGTAAACGTACGGCGGTCGCTGCCGCGGCCGACTACTTCTACCGGTACCGGATCACCGCCTGGATGGCGTCGCTGCTGTTCAACACGGTGCCGGTCGACCGCAAGGGCGACGGGGGCGGAACCAAGGGAGCCAGTCACCTCGACAGCCTGCTGGAGGACGGCTGGAACCTGCTGCTCTACCCCGAGGGCAGCCGCAAGCACGCAGGCGCCCCAGGGCGCGTGCGGCGCGGCGCCGCGGTCCTGGCCTCGCACCACAACCTGTCGATCGTCCCGATCCGTGTCACCGGCACCGCGGCGGCGATGCCGCCGGGGGCCGTCTGGCCCAAGCGCCTGCGGGGGCGCCTGTTCACTCGCCGCCACCGCGTGGAGGTCACCTTCGGCGAGCCGATTCCGCCGCTGACCGACACCGCCGCGCTGATCGAGCGGGTCCAGGACTTCTTCGAGTCCGGATCTGGCCCCGCCCGCCCACCGTCGATCTCGCCCTACCGGCGCCGGATCACCGGTCGCGGCGGCGACCAAGACACCGAGTAGGCGCCGGATCACCGGTCGCGGCGGCGACCAAGACACCGAGCAGGCGCCGGATCACCGGTCGCGGCGGCGACCAAGACACCGAGTAGCCGCCGCGCCAAGCGCCGCGGCGCCGGAAGCAGTGGTCAGCGTCGCACCTGGCGAGCCCACGCGTCGAGTCCGACGGCGAGCAGCATGATCACGCCGAGCGTGATCTGCTCGTACAGGGGGTTGAGGCTGAGCAGGCCATAGCCGTTGCCGATCAGCGCGATCAGCAGCACACCGACGACGGTCCGCCAAACGGCACCCTCACCGCCGAGGATGCTGGTGCCGCCGACGACCATCCCGGCCAGGACGGTGAACGTCAAGCTCGTGTTGTTGGTCGAATTGCCCTCGAGCACACGCGCCGAATCGAGGATCCCACCCAGTGCCGCGGCGCCGCCGCTGAGCGCGAAGGCGATCACGCGCACCAGGTTCACGCGGACACCGGCGAAGCGCGCCGCCTCGGCGTTGCCGCCGGCTGCGTAGACGTAACGACCGTAGGCGGTACGGGCGAGCGCCAGCCCGAGCACCACGACGGCGATCACCATCACCCAGGTGGACATGTTCACGGAGAGGAACTGGGTGGACGCGATATCGGAGGCGCCGTGGTCGCTGATCAGCACCAGGTTTCCGGAGGTGACCAGCGAGGCGCCGCCCGCGATCACGAACGACATCGCCAGCGTCGCGATCAGCGAGTTGATCCTGAAGAAGGTCGATACGACGCCGTTGGCGACGCCGACCAGGAGGCCGGCGAGCACGCCCGCGATGACCGCCAGCGCCGGGTTCCAGCCGTGCGCGGCAAGCTCGCCGAAGACCACCGAGGAGAGGCCGTAGACGGCGCCGACAGAGAGATCGATGCCGCCCGAGATCAGTACGAACGTGCCGGCGACCGCGATCACGAGCGTGGCGGATTGCTGATCGAGGATGTTCAGCAGGTTGGTCTTGGTGAGAAACGGCGCCGAGCCGATCGAGAGCGCGACGAAGAGGATCACGAACGGAATCACGATCCCGGTGCTGCGCCAGGGCACGGCCGACAGCTTCGGCATGCGGCGGGCACCGGAGGCGGGATCCGGCGTCGAGGGAGGAGTGGGTGCAGCGGTCGCCGAACCCATCTCTCGTTCGGCGCTCATGCCGCCTCCTCAGTTGCCTTGGTCTCCGAGAACGCCGCGGCAAGGATCGCCGATTCGGTCATCTGCTCGCTCGAGAGCTCCTTGACTATGCGTCCGCGACGCATCACCAGCACCCGCTGAGCCAGACCCAGCACCTCCTCCAGCTCGGAGGAGATCAGCAGCACCGCGGTTCCCTCGGCCGCCAGCGCCACGATCAGGTCGTAGATCGCGCGCTTGGCGCCGATGTCGACCCCGCGCGTCGGCTCATCGGCGATGAGTACCCTGGGGCGGCACATCAACATCCGCGCGAACAGCACCTTCTGCTGGTTGCCACCCGACAGCGTGCCGACGATCGACTCGCCGCGCGCGCCCGTCAGTGAGACGCGCGCCAGCAGCTCGCGGGCGGCGGTGCGCTCTGATCGCCGGTCGACCCAGCCGAGCCGGCTGTGGTCGGAGAGGCTCGAGAGCGAGACGTTCTCCATGGCCGAGCGGCTGAACAGCAATCCGAGGTCGCGTCGCGACTCGGGCACCATCGCCAGGCCGCGGCGCAGGCTGGTCAGCGGGCCCGTGCCGGGCAACGGCTCGCCGGCCAGGTCGACGGCGCCGCCAAGGCGCCTGTCCGCCCCGAAGATCGCGCGCGCGACCTCCGAGCGTCCGGCCCCGACGAGACCCGCGAGGCCGAGGATCTCACCCTGGCGCAGCTCGAAGGAGACGCGATCGGCGCCGGGTGCGACCAGTTCCCGAACCGCCAGCGCCACCGGCGCCGTCGCGGGCGCGGGTGCCTTCGGCGGATAGGCGGCGCTCAGCGGGCGCCCCAGCATCGCCTGGATCAGCGACGGCTCTGTCTCCTGGGCGGCAGCCGCCGTGCGGACGATCCGACCATCTCGCATGACCGTGACGGTGTCCGCCAACTCCAGCACCTCGCGCAGGAAATGGGAGACGAGCAGCACCGTCTTGCCCTGGGCGGCCAGCGAGCGGATGATCTCGTGCAGCCGCCGGACGTCGTCGCCGGCGAGCGCGGCGGTGGGCTCGTCCATC
>JBOGYJ010000028.1:0-11544 GCA_050696795.1 Solirubrobacteraceae bacterium | reverse complement strand
GGCGAGCGCCCCTCATTCAGCACATGGCCGGTGGCGCGGTCCAGCGCCTCGGCGAGCACCCGGGCGCGCGCGTTGCCGGCATGCTCGGTCAGCAGCTCCAGCGACGCCGCGAGCGCGAGGAACTCTCCCAGCGAGTCCCAGCGCAGGTGGTTCTCGCGCTCGAACTGCCGCACGTGCTTGGGCGCCGAGCCGCCCGCGCCGGTCTCGAACATCCCGCCCCCGGCCATCAGCGGCACGATCGACAGCATCTTCGCGCTCGTGCCCAGCTCGAGGATCGGGAACAGGTCGGTCAGGTAGTCGCGCAGGACGTTGCCGGTGACCGAGATCGTGTTCTCGCCGGCGCGGGCGCGAGCGAGCGTGAACCTGGTCGCCTGCCCCACGTTAAGGATGTGCAGCTCGACTCCGTCGGTGTCGAGCGAGGCCAGCTCGGCGTGCACCTTCTCCAGCAGCTGCGCATCGTGGGCCCGCGTCTCGTCGAGCCAGAAGACCGCCGGCCAGCCGGTCGCCTGCGCCCGGCGTATGGCCAGCGCGACCCAGTCGCGAATTGCGGCGTCCCGCGTCTGGCACATGCGCCAGATGTCCCCCGGCTCGACCGCGTGCTGCATCAGCGTCGTGCCGGCGCCATCGACGACGCGGACTGCGCCCGCGCGCGAGATCTTGAAGGTCTTGTCGTGCGATCCGTACTCCTCGGCCTTCTGCGCCATCAGCCCGACGTTCGGGGTCGTCCCCATCGTCGCGGGATCGAACGCGCCGTTGACCTTGCAGTCCTCGACGGTCGCCGCGTACAGCTCTGCGTAGGAGTGGTCGGGGACGACGAACAGCGTGTCCTGCAGCTCGCCGTCGCGGTTCCACATCTGGCCCGAGCTGCGGATCGCCGCCGGCATCGAGGCGTCGATGATCACGTCGGAGGGGACGTGCAGGCTCGTGATCCCGCGGTCGGAGTCGACCATCGCCAGGCCCGGGCCGGTCACGCGGGCGCCGTGGATCGCGTCGGCGATCGCGGTGCGCTCGGCCTCGGGCAGGGTGCCGATCGCCCGCTCCAGCGCCCCCAGTCCGTCGTTGGCGTTGACGCCGGCGCGGCGCAGCGCGTCGTCGTGGTCGGCGAAGACGACCGGGAAGTAGGCGCGCACCGCGTGGCCGAACAGGATCGGGTCCGAGACCTTCATCATCGTCGCCTTGAGGTGCACCGAGTAGAGCAGGCCCTTGGCGCGGGCATCCTGCACCTGCTCGGTGAAGAACTCGCTCAGTGCCGCGGCACGCATCACCGAGCCGTCAAGCACCTCGCCGGCCAGCAGTGGCGCGTCGGGCCGCAGCACCGTGACGGCGCCGTCCCGTCCGACGTGCTCGATTCGGAAAGCCGTCGGCTCTGCGACGGTCACCGAGCTCTCGGTGGAGCGAAAGTCGCCCTCGCTCATCGTCGTCACGTGTGAGGCGGAGCCAGCCGACCATGCGCCCATCGAGTGCGGGTGCTTCTGGGCGTAGGTCTTGACCGCGGCGGGCGCACGACGGTCGGAGTTGCCCTCACGCAATACCGGATTGACGGCGCTGCCCTTGACCTTGTCATAGCGGGCGCGGATGTCGCGCTGCTCGTCGGATTCGGCTGTGTCCGGGTAGTCGGGGACATCGAAGCCGTTGTCCTGCAGCTCCTTGATCGCCGCCTTCAGCTGTGGCAAGGAGGCGCTGATGTTGGGCAGCTTGATGATGTTCGCCTCGGGCGTCTTGGCGAGCTCGCCGAGCTCGGTGAGCGCATCGGGCGTGAACTGCTCGCCGGTCAGGCGGTCCGGGAACTGGGCGAGGATGCGCCCGGCCAGGGAGATGTCACGGGTCTCGATCTCGACGTCGGCAGCCGTCGCGAACGCCCTGACAATCGGCAGCAGCGACCCGGTGGCGAGCGCCGGCGCCTCGTCGGTATAGGTGTAGATGATCTTCATGCTGCTCCTGACGTTAGAGGCCCGGGGAAAATCACGCGACGCCGCCGAAGGTAATGCGATCTCCGCAGACACGCACTTGATAGTGCTACTCACCACGACCACGGCCGCGAGCCCGGGCAGCTGAGGTACCGCGTGCGGCGGAGCCGGCCAGCCAGCGGGCGGCCGGTTCCGTGACAAACTCGAGCTGTGCTCGCCCAGCCCCCGATCGCGCATCCTTCCCGAGCCGCGCGGGTGGGATCCCTGTCGGGCACGGTCATCGGGATCGATCCCGGGCACAACGGCCGCAACTACAGTGACCCCAGCTTCATCAGCCACCTGGTCTGGAACGGGCGCGAAATGGAAACCTGCGACACGACTGGCACCGAGACCGACGGCGGCTACACCGAGGCGCAGTTCAACTGGAACGTCGCGGGTTATCTGACCGGGGACCTGAAGGCCAAGGGCGCGAAGGTCGTGCTGAGCCGCCGCAGCAACACCGGCGTCGGACCCTGCGTGAACACACGCTCGCGGATCCTCGATCGCGCACACGCCAACGTCGCGATCGACATCCACGCCGACGGCGGTCCGCCAGCGGGGCGCGGGTTCGCGATCCTCGAGCCGGTGCGCGACTCTGTCAACGCGAAGGTCGTCAGCTCCTCGGATCGATTTGCGAAGGTGCTGCGCGGCGATTTTGCCGCGGGCACGGGGATGCCGCTCTCGACCTACGACGGCGTCGACGGCCTGGAGCCGCGCGATGACCTGGCCGGGCTCAACCTGACGACCGTGCCCAAGGTCCTGATCGAGTGCGGGAACATGCGCAACGCCAGCGACGCGAAGCTGCTCGTCTCGAGCGCCTTCCAGAAGAAGGCGGCCGCCGCGATCGCGGCCGCGATGATCAGGTTCCTCAGCCGCTGATCAGGTTCCTCAGCCGCTGACCGGGTTCCTCAGCCGCTGACCGGCGAACCTTTGACGTACGGTGAGCGTCCTGCGCCCCGTACGTCAAAAGTTCGATCCGAGCGACGTTCGATCCGAGCGCCGCCAGCCGCCGCTAGCCGAACATGCCCGGCTGGTAGTGGCCGGGCTCGACGCGTGTGGTGATCTGCAGCCGGTTCCAGGCGTTGATCACGGTGATCGCGAACACGATCTGGGCCAGCTCGTCGGCTCCGAAGTGCGAGCTGACGTCCTCCCACAGCTCGTCCGGCACGTGGTTGTCGGAGATCACCGTGATCGCCTCGGTCAAGGCGAGGGCGGCGCGCTCACGGTCGTTGAACAGCGGGCTCTCGTCCCAGGCGGGAATCATCGAGAGCCGCTCCTCGGTCTCGCCGGCGGCGCGCGCGTCCTTCCAGTGCATGTCGACGGCAGAAGGCGCACCCGTTCAGCTGGGAGGCGCGGACATCGATCAGGTGCCGGAGCACGTGATCCAGGTCGATCGACGCGGAGAGCCGGTACATCGCTGCGTACTGCTGTTCGGCCACCCCACTCAGCTGGAGGCGACCGGCGGGAATCGTTTCGGGCATGTGACCCCATCGTCCCACGATCGCACGCGGCCCAGCTGAGCCCTCCGGCGCGATCAGAGGCGAGAGGCGATCGAGCGGCCGGCCTGCCTGCCGCTGAACAGGCAGCCGCCGAGGAACGTGCCCTCGAGCGCGTTGTAGCCGTGCATTCCACCGCCGCCGAAGCCGGCGGCCTCGCCCGCCGCCCAGAGTCCGCGCAGCGGCTCGCCCCCCGGCCCGAGTACGCGCGCCTCGAGGTCGGTGACCAGACCGCCCAGCGTCTTGCGCGTGAGGATGTGGAGCTTCACGGCGATCAGCGGACCCGCGGCCGGGTCGAGGATCCGGTGTGGCGCGACCACCCGGCTGACACGGTCGGGCAGGTAGCGGCGCGCGGCGCGGATCGCCATCAGTTGCAGGTCCTTGCCGTAGGGGTTGGCGAGCTCACGATCGCGCGCGAGCAGCTGGCGCTCGATCTGCTCGTGGTTCAGCAGCGGCTCGTCGGTCAGCCCGTTCATGCCGGCCACCAGCTCGCGTAGGTCGTCGGCTACGACGAAGTCCTCGCCGTGGTCCAGGAACGCCTGGATCGGCGCCGGGACCTCGGGCAGCAGGCGCGAGCGCACGGTCGCCTCGACATCCTTGCCGGTGATGTCGGGGTTCTGCTCGGAGCCCGACAGCGCGAACTCCCTGGCGATGATGCGCCGGTTGAGCACGAACCAGGTGTGCTGGTGCCCGGTCTGGCCGATGTGGGCAAGCGTCGCGACCGTGTCGAAGCCGGGAAACAGCGGAGCCGGCAGCCGCCTGCCGGTGGCGTCGAACCACATCGAGGAGGGCGCCGGCAGGATCCGGATCCCGTGGTTCTGCCAGATCGGGTCCCAGTTGCGCACGCCCTCGGTGTAGTGCCACATGCGGTCGCGGCCGATCCAGCTCGCGCCCGCTCGCTCGGAGATCTCGAGCATGCGGCCGTCGGTGCTGGCCGGCACGCCGGCCACCATCTCGCGCGGCGGGGGGCCGAGCCGCTCGGGCCAGTAGCGCCGCACCAGCTCGAAGTTGCCGCCGATGCCGCCGCTGGCGACCAGCACCGCCCCGGCGCGTGCCTCGAACTGCCCGACCGTCTCACGCGAGCTCTCCTGGCCGCGCTTCACCAGGGAGCGTGCAAGCAGCGAGCCGCGCGCCCCGAGCACGCGCCCGTGCTGGACGATCAGCCCGTCCACCCGGTGGCGGAAGCCGAACTGCACCAGCCCGCGCTCGGCGGCCTCGCGCACCCTTTGCTCGAATGGCGCCACCACGGCCGGGCCGGTGCCCCAGGTGAGGTGGAAGCGCGGCACCGAGTTGCCGTGGGCGAGCGCATCGCCGCCACCGCGCTCGGCCCAGCCGGGGCTCGGCATCACGCGGATCCCGAGCGAGCGCAACCAGTCGCGCTTCTCGACGGTGGCGAACTCCAGGTAGGCGCGGGCGAAGCGGCGTGGGTGTTCGTCCTCGGGGCGATCGAACTGCGCGCTGCCGAGCCAGTCAGACCAGGCGAGCTCGAACGAATCGTGGATGCGCGCGCGGCGCTGCTCAGGTGAGTTGACGAAGAACAGGCCACCGAGCGACCAGAACGCCTGGCCGCCGAGCGAGGCCTCGGGCTCCTGGTCGAGCAACAGCACGCGCTTGCCTGCGGCGGCGAGCTCGGCGGTCGCTACGAGCCCGGCCAGACCACCGCCGACCACGATCGCTTCGGCTTGCAGCTGCGAGGTGGTCACGCTGGCGGAGGCTAACCGATCGGCGCGCGCGCCCGGTGCGCCGGGCAGCGGGCCGAGCCGGGGTGGCGCGGGCTGCGCCGACGGCTACAGGCCCTGAGGATGCAGGATCTCGTTGAAGCTCTTCAGGTAGGTCTTGCCCGGGCTGATGATCTGGTGGACCAGCTCGGCGCCGCCGTCGGTGGTGCTGCCGCCGCTCTCCCACCATTGGCCGTTGATGTCGATGATCACGTGCTCATCATTGTTGGAGGTGTCGTTGCTGCGGACCAGCTTGGTGAGCTTGACCGTCTTCCACTCGCCGACCGACTTCGGCAATCTGATCGCGACCGAGCTCAGCGAGTTGCCGCGCCTGCCCTTGTCGACGTGCACGCCGACCGTGGCGGGGTTAACGGCCTTCCTGACGGTCACGATCTTCTTCTTCTTGACCCAGACCTTGACCTTGGCGATCGTGCGGTCGTAGATCGTCACGAGCTCGCCGGGGCCGTCGACGATGCCGGCCGAGCCCGGCAGCGTCTGCGTCGTCTCGGGCGAGGTTAGGTAGCCCGCCGAGTGCAGCACCTCGGAGACGAAGCCCGAGCAGTCATAGCCAGAGCTCACGACCCAGGCGGGGTTCGTGTGGCCACCGCCCCACTGGTAGGGCAGGCCGTTGAGCAGGCGCGCCTCGTTGAGCATCGCGCTGACCTTGGCTGTGGCCGAGGATGAGCTGGTGGCGGGCGGCGCGATCGACTGCGCGAGCGTCATCACCGCCTGCGCCGAGGTGTCGGCGCCCTGCAAGTAGGTCGCGACACCTTGAGCCGGGCTCGTGCTCACGCGATCGGCGGCAAGGCGCTGGGCGTCCGACACCAGGCTCGAGCTGGGCTGCGCGGCCGCCGCGGTGGCCTGGGCCAGCACATGTGCGTCGACGACGTCGCGCCCGCCCGTCTCGACCTGGGTCGCGACCGCCTGCTCGGCCTTGGCCGTCGAGCCGGCGATGCCATCGACGTAGCCGCCCTGGATGTACTCGAGCGATGCGAGCACCCGCCAGGGGATGTGGAAGCGGGCGCCGACCGTGCGGTAGGCGCTGACCAGGTAGCCGGCGGGCTGGTAGAGGCTCGTGCCGTCCGCCAATGTCGTCAGGTCGGATGAGCTCAGGTAGTGCGGCACCGGGGCGGATCGTCTGCTCGAGAGCACGCGATTCCCGGCCGCAGCCGCCCCGCTCAGAACCGGGCTCGATGCCGCGCCGACACCGGCGCGCGCCAGGCGTGCGCTCACCTGCTCGCGCTCCCGCGTGGTCGGCGCCGTGGGCGCCCGGCCTGCCGCGTGATGTGAGCTGTGCACGATCAGGAACACCGCGGCCGCGACGGCGGCCGCGCCGACCAGCGCGACCAGGCCATGGCGAAGGCGGAAACCAGGACCGCTGCGCAGCAGCACACCGTCGCCGTCACGACCGGGTTCCAGCCGCGTCATCAGCTGCAGCGGCGGCACCGACTGAGTCTCAGCTTGTTGGCGTGCCGCTGGCCCGCTCGACATCGTGTTCCTCAATCTCGACGAGTTGATCGCCGATCGCAAGTCCTGTACGTGAAATTTCCCCAGCCCCGAGCTCGAGGATATTGCGGGCGCCCCTGGCCGCGCGCACCCGCCAGGGCGGGATGTGCTCGGCCAGACCCACGACCCGCAGCTCGCGGTCCATGAAGACTGCATCGAACCGGAAACGCATAAAGGCACTGTGAATTGAGGATTCGCCGCGGAACAGCATGCCCTGCCCCTCCGGCAGGCCCGAGCGGCCGAGCAGGCCGCGCAGCCGCTTCCAGGCGTTGTCCGCAACCTCTGCGCGCGCGCAGACGATGCTGTCTCCGCGGGTCCGGTTGACGATCGTCAAGCCCACGAGACGTCCGAGAGCTTGACGAGCTCGCGCTTGAGCACTTTGCCTGTCGGGTTGCGTGGCAACTCGGCGAGGAAGGTGACGGCACGCGGCACCTTGTAGCGGGCGAGGTTGTCGCGCACGTACTGCTTGACGTCCTCCTCGGTCAGCTGGAGACCGTCGCGCATCACTATGAACACGCTGAGCCTCTGTCCGAACTGTTCGTCCGGCACACCCACGGCGGCCGCCTCGAGCACGCCGGGATGCTGGTGCAGCAGGTCCTCGATCTCGCGCGGGAAGACGTTCTCACCGCCCGAGATGATCATCTCGTCGTCACGCCCGTCTATGAACAGCCGACCGGTGGCGTCGAAGTGGCCGACGTCACCGGAGGAGACCATGCCACCGACGCGCTCCTTGTCGCCACCGCCGGTATAGCCCTCGAAGGCGATCATGTGCCCGACGAAGATGCGTCCGGTCTCACCACGGGGCAGCTTGTGGCCGTCGGGGCCGAGGATCTCGACCACGGCGCCGCGCACCACGCGCCCGACGCAGCCGGGCTCCTCCTGCAGGTCCGCGGGCGTCGCGATCGTCGCGAAGGCGATCTCAGTCGAGCCGTAGAGGTTGTAGAGCACCGGGCCGAAGCGCCTGAGCGCCGCGCCGGCAAGCTGCCGGCCGAGCTGCGACCCGCTCAGATAGATAATCCGCAGCGCCAGGAGGTCGAGGTCCGCCGACTGCTCCGGGTCGAGGGCCAGCGCGCGCTGCAGCATCACCGGCACGATCACCCAGGTGCTGACCCGGTGGCGTGCGAGTGTGGCGAGCGTCTGCGCCGGCGCGAAGCGACGCTCGAGCACGAGGGTCGCCCCGAGGCCGATCTGCAGCAGGCCCTGGGTGAAGCCGAGCGCATGGAACAACGGCGCCGAGATCAGCGCGACATCACCGGAGCGAAACGGAACCTTGCTGAGCGGACCACCGACCGGTGAGAGCGAGATCGAAACGTGGCGCCCGGCTCCCTTGGGCGTGCCGGTCGTGCCGCTCGTGAGGATCACAAGGCGCGGGGCGCGCGTCGGCTTGCGCGGCGGCCGCGGATGCGAGCCGGCGATCGCCGCGGCGAGCGTGTCGCTGTCCTGCTCGCGCGCGTCGGTCCACGCGCGGAAGCGTCCGAGCCGCAGCTCGAGCTCGACCACCAGCGATCCGAACTCCTCGTCGTAGACGAACAGGTCGACACCCTCGCGGGCCGCGACCTCGCTCACCTGGGGCGCCGAGAAGCCGGTGTTCATCAGCACGATGCGGGCGCCGCACTTGGCGGCGGCGAACAAGGCCTCGAAGAAGCCGCGGTGGTTGCGCGTCATGATCGCAACACCGTCGTTGGGCTTCAGACCGGCGGCGATCCAGGCGTTGGCCAGTGCATTGATACGGTCGTCTAGCTCGCGGTAGGTGACCTCGCCGCGCTCGTCGATCACCGCCAGACGGTCGGGGTGGCGGATCGCGGTGACCGCCACACAACCGCCAAGCATGCCGTAGTCCACGAGCGCCTTTGCCGCCAGCGCGACGCGCTGGGGTGACTCGATCCCGAACATCCCGCTGCGAAGGCAGCAGCCGAAGTAATAAGCCTCGTTGTTGAGGCGATCGACGAGTTGGCCAGCGCGCCCAAGCCACTCACCGCCGTACGGTACGGACTTCATGCGGCCGGACTTCATGCGGCCAATTATCGACCGCTCAGCTCAGTTGGTCGAGCCGGCGCGTGCGGCGGTCGTCTTGATCGACGCCGTCGTCTTGGTTGTCGCCGTGGGCGTGGTCGTCGACGTCGACGTGGTCGTCGTCGACGTGGTGGTCGTCGTCGTCGCCGCCGTGCTGCTGTGGATCGCGCCGTACGTGACGGTGCCGCGGTTATCGACCTCGATGCAGAGCGCCGCGTTGCAGGCGACCTGGCTGACGGTCGACTGCGAGTTCTTCTTCAGCGGCCGCGCGAGGCTCCAGGCGCCACGCACAGGTGTGCTGCTCGTGTAGGCGTTGGAGGCGGCGTCGACGGCCACGCAGAAGTTGCGTGCCGGGCAGGCGACGCTGTCCACGAGCCCGGCGCCCTGAGCCGGTGGGGCGGCACCGATCAGCCCCTGCGACCAGGTCGTGGTGGTGGGCGTCGAGGAGGCGACCGCGAGGCCGACGCTGGCGTTTCCGTACCCGACCCCGACGCACAGCTTGACCGTGGTGCAGGCCAGTCCGGAGACCACGGAGTTGCTCGAGCTGAGCGCGGCGGTCGCCTTCCAGGCGCTCGCGCCGCCGGTCGGCTGGGCCGAGTAGTAGATGTTGCTGCCGGCGACCAGACACAGTGTCGTGCTGGCGCACGAGACCGAGTCGAGCAGCACGCCATTGCCAACCGTCGTCAGCGTCCAGGCGCTGGCCGGGCCGGTCGGGTCGGTCGTGAACGCGATCTGGTCGCTGGCGCCGTTGTCGACCGCGATGCAAAGGCTCGTGCTGGGGCAGTCGATCGCCGAGAATCCGGCGTAGTCGCCGCCCGCCTGCGCGACGCTGTCGACGCGCACTGGCTTGGTCCAGTTGGCGATGCCGCCGATCGGGTTGGTGCTGTGCAACACCCGTCCGGCCGCGTCGACGGCCACGCAGAGCTGCGCCGACGGGCAGGAGACGCCGGTGATCGCGGTCTTCGGGTCGATGTAGCGGCGCAGCCACAGGGACGCGGACTGCGCCGGATGGATCGTGGCGAAGACGTCGCCGCGGACGTCGCCGGCGATGCAGAAGAGCGGCTTGCTGCCGGTGGCTGCCGGCGCGCAGGACGCCGAATCAAAGCCGCCGCCGTCATTTGGGTTCAGCAGTGAGACCGACCTGGCCCACTTCACCGAACGCGTCGTCGCGGCGCCGGCTGCGGAGGGCGCCAGCAGGCAGGCCGCCAGCAGAGCGACCAGCGTGAGGACCATCCGTGGGTGGATTGATCTTAAGCGCGTCAACAGCAAGAGGTGGGTATTTCTAGCAGCCAGATCCCAGGATTCGGCAGCAAAGCGTGCAGAAGTCTGTGCCGCCCCGTGAGTGAGGCAGCTGTGATCCGAAACCCGCCAGCCGGCCCAAGGTTGCGCTCAGCGGTTCTCAAGCCGCGGCCAGACCCACGGTCGCAGCGGCCGTGTCGGTGGCGTCCACGAGCTCGTCGAGCGCCGCCGAAAGCGCTTGGCTGAGCAGTTGCGGCTGCTCGCGCGCGAGTTGACGATGCAGGCGGCGCACGCGCGGAAATGACCCGTGGTCGGCCTCGCGGAGCTCGGCCGCGAGCACCGCGAGCGCGGCATCGAGGCCGAGCTTGAGCGGGGCGAGCTCGGGCAGCGGGCGCTCGGCCGGCATCGTCGAGGCGTCGAGGCGCACGACGTGCACGCCCCAGACGACGCGCCGCAGGGCACCGAGCGTGGCGGCGATCGTGGGCGGTTCCGATCGACCTGCTTGCGGCTCGCTGCGTGCCAGCCCGACCGCCGCGTCGACGTCGGCGAAGGCAAAGCGCGCCCTGCGCGCGAGCGCGCGCAGCTGCGCCTCCGGCAGCCGCCGGCCGGTTATCAGCCCGGTGAGCACGGCGTCGAGATACTCGTGCTGGGTGTCGACCAGGGTCGCCATCAGCGGCCCGGCGGAGAGCGCCGACCAGGTTGGCCACAGGGCGTAGGCGATCAGCCCGATCGCACCACCGATCGCGGTATCGATGCCGCGATCAAGCGCGGTCTGCACCGTCCCCGGCGCGACCGCGTGCAACAGGAAGACGACCAGACCGGTGAGCATCGCGATGCCGACGGCGAAGCTGGCGGGGAAGACCGCGTAGGTGCAACCGGCGAGCAGCGCCACAACCGCGACCACACCCCAGCCGGTCGGGTCCAGGGCGACCGCGACCAGTGTCGCGATGACAACGCCCAGGAAGGTGCCAAGCACGCGCTCGGCCCCGCGCGTGAACGTCTGGCCGAAGCCGGGTCGCAGCACCGTCGAGGCTGCGACCACCGCCCAGTAGGCGCGGGGGAGCGCGACCCGCTGGATCAGGAGCTCGGTGAGCGAGACCACGACCGCCAGCCGTAGCGCGTGGCGTCCGGCGGCCGCGTCGAGGTTCGCGCTGTTGCGCATGCGGTTGACGTCCTCGGAGATCCGGCGGCCGAGCCGCGTGCTGCCGCGGGTGGGGCGGCCCAGCGTGAACGGCACGCGCCCACGGCCCGGGGCGTGCAGGGCGGCGGCCAAGCGGGCCGCCGCCGCTACCTGCCCGATCAGCGCCGCGAGCCGCTGATCGAGCGCGACGGAGGCGAGCGGCTCGCGCGCTGCGCCCCACTCGCTGACCTCCGCCGCCTCGCCCGGGAGCGCCGCCAGCGTCGCCGGGTTGCCCTCGATCGCCGCGATCGTCAGGCCGAGCAGCTGGCGCAGGCGGGCCAGCGCGTCAGCCACCGTCGGGCGCGCGGCCGCCGCGAGCTCCGGCTGCGAGCGCCGCACGTGCTCGAGCAGCGTGCTGAAGCCGATCAGCTCGAGGCGGATGCGGCGTCCCTCGCTGACCAGATCGGACAATGCGTGGCGATCCGGATCGGCGAACAGCGCCGGCG
>JBOGYJ010000027.1:0-16908 GCA_050696795.1 Solirubrobacteraceae bacterium | reverse complement strand
GTGCAGCGCCACTTCGGCCGCTACGGCGAGCTGCGTGCCGCGCAGGACGGCCAGGCCGGCATCTTCACCACCTCCTACTCGAACGCCCGCCAGCTGATCGCCTGGGTGCTGGGCTTGGGTGAGAACGCTCATATCGTCGGCCCCTCGAAGCTCGCGGCCGAGCTGCGCGAGCGCGTGCACATGCTCGCCGCGCGTCATAGCGGCGAGGCCGACGAGCTGCGGGTGGCGGGCGACCACGAGCCGCGAAGAGCGCCGGGAGAGTCCTCTGCGCCAGCGGGCGCCGAGGACGACACATCCGCCGACGAACCCGAGGGCGCCGACGCCGTGATCCGCCCCGAGCGCTTCGCGCGGCTGGTAACGCTGGCCAGCATCCTGATCGACTCCGGCCGCTCCGGCCGCCCGCTGCACGCGGCCGACCTGCGCGAGCGGCTGAAGCTCTCCGAGCAGGAGCTGCAGGAGGACATCGCCGTGCTCAACGTCGTCAACTTCGGCGCCGGAACATATGTGCTCTACGCAGAGATCCTCGCCGACGGCACCATCGAGGTGGACCCGGAGCCGTATGGCGACGCCTTTGCGCGGCCGGCGCGGCTGCTCCCGGTCGAGGCCAAGGCGCTGATCGCGGCGATCGACCTGATCGGCGAGCACATCCCTGAGGGGTCGCTCTCCTCGGTGCGCCGCAAGGTCGTCGGCGCGCTGGGCGAGGACCCGGCGCACGAGGGTCTGCAGATCGGAACGCTCGGCGGCGACGACGCCGGAATCGCGAAGCAGGCGCGCGAGGCCATCTCAACGCGACGGCTGCTGTCGTTCGAGTACTTCAAGGAGAACGAGGGCGTGTTCAGCACCCGCGTGGTGGAGCCCTACCAGCTCGTCAACGGGCTCGAGGGTTGGTACGTCGCCAGCTACGACCCCGAGCGTGAGGCCGTGCGTCACTTCCGGCTGGATCGCATCAAGTCCGCCCAGGTCAGTGACATCACGTTCTCGCCGCGTGCCGAGCTCGACTTCTCGACCGGCGTCGACGGCTGGCTGCGGACCGGTGAAGTGCCGGCCTCCAACCGCGCGCGCGTCTGGATCTCGCCCGATCGGGCGCGCTGGGTGCGCGAGGATCGGACCGTGATCAGCGAGGGTGGCGACGGTTCGGTGGTCGTCGACTTCGGCTATGCGGGGCTTGACTGGCTCGTGCGCAACGTGCTCAAGGAGGCCGGTGACGCCGTCGTCCTGGAGCCCGCCGAGGCACGTGACGCGGTGCGGGCCGCCGCCGCCGAGATCGAGGCCGTCGTTCCGGTCTGAAGCGCCACCGTCCGAGAACCACTAGCTTTCCCGAACGGCAGGTAAATGCCGCGACGAAAGAGGTGACGCTTGAAGGGAGTAGTACTAGCGGGTGGCAAGGCGACACGGCTGCGGCCGTTGACCAAGGTGACGAACAAGCACCTGCTGCCGATCTACGACAAGCCGCTGATCTATTACCCGCTGCAGGCGATGGCGAAGGCGGGCGTTCACGATGTGCTCGTGATCACCAACCCAGAGCACGCCGGCCACTTCATCCAGCTGCTGGGATCCGGCAAGGAGTTCGGCCTGCAGCTCGCCTATGAGCTCCAGGAGGAAGCGGGCGGCCTCGCGCAGGCGGTGAGCCTGGCGGCGTCGTTCGTCGGCCAGGAGAAGATGCTGGTGCTGCTGGGCGACAACATCTTCACCCACGACCTGCGTCCGTCGGTGGAGCGCTTCTCAGCCGAGGAGCGTGGCGCGGTGATCTTCGGCGTCGAGATGGAGCACCCCGAGCAGTACGGCGTGATCGAGATGGACGGCGAGCGCGTGCGCGGGATCGAGGAGAAGCCCTCGGCACCCAAGTCGCATCTGATCCAGACCGGCATCTACATGTACGACGAGTACGTCTGGGAGCACCTGCAGGGACTCACTCCCTCGGGGCGCGGCGAGCTCGAGATCACCGACCTCAACAACGTCTACGTCGGCACGGGCACGATGCGCTGCGAGACGCTCGACGGCTACTGGATCGACGCCGGCACCTCGCATGATGAGCTGCTCGCCGCCAACATCGCCGTCGCCGAGCTGCGTGCCAAGGGTCAGATCTGAGCGTGGTGCTGGGCGTTCTTCCTCCCGTAAGTTCGGTATTTGGAACAAACGGCTGGAAGAACGCGCGTCACAGCCGCTTCTCGCCGAAGTACGTCGCCATCGGGTTGGCGTTGAAGTTCGGGATCGTGACGTACCCGGCGGATTCGTAGAGGTGCTGCGAGGCCGGCTGCCGGGGGCCCGTGTCAAGGCGGGCCATGGCGTAACCGAGCTCGCGTGCCCTGTCCTCCAGCGCCGCGAGCAGGACCCGTGCGACGCCGCGACCGCGCGCCGCGGGGATCACGTACATGCGTTTGATCTCGCACGACTCGGCGTCGAGGCGCTTGATACCACCACAGCAGATCGCGACGTCGTCCTCGTAGCCGACGATGAACGAGCCGTTCGGCGCGTTCAGCTGCTCGGGACCGGCCGTGGGCATGTCCGGCGCCTGCAGATCCAGGCCGGCGTACATCTCTCCCACCTCGGCGCGCATCGCCGCCTCGAGGCGGCAGCCCTCACCGCTGTCGACACGACCTTCCTGAAATTGGATCACGCTGCCGCATGCTAAGGGATCATGTGACGCATGGCTGTTGACGCGCTTGAGAAGGAAGTGCATCTCTGGGGGCGGCGCCTGGCTGGGCAGCTGCCCAGCGGCGGTCGCAACCCGGCGGCGCTGGTCGAGCGGCGCATGATGCAGACGATGATCGGCGATCCGCAGCTGCGCGCGGCGCTGTTCCGCTTCGTCGACGTGCGCCCGGCTTGCCGTGACCGCGCCGCCCTCGTCCGCCATCTGCACGAGTACCTGGAGGAGGCCGCCGTCGGCTCCGGCACCGCGCGAAGGCTCTCGACGCTGGTGGGGCGTCGTGCGCTGGAGCTGCCCACCGCCTCGGCGGCCGCGCTCGCTGTCGCCCAGATGGCGCACCGCTTCATCGCCGGCGAGGATGCCGCCGCGGCGGCTCCTGAGCTGAGCTCGCTGTGGCAGCTGCGGCGCTGCGTCACGCTCGACCTGCTCGGTGAGGCGACGCTGACCGAGGGCGAGGGCGGTGTCTACGCCGCGCGCTGCGCGGACACGCTGGGCGCGCTGGCCCGCACCGGCCGCGGCTGGCAGCCACAGGCGCTGCTCGAGCACGACGGCCTCGGGCCGCTGCCACGCGCGAACCTGAGCGTCAAGGTCTCGGCGCTGACGCCGCACCTGCGCGCCAACGCCCCGGCGCGAGCGCTCGCGGCGGCGCGCGAGCGGCTGCTCACGCTGCTGCGGTTGGCGCGCGATGTCGGGGCCCACCTGCACATCGACATGGAGTCGCTCGATACGCGCCAGGGCATCACCGAGCTGGTGCTCGAGCTGCTCGGCGACCCCGAGTTCGACGACGGCCCCTCCGCCGGGATCGTGCTGCAGGGGTACCTCACCGACTCCGAGGAGGAGCTCGAGCGGCTGCTCGGTTGGCTGCGCGAGCGGCCGCGCAGGGCACCGTTCACGATCCGTCTGGTCAAGGGCGCCTACTGGGACCACGAGGTGGTGATGGCGGCGCAGAACGGCTGGGAGGCGCCCGTGTTCACCGATCGGCGCTCGTGTGATCGCCACTACGAGCACCTGACCCGCCGGCTGCTCGACGCGCGCGCCGAGGGCCTGGCGCTGCGGCCGGCGATCGCCTCGCACAACCTACGCTCGCTGGCCCACGCGCTGGCCTACAGCGACCACCTGGGCCTGCCGCCGGAGGCGCTCGAGCTGCAGGTGCTGCGCGGGCTCGGCGACGACACCGCCGCGGCGATCGCCGCCGTCGACCGGCGCGTGCGCGTGTACTGCCCGGTCGGTGATCTGGTCGCCGGCATGGCCTACCTGGTGCGGCGCCTGCTCGAGAACACGTCCAATGACTCGTTCCTGGCCGCGCAGACGACGGGCGCCGAACTCGAACTGCTACTGCAGAAGCCGTGAGCGCTGAAAGCACATTCCGCAACGAGCCGGTGCTCGAGTTCCGTCGCGAATCGGTGCGGGCGCAGGCGGTGCGTGCACTTGACGAGCTGCGCGCGAAGCTGCCGTTGCGGATCGCGGGCAGGGGCGGCGTGGGCGGTGGCCTAGCTGGGGGCGAGCTGGTGTCGACCAACCCGGCCGACCCGAGCGAGGTGATCGCGATCGCTGCCGACAGCTCGCGCGCTGACGCCGAGGCGGCCGTGGAGCGTGCCGCCGAGGGCTTCCGTGGCTGGTCCGCGCTGGAAGCGGGTGAGCGTGCCGCGGTTCTGCAGCGGGCGGCGGGGCTGATGCGCGAGCGCCGCCAGGAACTGGCGGCGCTCGCCGTGCTCGAGGCGGGCAAGCCCTGGGCCGAGGCCGACGCCGATGTGTGCGAGGCCATCGACTTTTTCGAGTACTACGCGGCCGGGGCAGTCACGCTCGCAGCCGGACGCCCGCTGGTCCAGCTTCCCGGCGAGCGCAACCGCCTGAGCTACTTCCCGCGCGGCGTGTGCGCGGTGATCGCGCCCTGGAACTTCCCGATGGCGATCCCCGCCGGGATGGTCTCCGCAGCCCTTGCCACCGGCAACGCCGTCGTCTTCAAACCGGCGGAGCAGACGCCGGCCTGCGGGCATGCGGTCGTCGAGGCGCTGCACGCGGCGGGTGTGCCCGCCGGCGCGCTGCAGCTGCTGACCGGGCGCGACGAGCCGGCCAAGGCGCTGGTCGCGCACCCCAAGGTGCACATGGTCGCCTTTACCGGATCGGTCGCGGCCGGACTCAGCATCATCCGCACCGCGGCCGAGCAGGCGCCGGGGCAGCACCACATCAAGAAAGTGATCGCCGAGATGGGCGGCAAGAACTGCGTGATCGTCGACGCCGACGCGGACCTCGACGACGCGGTGCCAGCGATTGTCAGGAGCGCCTTCGGCTTCGCCGGGCAGAAGTGCTCCGCGGCCTCACGCGTGCTGGTCCACCGCGAGATCGCCGATGCGCTCAACGAGCGGCTGGCGGGCGCGATCGAGACGCTGCGGGTCGGCCCGGCGGAGGACTTCGCCTCCGACCTCTCGGCCGTCATCGACGAGGAGGCCCAGCAGCGGATCGGCTCGTACCTGCAGGGCGCCGAGCTCGCGCCGCGGGCGACGACGGCGATTCCCGGCGGCGATGGCCATTACGTCGCGCCGACACTGTTCGTCGACCTTCCCGACGACTCGCGCATCGTCAACGAGGAGGTGTTCGGCCCCGTGCTGTCATCCGAGCGCGTCGACAGCGTCGAGGCGGCCGTCGAGCTGATCGAGTCGGGCAGCTACGGCCTCACCGGCGGGCTGTTCAGCCGCAGCCCCAGCACGATCGACATGGTCAGCCGGCGCGGGATCGTCGGCAACCTGTACGTCAACCGAGAGATCACCGGCGCGATGGTCGGACGCCAGCCGTTCGGCGGCGGCCGCCTGTCGGGCACCGGCCCGAAGGCCGGCGGCCCCGACTACCTGCTGCAGTTCGTGGAGGCGCGCAGCGTCAGCGAGAACACCGTGCGCCATGGTCTGGTGATCTGACCACAGCCGAAGGCTGCTGCCGGCTCGCCGCTGCTTCGCCGGCAGGGTTCAGGTGGCCGGCAGCCCTCAGCCGGCCAGGTAGTCCGCGATGTCCTGCTCGGTGAAGCCCGAGCCAGGGAAGCGCGCGAGACGGTTGACGGGCACCGTCTCGAGCATCTTGCCCAGGTGGGTGCCGATCACGCGCTCGCCGAGCGGCGCGCGCCGCAAGACCTCGTGGAGCCACTCTGCCGCCTCCGGGCGAGCGAGGAACTCGCCGTAGGTCGAGGTCACCGTGAGCGGCGCCGTGACCTCGCCGCCGCTGAGCATGATCGTCTCCGTGAGGCGGATGTCACGGCTCGAGGAGCCGACCCGCAGCTGGAACTCGCCACCCTCGACGACCCACTCGCCGCGCGCGGTGTGCCAGTAGGCGAACGCGCGCTTGTCGAGCGCGATCGTGACGCGACCGCTGGCGCCGGGCTCGAGCCTGACCTTCTCGAAGCCGCGCAGCTCCTGGGCCGGCCGGTAGACGCCGGCGACGGGATCGCTCACATATACCTGGACGACCTCGGCTCCGGCCCGCGCGCCCGTGTTGGTGACGGTCAGCGACAGCTCGACGCGCGGCTCGCCACCGAGCTCGAGCACCTCGACGGCGAGGTCCGAGTACGCGAAGCTCGTGTACGAGAGGCCGTGCCCGAACGGGTAGGAGACCTCGAGCTGATGCGCGTCGTACCAGCGGTAGCCGATCAGCAAACCCTCGCCGTAGCGAACGATCAGGTTCTCTCCCGGGAAGTTGCCGACCGTCGGGTTGTCGCTCAGCTTCACCGGAATCGTCTCGGCGAGCTTGCCCGATGGGTTGGCGCTGCCGAGCAGCAGGTCGGCCAGCGCGCGACCGCCGGCCTGGCCGAGCAGCCAGCCCTCGAGCACAGCACCGGCGTGCTGATCCCAGTCCGAGGTGACGACCGCAGCCCCGTTGGAGAGCACGACCACGACGTTCGAGTTGACCGCCGCGATCTGCTCGAGCAGATCGAGCTGCAGGGCCGGCAGGTCCATGTGCTCGCGGTCCCAGCCCTCTGACTCATACGAGGGTGGCAGCCCGAGGAAGACCACGGCGATCTCCGCGTCGCTGGCTGCCTGCACGGCCTCGGCGACCAGCGCCGGGTCGGACTGTTCGGCTTCGATCTCGAAGCCTCCAGCGAACAGCACCTCGCGCTTGCCATCGAGGTCCGCTCGCAGCGCATCGAGCGCGTTCTCGAGTCTGGTGGGATTGACCTGCGAGGAGCCGGCGCCCTGGTAGCGAGGCGTGCGCGCGAACTCGCCGATGATCGCGATCGCGCCGCCGCGCTCGGGGTCGAGCGGCAGCAGGCCGCGCTCGTTCTTGAGTAGCACGGCACTGGCCGCCGCCGCCTCCCGCGCGAGCTCGTGGTGGGCGTCCTGGTCGTAGCTCGCGAGCCGCTCGCGCTGCCCGGCGCGCTCGACCAGCGCGAGCACGCGCGCGGCGGCGGCATCGACCTGCGCCTCGGTCAGCTCGCCGGCGGCGACGGCTTCGAGGATCGCCTGGGAACCGACCCCGCCCGAGGACGGCATCTCCAGGTCACAGCCCGCGACCAGCGCGGCGGCGCGATCGTCGACCGCCGCCCAGTCGGAGACGACCACACCCTCGAAGCCCCATTCGTTACGCAGCACCTCGGTCAGCAGCCACGCGTTCTCGCACGCGTAGACCCCGTTTATCTTGTTGTACGAGCTCATGATCGTCCAGGGCTGCGTGTCGTTGACCACCCGCTCGAACGCCGCCAGATAGATCTCGCGCAGCGTGCGCTCGTCCACCTCGGCCGAGACCCGCAGGCGCTCAGCCTCCTGGTTGTTGGCTGCGAAGTGCTTGAGCGAGGTGCCGACCCCGTGGCTCTGCACACCCGTGACCCAGGCCGCGGCGAGTACGCCGGCCAGCAGCGGATCCTCCGAGAAGTACTCGAAGTTGCGCCCGCAGAGTGGCGAGCGCTTCATGTTCACCCCCGGGCCGAGCAGCACGGCCACACCCGCCACACGGCACTCCGTGCCGAGTGCCTGCCCGATCCGCAGTGCGAGGTCGCGATCCCAGGAGGAGCCGAGGCCGGCCGCCGGCGGAAAGCAGGTCGCCTCGTCGGAATGCTCGATCGACGCATCGTCGGGGGCCGCCACCTTGCGCAGACCATGCGGCCCGTCGGTGACGAGGATCGTCGGCACACCAAGGCGCTCCACCGGCTCGGAGTGCCAGTAGTCCGATCCGTCGAGCAGCGAGGCCTTCTCCTCGAGGCTCAGCTGTGCCAGCACGGCCTGTGCGTCGATTCCCGCGTGCGTCTGCATCCCACTCCGTTCTCTGCTCTCACTGACCCGCCTCGAGGGCAGGCGCGCGCCACGTTACTCCAGTAACACGTTTCAGCAACTGACGTGCCGTTGCACCGCAATCGGGGGGGTCCGACGTCAGGCAGAGGCGGTGCCGTAGCCGGCCGGCTGATTGTCCAGCAGGTCGGCGGCGAGCTCGGAGACACCGCTCTCGATCTCGAAGCGCGGCAGCAGGTAGGGGTCGGCGCTGGTGGCGTAAGCGTCGCCCTCGGTGACGGCGTTGGTGTAGCCGGCCCGCTTCACGGCCGCGATCACGGCGGCGTTGTAGTGGCTCGACGGGTAGCAGAAGCTGTTCGACGAGATGTGGAAGGTCTTCTGCAGATAGACGCGCGAGTCGTGCACCTGCGCCCACAGCTCGGCCGGTGTCGCGGTGGTCAGCTCGGGATGCGTCAGCGAATGCGAATCGACCTCCCAGCCCATGCGGATCACGGGCCAGATCTGACGCGGGGCCAGGTGGTTCTCGGTGATCTCGTTGAGCACGCCGGGCCAGCCGTATCTGGCCATAACGTGCGGCGCGAACGTGACCTGCTCCGGGTAACCGTTGTCGAAGGTGATCACGATCGGCTTGGCCGGCAGCGTGCCGCCGTGGTACCAGGCCTTCATTACCTCGTCGATCGTGACCGCCTGGTAGCCGTGCGTGTGCAGCCACGCCATCTCGGCCTCGAAGTCCCCGTAGGAGACGTACAGGCCGGGGAACGGAGCGCCTGCCGGGGCCGGCCCGAGCGCGTGGTAGACGAGCAACGGGACCGGGCCCGTGTACTTCTTCCAGGTCGCCTGCGGCGTCGCGTTGCGGACCAGCTTGGAGGCGGGCTTGCGCTCGTGGTGCTTCCTGGTCGCACGCTTGCGATGGATCTGCGTCCTCACCCGCGGCTCCGAGCCGCCCGAGCCGGCGCGGTTGATCGCGACCACCGCAACCACCACGGCGATCACCACGAGAATCAGAGCACCGAGCCACGCCAGGCCGACAGTACGCCCTCGCCTATGCATCCGGGTGCGAGCTTATCCGGAGGGGTGGCAAAGCGCAGCCACCCCTCCGGCGGAAACGGTCTGGGGGGCGCTCAGGCGCTCGCGGCGCTCGCGGCGCTCCGGCGCTCGCGGCGCTCCGGGGCTCGCGGCGCTCCGGCGCTCACGCGCTCGCGGCGCTCGCAGCGATCAGCTCGTCGCTGTAGGGCTCCCCGCGCTCGGCGCGCTCGACCAGCGAGGCCGGCGGCTCGAAGCGCTCGCCATACTGCGCGGCCAGTTCGCGGGCGCGGGCCACAAAGCCGGCCAGGCCGGTGGTTGCCGGGGGGGCGGTCGGGACATAGCCGTTGATGTACTGCAGCGCGCCACCGGTCCAGGGCGGGTAGCCGATGCCCATGATCGAGCCGATATTGGTGTCGGCCACGGACTCGATCACGCCCTCGTCGAAGCACCTGACCGACTCGATCGCCTCGATGAACAGCAGGCGCTCCTCGAGGTCACGCAGCGACAGCGCCCAGGGGTCGGGGACCGGCGGGAAGGCATCGCGCAGGCCCGGCCAGAGGCCCGTGCGCTTGCCCTCGGCGTCGTACTCGTAGAAGCCCCGGCCCTCGAGCCGGCCGGGACGGTCGAACTCGTCGAGCATGCGCTCGATCACGCCCTCGGCGGGATGCGAGACCCAGGTGCCACCCTCGGCCTGCACCGCGTCGCGGGCCGCCTTGGCGATCTTGCGCATCAGCTTCATGTTGAGCTCGTCGGAGAGCTGCAGCACCGGCGCCGGATAGCCGGCCTGCGAGGAGGCCTGCTCGATCGTAGGAGCCGGGATGCCCTCGGCCAGCATCGAGATGCCCTCGTTGATGAAGGTGCCGATCACGCGGCTGGTGTAGAAGCCACGGCTGTCGTTGACGACGATCGGCGTCTTCTTGATCTGCTTGACGAAGTCGAGCGCCCTGAAGGTCGCCTCGTCGCTGGTGCGCTCACCCTTGATCAGCTCGACCAGCGGCATCTTGTCCACGGGCGAGAAGAAGTGGACCCCGATGAAGTCCTCGGGGCGGGTGACGTAAGCGGCGAGGCCGGTGATCGGCAGCGTCGAGGTGTTGGAGCCGAGCAGCGCGTCGGGGGCGACGTGCGGCTCGATCTCCTTCCAGACCGGCTCCTTGATCGACGGGTCCTCGAACACCGCCTCGATCACGAGATCGGCACCGGCGGCATCGTCGGGCTTGTCCGTGGGCGTGATCAGCGCCAACAGTGCATCGGCCTGTTCCTGGCTCGAGCGTCCGCGCTCGACGGCCTTGGCGACCAGCTTCTCCGAGTAGCCCTTGCCGCGCCGCGCCGCGTCGAGCGAGACGTCCTTGAGGACCACCTCGATGCCCGCCTTCGCGGAGACGTAGGCGATCGCGGCGCCCATCATCCCGGCACCGAGGATCACGACCTTCCTGGCGTTGTATGGCTCGATCTCGGCCGGACGGCCACGGTCGCCGCCCACACGGTTCAGGTCGAACCAGAAGGCCTGGATCATGTTCTTGGAGACCTGGCCGGTGGCGAGCTCGATGAAGTAGCGGCTCTCGACCTCGAGCGCATGGTCGAAGTCGACCTGAGCGCCCTCCACCGCCGCGGCCATGATGTTCAGGGGCGCGGGCATGTTCGCGCCCTTGATCTGCTTGCGGAGGTTGGCGGGGAAGGCCGGAAGGTTGGCCGCGAACGACGGCGTCGACGGGGTTCCACCCGGAATCTTGTACTTCTTGTCGGTGTCCCAGGGCTGGCCGATCGGCTCGCCCGAGGCGGCCTTCTCGGCGATCCACCGCTTCGCCGCCGGGATCAGATCGTCGCGATCCGGCACGATCTCATCGACCAGGCCGAGCTCCTTTGCCTCGGCCGGCTTGAAGCGCTTCTGGCCCTGCAGCAGCACGCCCATCAGCGCCTGCGCGATACCGATCATCCGCACCGTGCGGGTGACTCCGCCGGCGCCCGGCAGCAGGCCGAGCATCACCTCGGGGAAGCCGACCACGGCCTTGGGGTCGTCGAGGATCACGCGGTGATGCGTGGCCAGCGCGATCTCCAGACCGCCGCCCAGCGCGGCGCCGCCCAACGCGGCCACCACCGGCACGCCGAGCGTCTCGATCGCGCGCAGCTGAGCCTTGGCCTCGCGCAGAAACTCGCCGAACTCGCGCGCGTTCTCCTTGGAGACGAGCCGCAGGGCGTTGAGGTCACCACCGGCGAAGAAGGTGCTCTTCGCCGAGGTGATGATCACGCCCTCGATCTGCTCCTTCTCCTCCTGCAGCCGCGCCACCGTCGAGCGCATCGACTCGGCGTAGGCGACGTTCATCGTGTTGGCCGACTGGGCCGGGTCGTCGAGCGTCAGGACGACGATCCCGTCCGCTGCGCGCTGCCAGCGAATCGTTGAATCAGACATCTAGAGCGCCTCCACAATCGTCGCGATTCCCATGCCGCCACCGATGCAGAGCGTGGCCAGCCCGTACCTGCCCCCGGTGCGCTGCAGCTCATCGATCAGCGTCCCGAGGATCATCCCGCCGGTCGCCCCGAGCGGATGCCCCATGGCGATCGCGCCGCCGTTGACGTTGACCTTCTCGAGCAGCGCCTGCTCATTGTCCTTGCCCGCCATGTCGCGGGCGAAGCGCAGCACCACGGCGGCGAACGCCTCGTTCATCTCGATCAGGTCGATGTCATCGAGTGTCAGCCCGGCCTTGGCCAGCGCCTTCCGGCTGGCGGGCGCGGGGCCGGTGAGCATGATCGTCGGCTCGGTGCCGGTGACGGCGGTGGCGACGACCCGCGCGCGCGGCTTCAACCCGAGCTCGGCGCCGATCTTCTCGTTGCCGACGGCGACCAGGCTGGCGCCGTCGACGATGCCGGAGGAGTTGCCGGGCGTATGGACATGGTCGATCTTCTCGACCCAGTGGTACTTCTGCAGCGCGACGGCGTCGAAACCGCCGAAGTCACCCATCATCTGAAAGGACGGCTTCAGCCGGCCGAGCGTGTCGACCGTCGTGTCGGCGCGAATGAACTCGTCGTGGTCGAGCACGACGTTGTCGCCTGAGTCGAGCACCGGCACGACCGACTCCTTGAAGCGTCCCTCAGCCTGGGCGGCGGCGGCGCGCGCCTGCGAGCGCGCGGCGTAGACGTCGACGTCCTCGCGGCTGAAGCCCTCGATCGTCGCGATCAGGTCGGCGCTGATCCCCTGCGGCACGAACGAGTTCTCATAGGCGGTCTCCGGGTCCATCGCCCAGGCGCCACCATCGGAGCCCATCGGCACGCGCGACATCGATTCGACACCGCCGGCGAGGACCAGGTCCTCCCAGCCGGAGGCGACCTTCTGAGCGGCGATGTTGACGGCCTCGAGGCCGGAGGCGCAGAAGCGGTTGAGCTGCACGCCCGGCACGCTGTCGGGCAGCCCGGCCTTGGCGGCGGCGGCCTTGGCGATGTCACCGCCCTGATCGCCGATCGGAGTGACGCACCCGAGCACCATGTCCTCGATCCGGGCGGGGTCGAGGTCCGGGTTGCGGCCGAGCGCCTCGTGGATCAGGCCGACGACGAGGTCGATCGGCTTGGTCGTGTAGAGCGACCCGCTCGACTTACCACGGCCGCGAGGGGTCCGGATCGCGTCGAATATGAGCGGTTCAGTGGCTGGCATGCAGAGGCTCCTTGAGACGGGTGCGTGTTCGGCTGCATCTATAACTAACCGACACCTGTGTCGGACAATACTCTGTGTTCAGAATCTCCCCTCCGGGAATCCGGTGAGTTACGCGATGACATCAGATGCTCCAAAGACGAGGCTGAAGGGCTCCCAGCGGCGTGAGCTGATCGTCGCTGCCGCGCTGCCGGAGTTCGCAGAGCGCGGCTACGAGGCCGCTTCCGTCGGGCGCATCGCCCGCGCGGCGGGCGTCGCCCGCACCGTGCTCTACGACCACTTCCCCTCCAAGCACGCCTTATTCGTCGAGCTGCTCGACGCCGAGCAGGGGGAGCTGCTGTCCTACCTCCGCGCCGCGCTGGGCTCGGAGGGAACGACCGAGGAGCGCTGGCGGGCGACCTTCGACGCCTTCTTCAGCTTCGTCGAGGAACATCCGCTGGGCTGGCGCCTGCTGTTCCCCCGTCATCCACCGCTGAATCAGGAGGGCGCGCATGAGTACCACCGCATCCGCGGCGAGTCCAACCGCGTGCTCGCGGACCTGCTCGCGGCCGACGCCCACCGCGCCGGGCTCGAGCCCGAAACCGTGCGCGCACGGGCGCTGTTCGCGATGCACCGTGACGGCCTGATCGCGGCCGCGCGCTGGTGGGCGGGGCACCCGAACGTCACCCGCCCCGAGGTCGTCGATGCGGCGATGGCTGCGCTGTGGACCGGGTTCGGCGGCCTGCAGCCGGCGTGATCCCCGCCGGGCGGCCCGCTGGCCACCCCGGCGGACCCGACCGCGGCGCTGGTGCGGATCTCACAGCCGCGAGGCGTGCTGCCTGAGGCGGCCCGCGTCGAGCACCACCATCCGCTTGCGGTGGGTCTCGATCAGACCGAGCTCTCGCAGGGTCCGCAGCGCCCTGGCGGTCGACTCACGTGAGGCGGCCGCCCAGGACGCCAGCTCCTCCTGGCTGATCGGCATGTCGACGGCGAGCGTCCCGTCCGCGGCGTCGACGCCGAATCGCTCCGCCAGCTCCAGCAGGCGGCTCGTGACGCGCGGCAGGCTCTCGGCGGTGGCGAGCTCCAGCCGGCGCCGGTCGGCGAGGCGCAGGCGTCCCAGCGCCAGCTCGAGCAACACGAGCGCGAGACGCGGATGCTGGGTCAGCAGCCCCCGAAGGTCCGCGACAGCCACCGCAACGGCCTCGACATCCTGCAGCGCGGCGACGTCAGCAGAGCGCGTCGCCCCCTCGACGGCGGTGACCTCGCCGAGCAGATCGCCGGGACCGCAGAGGGACAGGATCAGCTCGTCGCCGCTGTGGCCATGCTTGTGGATCTTGACCAGGCCGCTGACGATCACGAGCGCGCTACCCGCCGTATCTCCCTCACGGAACAGCACCTCGCCCGCCGCCCAGCGGCGGAGATGCCCGGCCGCGAGCAGGGCGTCCCGCTCGGTCGCTGTGAGCGATTCCAGGAAGGTGTGCATCGAAGGTGTCATATGACGTAGTTGGGGTGCTGGAACGGGCATAACTTTCCCCTCATCGAGCAACGCACCGAGCGCCGCTCAAGAGCGAGGAGCAGGGGGAAGCACAAATGTCCAACAGCAAGATGCTCTATATCGCAGCGGTCAGCCACAACAACGAGCTCCGCCGACTGGCCGGCCATCAACCGCACCGGGTCGATCGCGGCGCCCGCACACCGAGCTTGAGCAGCCTCCTGCGTGCCATCCCCCACGTGAAGGCCCGACCGGCGCAGGGCGGGACCGTGATCGAGCGCCACTTCGCTTGAAACTTCTCGGAGCTTGGCGAGCGGCCGGATCGGGGTCGCTCGTCTGAAGGGGCGGGCCGGCGGGGCAGCCGGCCCAGGGGTGGCCCGTGGGGCGGCGGGCCTGTGGATGCGCCGGACGGATGGTCAACCGGGCAAAGCCCCCGGCAGAGGGATCTGCCGCATGTGACCATCCGTTCGGACATCCAGCGTCCGGGCGCGCGGCCGGGCGCTCAGGTTCGGGGGCCGCCGCACCACCGGCGTTCTCGCCGGCCGTGCCCAAGCGGGGCACGGCCGAAGCGCTCAGCGCCATTCCGCACTCGTCGCAGAAGCGCTCCTCGGGCTGCGCCGGCGAGCCACAGGAGGGGCAGGCCGCCGACAGGCGCGCTCCGCAGGAGTTGCAGAACTTAGCGCCGTCTCGATTTTCAGCCCGGCATTCCTGGCAGACCAATCCGGCACCCCAATGGAAGACGTCTGGAGCTTACGCTCTACAGTGGCCGGCGATGGCCAGCCGCTCAGACATCCGCAACCTCGCGATCGTCGCCCACGTCGATCACGGCAAGACCACGCTCGTCGACGCGCTGCTGTGGCAATCCGGTGCTTTTCGCGCCAACCAGGACGTGGCCGACCGGGTGCTCGACTCGACGGACCTCGAACGCGAGAAGGGGATCACGATCCTCGCCAAGAACACGGCGGTGCGCCACGGCGAGATCACGCTGAACATCATCGACACCCCCGGGCACGCGGACTTCGGCGGCGAGGTCGAGCGCGGGCTGACGATGGTCGACGGCGTGCTGCTGCTGGTCGATGCCTCCGAGGGGCCGCTGCCGCAGACGCGCTTCGTGCTGCGCAAGGCGCTCGAGGCGCGGCTGCCGGTGATCCTGGTGATCAACAAGATCGACCGCCCGGACGCCCGCATCAGCGAGGTGATCGATGAGACCTACGAGCTTTTCCTCGACCTCGAGGCCGACGAGTCCCAGATCGACTTCCCGATCGTCTACACCAACGCCAAGGCGGGCACAGCGACCCCGGATCTGGACCAGCCGGGCACCGACCTGCAGCCGCTGCTCGAGCTGCTCGTGCAGCACATTCCCCCGCCGGAGTACGAGCCGGGGGCACCGCTGCAGGCGCACGTGACCAACCTCGACGCCTCTCCCTATGTCGGGCGGATCGCCATCTGTCGCGTGCATCAGGGCACGATCCGCAAGGGTGAGACGGTCGCCTGGTGCCGGGCCGACGGCTCTGTCGAGCGCGTCAGGGTCACCGAGCTGTACGTGACCGAGGCGCTCGAGCGGGTCAGCGCCGAGAAGGCCAGCGCCGGCGACATCATCGCCGTGGCCGGGATTCCCGAGATCACGATCGGCGACACGCTCGCCGACCCGGAGAACCCCAGGCCGCTACCGCCGATCACCGTCGACGAGCCCTCGCTGTCGGTCACGGTCGGCATCAACGACTCGCCACTGGCGGGCCAGGACGGCGACAAGCTCACCGCCTCGCAGCTGAAGGCGCGGCTCGAGCGCGAGCTGATCGGCAACGTGTCGCTGCGCATCAACCCGACCGAGCGCCCTGAGGTCTGGGAGGTCCAGGGTCGCGGCGAATTGGCGTTGGCGGTGCTGGTCGAGGTCATGCGCCGCGAGGGCTTCGAGATGACCGTCGGCAAGCCCCAGGTCGTCACGCGCATGATCAAGGACAAGGTGCACGAGCCGATGGAGCGCATGAGCGTCGACACGCCCGAGGAGTACGTCGGCGTGATCACGCAGATGCTGGCCCTGCGCAAGGGCCGCATGGAGCAGATGATCAACCACGGCACCGGCTGGGTGCGTATGGAGTACATCATCCCCGCGCGCGGCCTGATCGGCTTTCGCACCGAGTTCCTGACCGAGACCCGCGGCACCGGCCTGGTGCACCACGTGTTCGACCGCTGGGAGCCCTGGCAGGGCGAGATCCGCACACGCGGCAGCGGCTCGCTGGTGGCCGACCGCCGCGGCACGGTGGCGGCCTTCGCCCTCTTCAACCTGCAGGAGCGCGGCTCGCTATTCGTCGGGCCCGGCGAGGAGGTCTACGAGGGCATGGTCGTGGGCGAGAACTCGCGGGCCGAGGACCTCGACGTCAACGCCGTCAAGGAGAAGCACCTGACGAACATCCGCTCCTCCACCGCCGACGAGTTGGTGCGCCTGGTGCCCAAGCGCGAGCTCTCACTCGATGCCGCGCTGGAGTTCCTGCGCGAGGACGAATCGGTCGAGGTCACGCCGCTAAACGTGCGCCTGCGCAAGACGATCCTCGACCAGACCTCCCGCGTCAAGGCAGCCCGCGCCCGCAAGCGCACCGACGCGTAAAGTCCCCGCTCGCGCTGGGAAAAACGCGGCCACCGGTTACACCGACCGAGTAATTCCTGCATTTTGCAGGATCTCTTGCACGCAGGCCGCTTTAGTTGGCATCAAGGGGTGGGTCGCTAAGGTTGGCGCCGCCGACGCCCGGTACGGCGTTTTTGGGAGCGACGGGTCCGAGACACCCGCGACTTTCGTCCCACTACAGACCTCCGCCTGGATGCATATTCCCCGCCACTTCAAGCGCCTGACGCTTGCCTGCACCGCTGCTGCCGCCGTGCTCGGCGGGCTCGTGATCGCATCCAGCTCCGCCGATCTGCA